>JBJTLY010000077.1:0-4049 GCA_046063275.1 Novosphingobium sp. | reverse complement strand
TGGTCGTCTCTCCCTGAGCCGACCCGGTTCGGTCGACACCCGGCGAATCATTTATGTGACGAACTTGTTCCTGTCAATTATGTTTGTGACTGGTTCGTCACACGTTGCACCATAAAGGCGCAAGCTGCGCAGGCCAACAACGGCACGCAGTAGGTTGCGAACAGGACCGGCAGCGAAACCTTGGCGGCCATCAGTTGCCCGCCCAGCCACGGCCCGACGATCGCCCCGGCACGGCCGATCCCGATCGCCCAGCCCACCCCGGTGGCGCGGGTCCGCGCCGGATAGGAACCGGCGGCGAGCGGCCAGACACCATTGTATCCGCCCTGGAGAAGTACCCCGATCAGGAATGCGGTGAACATCGTCGCGGCCACCGACATCGGCACCGAGCCGAACCACAGCATCGCCGCTGCCGCGCCGACCAGCATCACCGGGACCAGCTTGCTCAGCGGCAGGCGCATCGCGAGCAGGCTCATCGACAGGGTGCCGACAAACGCCCCGCAATTGTACAGCGCCCCGGCATAGATCCCGTTGGTCTCCGAAAGGCCCGCCTGGATCGATAGCTTGGTGATCCAGCTGACGATGAAATAGAGCACCATCAGCCCGAAAAAAACCGCCCCCCACAGCGCCAGTGTGCGGGCGCGATATTCAGGCGCGAACAGCCCCCGCACACTGCCGCGCGGCACGCTGGCGTCCTCGCTCTCGGGCAAGGCGTCGCAGAGCAGGAACCAGGCGAGCGGGAACAGTGCCACGGTGATTGCACCCGCACCCGAGAGCAACACGTGCCAACCGTGCAACGGCAGCAAGTGCGCGACGATCAGCCCGGTGAAGATCGCGGCAAAGGGATAGCCGGCCTGGACCAACCCGACCGCGAAATTGCGCTGCGCTGCTGGCGCGCTTTCCGCCGCCAGCGCAGCCATTGCGGCGAGCACGGTGCCAATGCCCATCCCGACCAGTACGCGCAGCACGAAGAACTGGACCACACCTGTGACCAGCCCGCTCGCCAGCATCCCGATCGACATCAGCGCGAGGGCAACCAGAATCACCCGCCGCCGCCCCAGCCGGTCGGCCAAAGGTGCGATGAACATGCCGCCGATGGCCATCCCGAACAGCCCGGCGCTGAACAGCCGGCCCATGATGTCGGGCCCGATCGCCCAGTCAGCCTGGACCCGCGGCGCGATGAAGGTGAGCATCGCCACGTCGATCCCGTCGGCCATATTGATCGCGAAGCACAGCGCGACCACCGCCATCGCGCGGCGCGTCCAGCTGCTCGGGCCCGCGGCCTCTGATTCGATTGCCACAGCGGCCATTGTCCTGCTCCCGTAAAGCCTGGGGGCGTGCAGGACTGTCCGCCGGGCCGCAGTGGCCCAATGGCGTCAGTCGCGCTTCGTCACCCAGGCCGTGATGATATCCGCAACCTCACGCGCGCGCTGCTCGACCGCTTCCGCGCTCGACATGTCGAGCCCGAAATTGTGCGAGAAGGTGAACTGGTTGGAGACGTTGTAGAAACTCAATGCGGTCATGTTCATGTGCAGCTTGATCGGGTCGATCCCGGTCTGGAAAGTCCCCTCGGCCTCGCCCCGCTCGATCAGCCGGGTCAGCATCGCGATGACCTTGCGGTTGCCCTCGGGCAGGTTCTCGATCTGCTTGAGGTGTTCGGCCCGGTGAATGTTCTCGTTCATCACCAGCCGGACCAGTTCGGGGTGCTGCGAGTGATAGCGGACGTCGTGTTCGATCAACCGGCGCAGCGCTTCGAGCGCAGAGCCCTGCTCGATGTCGACCCCGCCTTCACTCTCGCGGACCCGGCGATAGGCGCGCTCGAGCACGGCGCGGTACAGCTCGTCCTTGCCGCCGAAGTAGTAGTAGATCTTGCGCTTGGTCGCCTTGCCCGCGATCTCGTCGATCCGTGCCCCCGCCAGGCCTTTTTCGACGAATTCCTCGGTTGCAATGTCGAGGATCTGCTCGATCGCCGCTTCGCGCGCTTCGGCGTGGCTGCGGCGGGGCGGTTTCTCGGCAATATCCACGGGCATATCTCCACTTCCTCCCGCGCCATGCGGCAGCGGGCGCGCAATTGCACGCTCGTTACCGCCTAGCGGCGCAGCTGTCGGCAGATCAAGGCCCATCCCGCATCCCCATTTATGTGTCGAACTAGTCCCTAACATTTTTCTTTTGTCAAGTGGCGAGCGATGGTATCACGCGATTCCAACGACCGGGAAAAGCTTCCGGCGCGAGGATTGCCGCCTGATGGGTTCAGACTTCAAGACTTCGATCGCGACGGTGTCGATCAGCGGCTCGCTCGATAGCAAGTTGCGCGCCATCGCGGCTGCCGGGTTTGACGGTGCGGAGATTTTCGAGAACGATCTGCTCTCGACCAACCTCAGCGCGCGCGATGTCAGCCGGATGATGGCTGACCTCGGCCTCGCCTGCACCATGTTCCAGCCGTTCCGCGATCTTGAAGGGCTGCCCGAAGCGCAGCGCACCCGCGCGTTTGACCGGCTCGAACGCAAGTTCGACGTGATGGCAGAACTCGGCACCGATCTGCTGCTGGTCTGTTCGAGCTGCTCGCCGCAAAGCGAGGGCGACCGCGGACAAAATCTCGCCGACCTTCACGAGGCAGGGGAGCGCGCCGCCAGACGCGGCCTCAGGATCGGATACGAGGCCTTGGCCTGGGGCAAACACGTCAATGATCACCGCGAAGCCTGGGGGCTGGTGCGCGATGCCGATCACCCCGCGCTGGGACTGGTGCTCGACAGCTTCCATTCGCTGGCGCGGAAGATCCCAGCAAGCAGCATCGGCGACATCCGTCCCGACAAGCTGTTCATCGTCCAGGTCTGCGATGCACCGCAAATGGAAATGGATTACCTCGGCTGGAGCCGCCACTTCCGCTGCATGCCGGGACAAGGCGATCTCCCGCTTGACGAGTGGGCCGATGCCATCCGCCAAATCGGCTATCAGGGGTACTGGAGCCTCGAGATCTTCAACGATCGGTTCCGCGCCGGTTCGGCCAAGGGCGTAGCGCTTGATGGTTACCGGTCGCTGCGGCTTCTCGAAGGCGGGATCAGTCGCTCTCCCGCACGGCCAACCCCCGCACTGCCGCCGCGCCCTGAACCTCGCCGCGTCGAATTCATCGAATTTGCCGCCAGCCATGAAGAAGCCGATGCACTGGGCGCCATGCTCCGACCACTCGGCTTCAGCCCCGTGGCACGCCATCGCAGCAAGGACGTCACGCGCTGGACGCAAGGCAGCATCAATCTGGTGATCAACTGCGAACCCGAAGGCCTCGCCCACAGCTTCGACGTGGTCCACGGCGCCTCGGTCTGCGCGATCGGACTGGCGATGGACGATGTGCCGGCGGTGCTGGCGCGGGCCAATGCGCTGCGCATCGAACAGTTCGAGCAGGCGGTCGGTTCGGGCGAATGGCCGATCCCCAGCCTGCGCGGGATCGGCGGCAGTCTGCTCTATTTCGTCGATGCCGCGACGAGCGCGGCGATGTGGGAGCACGAATTCCCCATCGCGCTCGAATCTTGTGCGCCGGGCGCGCTGACCAGCATCGATCACATCGCACAGACCATGCAGTTCGAGGAATTCCTCAGCGGACTGCTGTTTTATGTCAGCTTGCTCGACCTCAAGAAGACCCCGCAGCTCGAAATCGCCGATCCGATGGGACTGGTGCAGAGCCAGGCGGTGGAAAGCGCCGACGGCGCGGTGCGCTTCACGCTCAACGGGTCGCTCGCCGCGCAGTCGCTGTCATCGCGTTTCATCCAGAACTACTTTGGCGCCGGGGTGCAGCACATCGCCTTTGGCTGCAGCGACATCTTCTCCGCCGCCGATGCGGCGATTGCCGGAGGGATCGATCGGCTCGAGATTCCACGAAACTACTACGAGGACCTTGAAGCGCGTTGGGGCCTCGATCCCGAACTGATCGAGGCCATGGCATCGCGCGACATCCTTTATGACCGTGACGGTGAGGCCGAATATTTCCAGTTCTACACTCGCGCCTTTGCTCGCCGGGTGTTCTTCGAACTGGTCGAGCGCCGCAACTACGCCGGTTA
>JBJTLY010000076.1:0-5024 GCA_046063275.1 Novosphingobium sp. | reverse complement strand
GGCAGTTCGAGAATCCCGTCGTGTTCGTCGCCCAGTTCGAGTTCGCGCACCGAGCACATCATGCCGTTCGATTCGACCCCGCGGATCGCGCTGACCTTCAGTTCGAACCCGCCGCCGGGCACAATCGCGCCGGGGGTACCAAGTACACCGATCATCCCGGCGCGGGCATTGGGCGCGCCGCAGACGACCTGCAGCGGCGTGCCGGTTCCGGCATCGACGCTGAGCACCCGGAGCTTGTCGGCATTGGGATGCGGCTCGGCGGTGAGCACCTTGGCGACGGTGAACCCGGCGAGGCGATCGGCCGGGTTCTCCACCCCTTCGACCTCAAGCCCGATGGCGTTGAGTTTGGCGGAAATCTCTTCGACCCCTACGGTCGTATCGAGATGCTCCTTGAGCCAGCTGAGCGAGAACTTCATGCCGCCCTCACAGAAGATTGCGCTCCCACGCCAGCTGACAGCGTCGGCACATCGAACGGCGAGAAGCCGTAATGCTTCAGCCAGCGCACATCACCGTCGAAAAACGCCCGCAGGTCATCCATGCCGTATTTGAGCATGGCAAGCCGGTCGACCCCGACGCCGAAGGCGAAGCCCTGCCATTCATCGGGATCGAGCCCGCCGGCTTTGATCACCTTGCGGTTGACCATGCCTGACCCAAGCAATTCCATCCAGCCATGCCCCGGCGCGTCGCCGTTGCCGCCGAGCACGCGCTTGCCACCGACCAGTTCGAACCCGACATCGACCTCGACCGAAGGTTCGGTGAACGGGAAGTAGCTCGGCCGCAGCCGCAGAACAATGTCCTCGCGCTCGAAGAATGCCTTGAGGAAGGTTTCTAAAGTCCACTTGAGGTGACCAAGATGGATGCCGCGATCTATCACCAGACCTTCGACCTGATGGAACATCGGGGTGTGGGTGGCGTCGCTATCTGAGCGGTAGACCCGGCCCGGCGCGATGATCCGGAGCGGCGCGCCCTGTTCGAGCATCGCGCGGATCTGCACCGGGCTGGTATGGGTGCGGAGCAGCATTCTGCCGCCATCCGAGGTGTCTCCCTCAGGAAAGTAGAACGTATCATGCATCGCCCGCGCCGGATGGCTTTCGGGGATGTTGAGCGCGGTGAAATTGTGCCAGTCGTCCTCGATCTCGGGACCGGTGGCGACTGCAAAGCCGAGGTCGGCGAACACTTCGGCGAGCTCGTCCATCACCTGACTGACCGGGTGGATCGAGCCGCGCGGTGTTTCTGGTGCAGGCATGGTGAGATCGACAAATTCGCGCGCAAGCTGCTCGCTCAGTGCCGCCGCTTCGAGCGCCGCCTTGCGGGTCGCCAGCGCGTCACTGACGCTTTCCCGCAGCGCATGGATCTGCGGGCCGACCACCTGCCGCTCTTCCGCCGACATCCCGCCCAGCGTCTTGAGCAGGCCCGAAATCGAACCCGCCTTGCCAAGAAATTCGACCCGCAGCTGCTCCAGCGCATCGAGGTCCCCGGCCGCAGCGATGCGGTCCAGTGCTGATTTGCCTGCCTGTGCGTAATCCACGAATTTCCGTCCCATCTCGCCCAATTGCGAATGGCGCGGCTTTAGCCATGCCGCGCGCCAGTGCAAACCCTAATGGCTCAGGCAGCTTTGGGGTCGGGCCGGTCCATGGTCTGGACGGGCGTTCCGTAAGCCCGGTTCCGCTCCTGCATGATCGGCCCCAGGATAGGGTGCGGGGTGGCGGCATATTCGCGCGGGTTCACCCCCATGAATTCCCGGAAGTCGCGGACGAACTGCGCCTGGTCGTGATAGTGGCTGTCCATTGCCCCGATCCACTTGAGCGTGGGATCGAGCATGAAATGCGCCAGGCTGCGCATGAAGCGCTGGCGGCGCAGCAGGAGCTTGGGCGAAAAGCCGAAATGCCGCGCGCAGATCCGCTCGACCGTGCGCTGGCTCGCCGCGACCCGCTCGACCAGTTCGCTGACCGTGGTCAGGTTTTCGTCGATCAGCGCCGCGTGGACTGCAACGATGCGTTTTTCATCGGCATGGGGCGGAGCGTCCATCGTCCGGAAGAAGGCGACGATCCGTTCAAGCTCGGCCGCTTCATCGCGCTCGGGCGCAAAAACGCGATCGGCGAGAGGGACAAATTTGGCGAGCCGCGGGTCGGCTCGGCCATCGCACATCAGGTTGGCGGCCACGCTGGCATTGTGGCCGACGAAGCGCGCCCAGCCCAGCGGCAGGAACCCGATCCCCCACATCCGGGTGCGCGGCATGATGAAATGGGTCGGCCGCGAACTGGGGCCGCTGGCGAAAAATCTTACATCCTTCAGGTGCTCGCCGCCTTCGACCCAGGCTTCGGGACCGACCGGATCGAAGAAGCGCAGACCGGCCCACTCGGGCTGCAGCGAATCGCGCAGGGGTTCGTCGCCGGCAGGATTGAAATCCACCACGTAGAAGGTCGTGAAGTACCGACGCATATCCTCTGGGGGCGGGTAGAACCGCACCCCAACCTGGCAATCTGGCGACACCGAAGTTTCCCCGCTTCGACGATTTTCTTTGTCCGGCAAGGTTTGCACGATGGGTCGCGCTTGGCAAGCCGCCTGCGTTTACCCTGTCAGGGGCGATGCAGCGCCTGCACGGCTCCGCCCACGGCGGCATCGCGTGCCCGTGCAGTGGCGGCCAGCATCGGGTGCGGGGCCTGGGCATAGGCGCTCGGGCTCATCCCCATGAAGCGGCGGAAATCACGCACGAAATGGGCTTGGTCGACGTAATGATCGTCAAGCGTGCTGGTCCAGGTCTGGCCGGGATCGAGGAGGAACCGCGCAAGGCTGCGGGTAAAACGCTGGCGGCGGAGCAACAGCTTGGGCGAAAAGCCGAAGGCCTTGAGGCAAAACCGTTCGAGTGTGCGCGGGGAAAAATTCAGGTGATCGGCCAGGTCGCTGACCGCGCCGATCTGTTCGTCGATCAGCAGGCGGTGCGTGGTGCGGATACGGTCTTCATCCTCACCGGGCTGACCGGTGGTGAGCAGCGATGAAAAATGATCTTCGAGCCGCGCCGCCACGGCCTGCGGCTCGGCCCGATCGGCAAAGGCAAGGTCATAGACCGGGGCCAGCGCCGACCAGGGAGGCTCCTGCGCCGCGTCGCTGATGCGGTCTGCGTACTGCGCGGCGGGAGCGTTGACGAAGCGCGCCCAGCCCAGCGGCAGTATGCCGATGCCCCAGATCCGCGCGCTGCCGATCGAAATGCGGGTGGCGAAGCTGGTCGGCCCGCTGGCCATCATGCCGCAGCGCGGCGCAAGGTCTTGCGGGACGATCCCGGCAAGGCAATCACCGGTTTCGGCCATGCGCAGGCTGGCCCATTCGGGGAGCAGCCAGTCCTCGATCCGCGTCCCTGGAGCGAGGCGGACGTCCATCATGTAGAACGAGGAAATGTAGGGCCGCAGCGCCTCGGACGGCATGAAGAACGACAGTTCGACCGGCAGGGCTGCAGCACCGGTCAAGGCTTGTGGAGCGCCTGTACCGCTGCCCCGGCCGCAGCGCTGCGTCCTTGGGCTGCGGCGCGCAGGACCGGATGATCGATCCCGGCGTAGAGGCGCGGGCTCATGCCCATGAAGCGGTGGAAGTCGCGAACGAAATGCGCCTGATCGACATAGTGGAAATCCAGTGTGCGGATCCAGGTGAGCGAAGGGTCGAGCATGAATTGGGCAAGGCTGCGCAGGAACCGCTGGCGGCGCAGCAGCAGCTTGGGCGAAAAGCCAAAGGCCCGGAGGCTGAGCCGTTCGAGCGAGCGCGACGATATCGTCAGCCGGTCGGCGAGGTCAGCTACCGTATCGATATCCTCATCGACCAGCGCGGTGTGCGCGGCGCGGATGCGCGGTTCGTCCTCGTGCGGAGGTGAGCGGGCGAGAAGGTCGAGCAGGTAGGCATCGATCCGCTTGGCTTCTTCCGCCGCATTTGGCGCACTTGCGAAGGCTATTTTGGGCAAATCGGCGAGTGGAACGCCGGCCGGCTCCCCGGCCAGGGCGACGGTACGATCGACATTCTCGCTGGCCGGGGTGCCCAGCAGGCGCAGCCAGCCGAGCGGCAGGATGCCCACGCCCCAGGCCCGCGCTCCGCCGCCAAGACAAAAATGCGCGGCAAGGCTGGTCGGTCCGGTCAGGATCGCCTCTGGCATGTCCTGCAGCGACCCTTCGCCGAGTGCCGAGCGCCATGTCCCGCCGCTGACGAACCGCAGGTTTGCCCATTCCGGATGCAGCCAATCCTCGATGAACTCGCCCGGCGGCAAGTGCACCTCGGTCAGGTAATAGGTTGAAATATAGGGCGCGAGCGCAGGCGAGGGCATGAAGAAGCGGACCGCGACCGAAGCGTCGAGCGGCTTGCTCAGCATGTTGAAAGACCCCTGTTACCCAGCGCAGAATCGTGAACCGGGCAAAGGTGCCTTACCTCTGCCCCTTGCGCAAGGCGGTGTCCTGAAACGGGAAGGGGCGCGGACCGGTTATCCCGATCCACGCCCCTTCGAAACGCTTGGCTGAACTCGTCGGCTTAGGCCGGAAGCGCTGCCTTGGCGGTCGCGATGACGGTCGCGAACACTGCGCTTTCGTTCATCGCCAGGTCGGCCATGGTCTTGCGGTCGAGCTCAACCCCGGCCAGCTTGGTGCCGTGGATGAACTGCGAATAGGTCAGACCCTCGGCGCGGACCGCAGCGTTGATGCGCTGGATCCACAGAGCGCGGAACGACCGCTTCTTAACCTTGCGATCGCGATACGCATACTGGCCGGCCTTTTCGACCGCCTGACGCGCAACGCGAATGGTGTTCTTGCGGCGGCCGCGGTAGCCCGCTGCCTGTTCGAGAAGCCGCTTATGCTTGGCGCGGGTGGTTACACCCCTTTTGACACGTGCCATTTTTCAGTACTCCTAAATTCAACCGAGCCCGTAGGGCGCCCACTTCTTGATCGTCTTCGCATCTGCGTCAGAGATCGTGTCGGTCCGGCGGTGTTGACGGATGTACTTGGCATTGTGGCTGATCAGTCGGTGCCGCTTGCCAACCGCACCGTGCTTGA
>JBJTLY010000075.1:0-11130 GCA_046063275.1 Novosphingobium sp. | reverse complement strand
CATAGCTGCTGTCGGTATCGGGTACGCGCTCGTCAGCTTCGGAGAAGGCCGGGACCATCATGTCGATGTCGATCCCGAACAGCTCGCGTACCGAGACCTGACGGTCGGGCGCGGGCAGGATCGTGTCGGAGGCGGTGCCGGGCTGCGTGTTGGGGATATCGGTCATGACGCTGAACCGCCTATACGGGGCAAGGCGGCGGTGCAATATGGTTCGCGTTGCAAAAAGCGACTCATTCGGGAGGTATCAAATGAAGGTCTTCGGGTTCCCGCTTTCACCATTCGTGCGCAAGGTTCACCTTGTCGCTACGGAAAAGGGCATCGCGGTCGAAACGGTGCTGGGCAATCCGGCAAACCCCTCACCCGAGTTCCTCGCCGCCAGTCCGTTCCGCAAGATCCCGGCGCTGCAGGACGGCGATTTCACTTTGGCCGATTCGACCGCGATCGTGACCTATCTCGATGCGCTGCATCCCAATCCGCCGATCCTGCCCGGCGATGCCAAGCAGAAGGGCAAAGCGATCTGGTTCGAGGAATTTGCCGACACCATCCTTACCCCGGCGGGCGGCAAGATCGTGTTCAACCGCTTCGTCGGGCCAAAGTTCCTCGGCATGCCCGGCGATGAGGACGTGGCGCGGCAGGGCGAAGCCGATCTGGTTCCTATATTGGCCTATACCGAAGGCGTTATTCCTGAGAGCGGCTGGCTGACCGGCGGTGAAATCAGCATTGGCGATTGGGCGCTGGCCTCGGTTTTTCGCACGCTCAGCTACGTCGGGTTCGATCCCAAGACTGAAACCCATCCGCGCACGGCCGCGTGGTACGCCCGGATTGGCGCGCGACCGGCGTGGCACGCCGTGGCTGAACGCGAGGCCGCGATCATGGCCCGCGTTGGCAGCTAAGCGCTACGCCGCTCTGGTAGCGCCGAAGTCGGTGGCCCGGCACGCCCGGTCGCGGCCATCGGCCTTGGCTCGGTAGAGCGCAGTATCGGCGAGGCGGTAGAGCCGCTTCCAATCGTCTTCGCTGGTCACGCGCCCGTCGACGAAGCCGATGCTGACCGTGACCTTCCAGTCCATCGGCATGGCGCGCTGGCGCATTGCCTTGAGCAGGCGTTCGGGCGGGCACTGCACTTGCGCGCTCAGCGGGATCAGCAGGGCGAACTCCTCACCGCCCAGCCGCACGGCAAGGCTGCCCTCGGGCCGGCACTCCTGGATCGCGGCGCTGACTTCGCGCAGGACATCGTCGCCGGCGGCATGGCCGATCCGGTCATTGATCGCCTTGAAGTGGTCAATATCAATCAGGAACAGCCGGTGCTCCTCGCTGCGGCCGATTGCGTGCTGGATAAACGAGCGGCGGTTGAGCAGGCCGGTTAGCGGATCCGAATTGGCCAGCCGCATGGCGAGCTTTTCGCTCGCCTTGGCCTCGTCGCGCTCGGAATAGATGTCGCGCAGGCGGCCGACGATCAGCATGATCGATAGCACCGATTCAACCGACAGCGCGATCAGGTTGCCGTTGTCGAGCCAGAAGCTGTATTCGAGCCAACCGAGGCCATAGGCGACCCGGGCGAATGTCACAAGGATCGGGGCCGACCAGGCCAGCGCGAACAGGCCGAGATTGCGCACCCTCGCCCGCCACGCGGCGAAGATGATCGGCACGACCACCACCAGCATGATCGCGCCCGACAGGAAATAGAACCGGTCGAGCCAATAGCCCAACCGTGGCGCAAGCACGGCGAATGCAAAAGCGCTGAGCAGCGAAATGCCACACAGTGCGTTGGCGGTTCGATGCAATCTCGCGGACAGCACCTTATCGCCGAAGAAGTCGAACATGAACCGAATGCCCGCCACCGCCGCAAGCGCGAGGAAGATGTAATTGAGCCGCAACCGGTCATTGTTGGCGAGCGATGGGATCACCAACATCGCTATGCTCGACGAGGTGAAGGTGTAGGCCATCAAGGCAGCGACCATCGCCGCATAGGTCAGCTGAAAGCGGTGGCGTAGCACGGTCCACAGCGACAGGTTATAGGCCAGCAGCGCGAGCGAGAGTCCGCCGAATGCCGCGTAAAGCGCGACCAGCCAGGATTGCAGGCGGAAGCTCTGGCTGGCGGTCATCAGGTGCGCGCCAATCACCACCCCGCGCCAGTTGGCGCTATCCTTGATCTCGAGCCGCACTCCAGTGAGCGGCACCGCGCGTGGCGGCACGCGAAATTCGTAGATCGCGCCGATGGTCATCCAGGGACGCGAGTTCTGCGAGGTGAAAAATACTTCGCTGGTAAAACCGTCGGCGTAGCGGAAGATGACCTTTTCGCTGCCCTGCCAAACGCTTGAGGTGCGCAGGACATATGGGTCTTCACGTTCGGAGAGTACCGGCGAGAAGCGCAGTTCGGCAGCGAAATTGCCGCTGCCCAAGCGGTTTTGTGCGGCGCTGCAGTCAAAGGATACCGGCTCCGAAGCGCGGCTGAGCGGTGCGATGCAGGTTTCGACCGGAAGCTCGGCATGCGCCGCCGTGGCTGTGCCAAGCGCGACCAACAGCATCGCTACGAGCTGCAGGAGAAGGTTTCGAACGCCGGACATCCGCCTCAGTCGTAAAGCTTCGAGGCAAATTTAGCGTTAATAGCACCGTAGACTTGCCATCATACCAACCGGTTGGTATGTACAAATCGTGATTCCGAATCAGCCTTTCCGTCCGGCCCCGCAAACTGCACGCGACAAGCTGCTCGAAGCAGGGGTGAAGCTGGTGCGCCAGCACGGCTATGCGGCAACCTCGGTGGAACAGCTCTGCACCGAAGCGGGTGTGACCAAAGGCGCCTTTTTCCACCACTTTGCCTCCAAGGAAGCGTTGGGTGTATCTCTGGCCGAATACTGGTCGGGCTCGACCGGGGCGTTCTTTGCCACTGCGCCTTACCATCATCATGACGATCCGGCGGCGCGTGTGCTCGGCTATGTCGACCTCCGGATCGAGCTAATTTCGGGTCCTGTTGAAAGCTTCAGCTGCGTTGCCGGGACCATGGTCCAGGAAGCGTTCCTGTCGAGTGATGCGATACGAACTGCCTGTAATTCCAGCATATCCGGAAACGCCGCAGCGCTTGAAGGTGATCTTGCCGCAGCCCTCGCCCGGTCCAGCGCAACCGGCGTGACCGCCCCATCGCTGTCGCGTCACATTCAGGCGGTAATTCAGGGTGCGTTCGTGCTGGCCAAGGCTGCGGGCGGCGCGAGTGCGGCTGCGGAAGCGCGCGAGCATCTGATGCACTTGCGCCACTATCTCGAATTCCTGTTTGCCGGAGAGAGTGCCCATGCCGATTGATCCCCACGCTCAAATCGAAGTGACCGCGTTCGGCTGGGTCCCTGATTTCGCCAAGGGCCAGGTGCGCGACCTGCGGGTGCGCTGGGCGCTTGAAGAACTGGGCCTGTCCTATCGCACGCGCCTGTTGATAGGTGAGCGCCCAGCGAGCTATTACCGCGAGCAACCGTGGGGCCAGGTGCCGGTCTACAAGGAAGGCAATCTGCAACTGTTCGAATGCGGCGCAATCGCGCTGCATATCGCGGAGAAGGATCATACGCTCCTTCCGGCCAACGAGACAGGCCGCAAACGCGCCATTGCCTGGCTGTTTGCCGCGCTCAACTCCATCGATGGACCGGCGATGGCATATGTCTCTGCGGCGTTGTTCCACGCCGACCAACCCTGGTCGCCCGGTGCCTCTGCTGCGTTCGGCGAGCACCTGACGCAGCGGCTGGCGCGGCTAGGTAATTGGCTCGGCGACAAGGAATGGCTCGAAGACTGCTTCACCGTGGGTGACCTGATGATGGTCGCGACGATCCGAGGGCCGGATATCGTCGCCAAGGCTCCAGCCAATGTGCAGGACTATGTCCGCCGCGGCGAGGCTCGCCCCGCGTTCCAGCGCGCGCTCGCGGCACAACTGGCTAATTTTCAACCCGAACCGGCATGAAGTACAAGGAGAGATGCGGTGCCCCAAATGATCTTCATCAATCTGCCGGTGACCGACCTGGCCCGCTCGCAGGCGTTTTACGAAGCACTTGGCTTCACCAGAAATCCGCAGTTCTCCGACGATAGCGGCTCCTGCATGGTTCTGAGCGAGACGATCTATGTGATGATCCTTACGCACGCCAAATGGCAGGGGTTCACCACCCGGCCGATCTGTCCGCCGGGATCGAGCGAAGTTTCGCTCGCTCTCACCGCTGACAGCAAGGACGAAGTCAACCGGCTGGTCGAGGCCGGAGCGGCAACCGGCGGAACCGCCGACGTCAATCCGCCCGAAGATCACGGCTTCATGTTCCAGCGCACAATCGCCGATCCCGATGGGCATATCTGGGAGCCGTTCTGGATGGACATGTCAGCGGCGAGTGCCGGCGCGAGCGAGGAGGCTGTGTCGTGAGCTACATCGATGGTTTCGTGATACCCTGCCCCAAGGACAGAAAGCAGGCCTTCGTCGACCACGCGACGAGGACCGATGCGATGTTTCTCGAACTGGGTGCTTTGCGCATTGTCGAATGCTGGGCGGATGATGTTCCCAATGGCACGCTGACCGACTTCAGGATGGCGGTGAAGACCGAGGAACATGAAGAGGTCGCCTTCAGCTGGATCGAGTGGCCCGACAAGGCGACCCGTGACGCAGCTTTCGCCAAGCTGATGGACCCGGAAAACAACGACCCGCGCGTCAGCATGGCCACCAATCCGCCGCCGTTCGACGGTAAGCGGATGATCTTCGGCGGGTTCGTCCCGCTGGTCGACCTCAAGAAGTAAGGAGAGCAGAAATGGGAACGCTGCAAGGGAGCTGGATCTGGTACGAGCTGATGAGCCCCGATCCCGAAGGATCGAAAGCGTTCTATGAAGCGGTGACCGGCTGGTCGATGACCACCGGTCACGGTGAGAACAACACCGACTACGGCTTTATTACTGCACCCGATGGCGCGATGGTAGGCGGGCTGCTGCGGCTGAGTACAGACATGCGCGATAATGGCGCCCGTCCCTGCTGGATCGGGTATATCGGGGTCGACGATGTCGATGCGAGTGCAAAGGCCATCGAGGCGGCTGGCGGAAAAATCCATATGCCGCCAGCAGATATCGAAATGGCCGGCCGCGTGGCGATGGTCGCCGATTGCTGCGGCGCGCCGTTCTACATCATGACCCCCACCCCGCCCCCCGGGGGCGGGACAAGCACCGCGTTCTCTGCGATGCCCAACCCCGGCCATATGGGCTGGAACGAACTCTATGCGGGCAACCAGCCCAAGGCCGAGGCGTTCTACACCGGGCTGTTCGGCTGGACCCTGCCCGAGCCGATGGACATGGGGCCAATGGGCAAATACCAGTTCATCGCGCACGACGGCGTGACCATGGGCGCGATCATGACCAAGCCCGAGGCGGTGCCGGTCTCGGCCTGGGGTCACTACATCTGGGTCGAGAGCATCACTGCAGCCAAGGACCTGGTGGAAGCCAACGGCGGGCATGTCGTGAACGGTCCGCATGAAGTTCCAGGGCCACTGTGGATCATCCAGGGCGTCGATCCGCAAGGGGCCTTGTTCAGTCTGACCGGGCACAAGTGAGGCCTTGACGAGTCGGTCATACCGGCTCAAGTTCCTGATTTGTTCTTGAGGAGGCATGCATGGCCCAATATACGCTTTTCACCAATCCGATGTCGCGCGGCCAGATTGCGCGCTGGGCCTTGCATGAGGTGGGCGCGGACTACGAACAGGTCCTTGTCGACTGGGCCGACAAGCCCGCCGCGTTCCTCGCCGCGAACCCGATGGGCAAGGTGCCGACCGTGATCCACCGCAGCGAAACCGGCGAGCGGGTGATCACCGAATGCGCGGCGATCTGCGCCTACCTCGCTGAGGTTGAGCCGGAAGGGAGATTGCTGCCGAGCGACGCTGAACTGGCCGACTATTACCGCTGGATGTTCTTTGCGGCGGGGCCGGTCGAGCAGGCGATTGTCGGACGCTCGATGGGCTGGGAAGTTGCGCCGGAGCGGCAGGCGATGGTCGGTTTCGGCAGCCTCGAACGGGTGCTCGATACGCTCGACGATCATTTCACGAATCACGATTTTGTCTGTGGACCCCGCTTCACCATGGCTGACGTCTATGTCGGCAGCCAGATCGACTGGGGGCTGACCTTCGGATCGATTCCGCCGCGCGAAGCGTTCGTGGCCTATGCCGAACGGATGCAAGCGCGCCCCGCCTACAAGGCCGCCAAGGCAATCGACAACCAGCTAATTCAGGAGGCCAAGAAATGACAGCCGCCAAAAACACCATCTGCCTGTGGTACAACAACGACGCCGAAGGCGCGGCGCGGTTCTACGCCGAAACCTTCCCCGACAGTGAGGTCAAGGCGGTCCACAAGGCCCCGGGCGATTACCCCAGCGGCAAGGCCGGTGACGTGCTGACGGTGGATTTCACCGTGGTCGGCATTCCCTGCATGGGGCTCAACGGCGGCGACTATGCCAAGCACAGCGAAGCCTTCTCGTTCCAGATAGCGACCGATGATCAGGAAGAGACCGACCGCTATTGGAACGCGATCGTCGGCAATGGCGGCGCGGAAAGCGAATGCGGCTGGTGCAAGGACAAGTGGGGGCTGTCGTGGCAGATCACCCCGCGCGCCTTGACCGATGCGATGAGCCAGGGCGGCGCGGTCGCCCAGGCCGCGTTCGGCGCGATGATGACGATGAAGAAGATCGATGTTGCGAGGATCGAGGCCGCAGTCGCGGCAGCCAAGGCCGATGCGTAGGATCGTCGGGGTCGTCTTTGTTTCGCTCGACGGGGTGATGCAGGCACCCGGCGGCCCAACCGAAGACCCGAGCGGAGGGTTCAGCGAAGGCGGCTGGCAGTTCAAGTTCCCCGATGCAGCCGGCGGCGATGCTGTTGGCGATATGCTGAGCGGCGAATACGACCTTTTGCTCGGGCGGCGGACCTACGACATCTTTGCCGCCTACTGGCCCTATGTGCAGGGAGAGGAAGCCGGAGTGGGCGAGACCTTCACCAAGGCGCGCAAATATGTGCTGACGCGGGGCAATCAGGACTTGCCGTGGGAGAACAGCCATCGCCTTGGCAATATTGACGATGTCGCTGCGCTCAAGCAGGGCGACGGGCCGGAACTGCGCATTTGGGGATCGAGCAGGATCTATCCGGGCCTGCTCGGCGCGGGGCTGATCGACCGGCTGCGGCTGCTGATCTATCCGCTCACACTCGGCAAGGGCAAGCGCCTGTTCGGCGAAGGGACTGGCGCTGAAGCGCTCAGGATGGTCCATCATCAGGTCACCCCGCAAGGCACGATCATTGCCGATTACGAGCCGACCGGGGCCATGCCCCAAGGCCAGTTCGACGCGCCCGAGCCGGTGACCAGCGAGCGCGAGCTTGAACGGCAACGCCGCATGGCAGAAGGAACCTGGTAATGCTCGCGCTCTACGGACACCTGTTCTCAAGCTACACCTGGAAGGCGCTGATCGCGCTTTATGCCAACGGCACCGAATTCGAGTTCCGCCCGCTCGATCAGGAGCATCCCGACAACGGCACTTTCGTCGCCGCAGCCAGTCCGCAGGGGCTGTTCCCGGTCCTGGTCGATGGGGCGACCACAGTCTCTGAGGCAAGCTCGATCATCGAGTACCTCCACCTCAACCATCGCGGCCCTGCCCCGCTCCTCCCCGATGATCCTGCCGCAGCCATCCGCACGCGGATGGTCGATCGGATGTTCGACAACTATGTCATGGGGATCATGCAGCAGTCGGTGTTCGAAGCGATCCGCACCCAGGGAAACCCGGACCCCGAAGTGCTCGCCATGGTCGCGGCAAAGCTCGAGCGCAGTTATGCGTGGCTTGATAACTGGCTGGCGGACCATTCGCTCTCCGACCACGTCACTTTGATCGAATGCGCCGCCGCGCCGAGCCTGTTCTACGCCGACTGGGTCCACCAGATCCCGGAGCAATATGCGCGCCTGCGCGGCTATCGCGCACACCTGTTGGCGCTGCCGCCGGTCAAACGCTGCGTGGACGATGCCCGCCAATTCCGCCATTACTTCCCGCTCGGCGCGCCCGACCGGGATTGAGGAGAAAGTCTGAATGTACGAACTGACCGTAACCCGTCTGATCGATGCCGCGCCCGACAAAGTGTGGAAAGTGATGACCGAGCAAACCAACGAATGGTGGTGCCCCAAGCCGTGGCGTGCGGAGATGGATTTCGGCGCCAAGCGTCCGGGCTCGGCCAGCAAGGCGGTGATGTACGGCCCCGATGGCGAAGTGAACGAGCATCCCGGCATGATCCTCGCCTGGGACGAAGGTCGGCGGTTCGCCTTCACCGATGCCATTGTCGGTGATCTGCAACCTTCGGGCCCGTTCATGATCGGCATCTTCGAGATTGCACCTGAGGGTAACGGAACTCGTTACACCGGCCGCGCGCGGCACTGGACGCCCGAAAGCATGGCGCACCACAAGGAAATGGGCTTTGAACAGGGGTGGGGCGTGGTCGCCGACCAGTTCAAGGCGCTGTGCGAGGCGGACTGATCGATCCAAGGGGAGGAAGCGATGGACAAGACCTGGCTCAAGGCATGGCTGCTGTGCGGCACGCTCGACGCGCTCTACGCCTCGGTCATGACGGTCATTCGCGGCAAGCAGGATCTGGTTTCGATGTGGAGCGGGGTTGCCGCGGGGCCGTTCGGCGACGGCGCGGGTAGCTGGGGCCCAGGTGGTCTGGTGGCGGGCCTTGCGGTCCATTTCATCATCATGGCAACCATGGTCGCGGCCGGGCTGTTCATTGCACGCAACAGCCAACTTGGCCGGATTGCGCCGTGGAAGGCGGGGACGGCTTACGGTCTCGTACTTTACGGGGTCATGTACGGCATCGTACTGCAGTGGCGCTTCGGGGTGCCCTTCCCCAACCCCGACCGGATCAAGGTCGCACTCGG
Organism: Novosphingobium sp.; assembly: GCA_046063275.1. GTDB lineage: Bacteria > Pseudomonadota > Alphaproteobacteria > Sphingomonadales > Sphingomonadaceae > Novosphingobium. Next base: position 2,232 of record JBJTLY010000075.1, on the reverse strand, counting down.
TCTGTTCCCGCACATTTTCTTTGTGGGCATCCCGATCTTCGTTCTGGCGCGCCGCGCAATGAATACGTCCCCACAAGCCTAGCAGACGCAGCGCTGCGGTCCTAGACCGGGCGGATGGGAGAACATAAGATCGCACTGCTGACGGCGGGTGGAATCGCGCCATGCCTTTCGGCCGCGGTCGGTTACCTGATCGCAGGCTATTCGAAGGCCGCTCCGGAAGCCGGCATCATCGGCTACCGCAACGGTTACATGGGCCTGCTGCAGGGTCATTCGGTCGAAATCACCGAGCAAATCCGCAAGGACGCGCTGACCCTGATCGAACACGGCGGATCGCCATTCGGCAACAGCCGGGTCAAGCTCACCAACCTGGCCGACTGCGTGAAGCGCGGGCTGGTCAGCGAAGGGCAGAACCCGCTGCACGTCGCGGCCGAACAACTCGTGAGGGACGGGGTCACGATCCTCCACACGATCGGCGGCGACGATACCAATACCACTGCGGCGGATCTTGCCGCCTACCTTGCCGACAACGACTACCAGCTCACTGTAGTCGGCCTGCCCAAGACGATCGACAACGATGTGGTCCCGATCCGGCAGACGCTTGGCGCGGTCTCGGCCGCCGAACAGGGCGCGCTATTCTGGGAGAATGCGGTCAACGAACAGAGCGCGAGCCCTCGCATCTTGCTGATCCACGAGGTCATGGGGCGCGACTGCGGCTGGCTTTGCGCCGCGACTGCCGCCGAGTACCGCAAGCGACTCAAGGGGCAGAAGTTTCTGGTCGACGCCGACTATTCGATGGACCTGCTCGATATCGACGCGATTTACGTGCCCGAAGCGCCGATCGATCTTGCTGCCGAGGCCGAGCGGCTCCGCGCAGCGATGGACCGCAAGGACTGTGTCTCGATCTTTCTTTCGGAAGGTGCCGGCGCGGGCGACATCCTCGCCGAAATGCAGGCGCGCGGCGAAGAGGTGCAGCGCGACGCATTCGGCCATGTCCGGATCGATACGATTAACCCCGGCCAGTGGTTTGCCGAACAATTCGCCCAGAAGCTCGGCGCGGAAAAGGTGCTGGTGCAGAAGAGCGGCTACTTCGCGCGCTCGGCCCGCGCCAATGCCGAAGACCTCGCGCTGATCGAGGCGATGAGCGAACACGCGGTTTCAAGCGGACTTGCTGGCCTGTCAGGTGTCGTCGGGCACGACGAAGGCCTCGCCGGCGAACCGCTACGCACGATCGAATTCCCGCGCATCCGCGGCGGCAAACAGTTCGATACCTCGGCCCGCTGGTTCCAGGATTTGCTGAGCGAGATCGGCCAGGCAGCGACCTAGGCGAAGGCCGCTGCCTTGCGCAGCAACTGGTAAGCCTCAACCACCAATTGCAGCCTGGCCTCGTGGCTACGGTCACCCCCGTTGCGATCAGGGTGCAGCGTCCGCACCAGATCGGCATAACGCATTCTCAGCGCCCGGCGGTCAGCTTCAAGCGGCAGGTCGAGCGTTTCCAGCGCGCGGCGCTCGTCGGGCGTCACGACGCGGCCATCAGCCCGCTGCGCCGGACGACGTGACCGCGCCCGCCCGCTGATCGCCTCCAGCGGATCGGCAAAGTCTGCCCAGCGCGGCGCGGCGTCGATTCCGGCAGTGGGCGAAAAGGCGCGGGTCTGGCGGTCCCAGCCGTGCACCGGGTGTTGCGCAGCGAGGATTTCCTCAGGGCTCATTCCCGCGAACCAGTTGTACCCGGCATTGAATTCGCGAACATGGTCGAGGCAGTACCAGCGGTAGTCGCCTGGCCCGTCGAACCCTGACCCGCGGTCTCCCGGGGCTCTGAATTCACCGGCCTCGGGGCAACCCGGCACCTCGCAGGCGCGGCCCGCCCCTGCATTTCGTCCATGGAATCGGTCGTGCTTCACCCCTTCCACATGGCGCTTGATCGTCTAGAAGGGAAGACATGCCCGGCCCCCTCGCTTCCGAAATTGAACATCTGCTGACGGAGGCTTTCGCCCCGACCAACCTTGCGGTGATTAACGACAGCGCGCGGCATAGCGGCCACTCGGGTGACGACGGATCGGGCGAATCGCATTTCACGATCGAGATCGAAAGCAGCGCATTTTCTGGCCTGTCGCGTCTTGAACGCCAGCGCAGGATCAATCATGCGCTGGGCGACATTCCCGGCCAGCGGGTCCATGCTCTGGCGATCAAGGCAAAGGCACCTGGCGAATGACCCAGTTCACCATTATTCAGCCC
>JBJTLY010000074.1:0-8771 GCA_046063275.1 Novosphingobium sp. | reverse complement strand
CTCCAGCGCCTTGGCTGCGTCAGCGATCCCGCAGATGTCGCCATTGACGATCACGGGGATCGAGACGGCTTCCTTGACGCTTCGCACGAAAGCCCAGTCGGCGCTGCCCTTGTAAAGCTGGTTGCGGGTGCGGCCGTGGACGGTGACCATCTTGGCGCCAAGGTCTTCGGCAATGTGGGCAAGTTCGGGAGCATTCAGGCTGTCGTGGCACCAGCCCATGCGCATCTTGACGGTAACCGGAACGCTGACCGCCTCAACCGTCGCCTTGATTAGCGCAGTCGCTAGCGGCAGGTCGCGCATCAGCGCCGAACCTGCATCGCCGTTGACCACCTTCTTGACCGGGCAGCCCATGTTGATGTCGATAATCGCCGCGCCGCGATCCTGCTGCAGTTTCGCGGCCTCGGCCATCTGCGCCGGCTCGCATCCGACCAGCTGCATCGAGACCGGCTCCTCGATCGCGTCCCACTGCGCCTTCTGCAGCGACTGGCGGGTTTCGCGGATCGCGGCCGGGCTGGCGATCATCTCGGTCACATTGAGCCCCGAGCCGAACCGCCGCACCAGACGCCGGAACGGCAGGTCTGTCACCCCGGTCATCGGAGCAAGGATCACCGGACAGTCGATCTGCACGGGACCAATGTCGATCGGGGCCAGCTTGGGCGGGGTGGGGAGCGGGTTCATTCGACGCTGTGCCTAAAATTTAGGCAGCCCTTAGGGAATTGCCCCGCAGGCGGCAAGTGCTTAGTGCGCGGTCGATGGACCAGTCCCCTGCCCCGCCCCGAACCGCTGCAGTGATTGTTGCCGCAGGTCTCGGACTGCGCGCAGGCCACCCGCTGCCCAAGCAATTTGCAATGTGGCGCGGAAAGCCGGTGGTCCGCCACTCTGCCGAGGCGCTCGCCGCGGCGGGAGTGGCGCCGATCGTGGTCGCCATTCCCGAAGGCGCGAACCGGGTGGCGGCAGAAGCCCTTGCCGGCATCGCAGGCGTGCGATTTGTGACAGGCGGCGCGACCCGCCAGCAATCGGTGCGAATTGCCCTGGAAGCGCTGGAGTTGGACGGACCCGCGATTGTGCTGATCCATGATGCGGCGCGGCCGAATTTGTCTCAGGCGGTGATCGGGCGGCTAACCGCAGCGCTGGAGCGGGCCGAAGCTGTAATTCCGGTTCTGCCAGTGGTGGATAGTCTCGCGCATGCGGACGGCACCGTGATGGGGGCCCCTGCTCAGCGCGAGCACCTTCGCCGGGTTCAAACCCCCCAGGGCTTTGCTTTTCGCGCCATTCTGCAAGCGCACCGCGCGTGGACCGGCAAAGCAATTGCCGGCGATGACGCGCAAGTCGCGCAGCAAGCCGGGATTCCCGTCGCATTGGTTGAAGGAGATGAAGCCTTGCACAAGCTGACCTTTGCCGGAGACTTCGTGCCGGACCGGCTCCCTATCCGGGTCGGGACCGGATACGACGTGCACCGGCTTGCGGCGGGCGAAGAGCTCTGGCTCGGCGGCGTGCGCATCGAGCATAGCCACGGCCTCAGCGGTCACAGCGACGCCGACGTTGCGATCCATGCGCTGGTTGACGCAATCCTTGGGGCAATCGGCGCGGGTGACATCGGCAGCCACTTTTCGCCCAGCGATGCCAAATGGAAGGGCGCCAGTTCCGACAGATTTCTGGCGCACGCGGTGCAGCTTGCTGGCGACGCGGGGTATCGGATCGGCAACGTCGATCTGACGATCATCTGCGAAGCCCCCAAGATCGGCCCGCATCGAGAAGCGATGCGGGCCCGCCTTGCCGAACTGCTCGGTACCGAGCCCAGCGTGGTCAGCGTAAAGGCGACCACGACCGAACGTCTGGGCTTCACCGGACGTAGCGAAGGTATTGCTGCACAGGCTGTGGCAACATTGGTACTCGCCTGACAATGGAATCGCTGGCTTTGCGCTGACGTAGGCGGCACTCTGCAAGAAAGCCCCATTTCCCAAGGAGGGATTGAAATGTTCCGAAGCGCAACTGCAATCGCCGCCGCAATGGCGCTGCTCTCGGCCAGCCAGGCCAGCGCCGCCGCCACGACCTGCATGACCCAGCCTGAGCTGCGCGGCATGGTTTCCTATGTCCTGCCGTCGGTCATGGGCGCGGTGATCGAACGGTGCCGACCATCGCTTCCCTCCAATGCCGCCATGCTGACCCGCGGGTCGCAACTGGTGGGTGAACTGCAAGCCGGTCAATCCGCCGCGTTCCCGATGGCCCGGCAGGCCTTCTCCAAGTTTTCCGGTTCGGACGGAAAAACTGGTGCCGATCTGTTCAATTCGATGCCCGAAGAGGCGCTCAAGCCGATCATCGAAAGCATGATGGCGCAGGAATTGACCAAGGACGTCAAGACCAAGGACTGCGCCGACATCGATCGGGTTTTCGCCACGCTGCAGCCGCTCCCGGCCCGCAATTTTGTCGAGCTCGTCACGCAGGTCCTGACGATTGCCGGACGGGACAATCAAAAAATGTCGGTCTGTGCAGGCTGATCGCAGAAATGGAATCGCTGCTCCCTGCTGACATAGTCGAACTGGCTGCGCGCGTGGTGGCGGAAAACCGCGCTGCGGGACGCGTAATTACCGTTGCCGAAAGCTGCACTGGCGGCCTTGTGGCGGCGGCCATAACCGAGATCGCAGGGTCTTCAGACGTACTCGATCGCGGTTTTGTGACCTATTCCAACGAAGCGAAGACCGAGATGCTGGGGGTTTCCGATGATATCATCGATGCCTTCGGAGCCGTCTCGATCGCCTGCGCCTGGGCCATGGCACAAGGCGCGCTCAAGCGCAGCCGCGCCGATGTCAGCGTTTCGATCAGCGGGATAGCCGGTCCGGGCGGAGGCACCGAGCAGAAGCCGGTGGGCACGGTCGTTTTCGCCAGATCACGCCGCGGGACCGACGAAGTTCTGGCTGAAGAGCGCCACTTCGATGTCGGCAGCCGCGCCGAAGTGCGGCATCAGGCGGCGCTGGTCGCGCTTGAACTGCTGTTGCCGTAGAGTTGGTTGGCGCGCGTCTCGAATGCCGAGACCATTTTGCGGAAGGCGCGGTCGAAATATTGCCCGGCCAAGGCTTCGAACATCGCGTTGCGGAAGGTAAAGCTCACCGAGAAATCCACCTCGCAACCTTCTGGCGTTGGACGGAATTTCCAGACGTTGTCGAGATCGCGCATCGGACCGTCGAGGTAATGAACCTCGATCTCGTGCGGGCGTTTCTTCTCGACCCGGGAGGTGAACTTCTCACGCAGCGCTTTGAAGCCCACCAGCATGTCGGCGATCATCTCGGTCTCGCTGTTCGACCGGACGCGGGTGCCCACCACCCATGGCAGGAACTCGCCATAGCGCGCGACGTCGGCAACGAGGTCGAACATCTGTTCGGCCGTATAGGGAAGCTGCCGTGTTTCGCTTATTCCTGGCATCAGGCGCGCTGGGCTGCCTTGGCCAATTGCGCTTCGCGCGCGGCGCGCATTGCGCGGAAATCGTCGCCGGCGTGATAGCTTGATCGGGTCAGCGGACTTGCCGCGACCTGCAGGAAGCCCTTGGCCCGGGCAATCGAGCCATAGGCATCGAACGCCTTGGGCGTGACGAATTCGATCACCTTGGTGTGCTTGGGTGTGGGCTGGAGGTACTGGCCCATGGTGAGGAAATCGATCCCCGCTGTGCGCATGTCATCCATCACCTGGTGGACCTCAAGTCGTTCTTCACCCAGCCCGAGCATCACGCCAGACTTGGTGAAAATCATTGGATTGTGGGCCTTCACTTCTTCAAGCAGCCGCAGCGAAGCGTAATAGCGCGCACCCGGCCGGATCGTTGGATAAAGCCGGGGCACGGTTTCGAGGTTGTGGTTGTAGACGTCGGGCCCGGCCGCGACGATCGCCTCCACCGCTTGCCGCATCTTGCCGCGGAAATCGGGGGTCAGGATCTCGATCGTGGTACCCGGCGTATTGCGGCGCAGCGCCTCGATCACTTTGACGAATTGTCCCGCGCCGCCATCCGGCAGATCGTCGCGATCGACCGAAGTGATCACGATATGCTCAAGGCCCAGCTTGGCCGCGGCAACCGCGACGTTTTCGGGCTCGAGCGGATCGACCGTGCGCGGCATCCCGGTCTTGACGTTGCAGAACGCGCATGCGCGGGTGCAGACATCGCCGAGGATCATCACCGTCGCGTGCTTTTTGGTCCAGCATTCGCCGATATTCGGACAGGCGGCTTCTTCGCACACCGTGTTGAGCCCAAGGTCGCGCATCAGTTGGCGCGTTTCTCCATAACCCTTGCTGGTCGGGGCCTTGACCCGGATCCAGTCGGGCTTGCGCTGACGTTCTGGCTTGGGGGCAGATGCGAGATCGTTCATGGCGTGCAGATAGGCGCAAGCAGCGGGGGTTGCCAGCCAGAATTTGCAGGGCCAAAAGCCGCGCCATGAGCACCGATTCACCCGGCGGCATGAACCGCCTAATCGATGGATATCGCCGCTTCCGGGCCAATGGTTGGGCTTCCAACCGCGAACGCTGGGCTACTCTGCGCGAAGGGCAGGAACCCGATGTGATGATCATCGCCTGTTCGGATAGCCGGGTCGACCCGTCGCAGATCTTCGACGTCGATCCTGGCGAGGTCTTCGTGGTGCGCAATGTCGCCGCGATGGTTCCGCCATTCGAGACTTCACCGGGGCATCACGGGGTATCCGCCGCGCTGGAATTCGCGGTACAGTTCCTCAAGGTCAAGGAAGTCGTGGTCATGGGCCACGGCATGTGCGGCGGCTGCAAGGCCGCACTTACCCGGGAAATGCACGGCACCAAGCCAGGCGAAGGCGGGTTCATTGCCAACTGGATCGCAATGCTCGACGATGCGCGCGAAGAGGTGGTTCACGTGCATGGCGCCGAAGGCACCGCAGCCGAACGCGCGATGGAAAAGGCCGGAGTGAAAGTCAGTCTGGCCAACCTGCGTACCTTCCCCTGCGTGCGCGAAAAGGAAGCCAGTGGCGAGCTCAAGCTGACCGGCGCGTTCTTCGCCATTTCGGACGGACTGCTGCACGTGCTCGATGAAGCAGCGGGCACCTTCGATCCGATCTGAAGCGGATACGAAAAGGGCGGCAGTTGCCCGCCGCCCTTCGTTGTTCTTAGCTTGGTGCGCTTACTTGCCGGCTGCCTTTGACTTGGCATAGGCAATCCACAGCAGCGCAATCGGCATGCGGGTGTCGGTCACCTTGGCGAAGCTCGCCTGGGCGTCAGCCCACTTGCCCTGATCTGCCTGCGCAATCCCGAGCTGCAAATTGACCCGCTGCGCCTCGACGCCGGTCTTGCCCAGCGCCAGTTTGTAGAACTCCTCAGCCTTGACCGGCTGGTCATAGCTGAGGAAAGTATCCCCTGCCGAAGCCGTAGTCGCTGCGGTCGCATTGGGCGCCCGCGCTTCCTTTTCCTGTGCAGGCAGCGATGCCTTGTCAGAAGCGAGGCGAGCCAGACCTTCCTTGCGGCTATCGGTGACGAATTCATCGGTCGGCTTGAGCTTGCCGGCGGCCAGACCTTCATCGATGATCTTGAGTTCTTCACCGGGCAGGCCGCGCTTGCTCAGCGCCTGGATGTAATCGACGTAGTCGCGCTCTTCCGAAAAGCTCTTGGTCCGCTCCATCAGGCGCAGCAGCGCAATCTGGTCGTGACCCTGGAAGCTGTTGAGATCGCGCACCACGGCAATCGCCAGCGACCAGTTGTCCGTGGTCGGGTACATGGCAACCAGTTCGTTGGCGAACATGGCCGCTTCAGCAGGCATCTTGCCCTTGTAGGCAGAAGCCACGCCGTAACGCATCCAGCCTTCCGGAGCCGTAGCACCGGTCTTGGTGATGGCATCCTGCAGGACCTTGAGCCCAGCCGGGGTCTGATTGTCCTTGATGAAGGCATCGGCAAGGTTGATCAGCGCTTCGCTCGGTGCGGCGCCAGCATCGCTGGCGGCCTGAAAAGAGGCGCGGGCGGCGGGATACTGCTGCAATTCCATCGAGATGTTGCCAGCGACCATCAGGAACTTTGCCTTGTCGGGACCAACAATCTTGCCGCTATCGACCTGCTGCTGGATGCCCAGGCGCTGCATCGGCAGGTCCACCGCGACGTTTCCGTAAGTCAGGGTAAGTTGCCCGGCGAGGAACTTGTCATCGATGCTGGTTGCAGCGGCGGTGCTCTTGTCAACCGCAGCCTTTTCCGCAGTCAGCAAGGGCGCGAGCGCGGCGACGGCGGCATCGAGCCTGGCCTTTGCCGCCGCCTTCGAAGCCTTGTCACGGGCGTTCAACAAGGCATCGCGAGCGGCGGTGGCGGTTTGGTGAGCTGCCATGACGTCTGGCCGCTTCTGCGCAGCATCAAGGGCGTTCTTTGCGGCCACATAGACCGGGATGTAGGGCTTTGACGGGTTCAGCTTGGGCGCTTCGGCCGGCTTGTCCTTGTCCTTGGCCAGGACGGGGCTTGCCGTACCCGCGGCCACGCCGATGGCGAGCGCCATACCTAGCGCGGTGCGAGCGAAAAACTTGGTCCGCATCATCGAATTCTTCTCCTTCGCCGACGTGCCGCACGGGGACTTTCCCCAGTTGCCGCAAGCCATAATCCTCGGTTCCGCCATAGGCGCGAGCGCGCCTCTTTGGCAACAGTTGAGCGCGCTAGTGAGAGCCGCGTGAACTGTGATTGAATGATGCCGCGCCCAAGCGTTCAGTTTGCGCCGCAAGATGTGGAAAACCGCCGCTCAAATGGCGCTTTCGGTGGTCATTGCAGCCCCCGTGGCCTAGGGCTTCGGGGATCAAAATTCCACTAGCGACAAAGTGAACCAGAGCGCGTGAGCGACGACACCGAAATTCCCGAATCCGGCCCCATTCCCAGCGGCGTTCCAGGCGAATATGCCCGGATCGACATCGTCGAGGAGATGAAGACCAGCTACCTCGATTACGCGATGAGCGTGATCGTGTCGCGCGCACTTCCAGATGTGCGCGATGGCCTCAAGCCGGTCCACCGCCGCATTCTGTTCGCCGCGCAGGAAGGTGGCATGGTTGCGGGCAAGCCGTACCGCAAATGCGCCAAGATCGTCGGCGACGTGATGGGCAACTATCACCCGCATGGTGACAGCGCGATCTACTTCGCGCTGGTTCGCATGGCGCAGGACTGGTCGATGCGGGTGCCGCTGGTCGATGGCCAGGGCAACTTCGGTTCGATGGATCCGGACGATCCGGCTTCGATGCGCTATACGGAAGCGCGGCTTGCCAAGGTCGCCAACGCCCTGCTCGACGATCTCGACAAGGATACCGTCGACTTCGTCGATAACTACGATGGCTCGCGCAAAGAGCCCTCAGTTCTGCCGGCGCGCTTCCCCAACCTGCTGGTCAACGGGGCGGGCGGGATCGCGGTGGGTATGGCGACCAATATTCCGCCGCACAACCTCGGCGAAGTGATCGATGCGTGCCTCGCCTATATCGACAAGCCCGAAATCACGACCGAGGAATTGTTCGAGATTATCCCGGGGCCGGACTTCCCGACCGCGCCGATCATCCTCGGCAACCATGGCGCGCGCCAGGCTTACCTGACCGGTCGCGGCTCGATCCTGCAGCGCTGCCGCCACGAGATCGAGGAAGGCCGCGGTGACCGGCGCTCGATCGTGCTGACCTCGATTCCGTTCCAGGTCGGCAAATCCGGCCTCGTTGAGAAGATCGCCGAAGCCGCCAAGGACAAGCGGATCGAGGGCGTCTCTGATATCCGCGACGAATCGAGCCGGCTCGGCGTGCGCGTGGTGATCGATCTCAAGCGCGATGCCACCCCCGAAGTGGTGCTCAACCAGCTGTGGCGGCACACCCCTGCCCAATCGAGCTTCCCCGCCAACATGCTGGCGATCCGCGGCGGCCGCCCGGAGACGCTGGCGCTGCGCGATTTCATCAGCGCTTTCGTCAACTTCCGCGAAGAGGTCATTACCCGCCGCACCAAGTTCGAGCTCAACAAGGCGCGTGACCGGGCACATATCTTGCTCGGGCTGGTGATCGCGGTGACCAACCTTGATGAGGTGGTCAAGATCATCCGTGCCGCGCCCAATCCGCCCGCCGCGCGCGAGGCTTTGTCGCGCCGCGAATGGCCGATCGGCGACATCGCGCAATATATCCGGCTGGTCGAGGCGATCGAGCCCGATGCAGAGCAATCGGGCGGCACTTACCGGCTGTCCGATGCGCAGGTCCGCGCGATCCTTGAGCTGCGCCTGCACCGCCTGACCGCGCTTGGCCGTGACGAAATCGGCGGCGAGCTCAAGGAGCTGTCGGTCGCGATTGAGGAATACCTCGCGATCCTCGGTGACCGGGCGAAACTCTACGGGGTGATGACCGACGAGCTCAAAGCGGTGCGCGAAATGTTCGCCACCCCGCGTGTGTCCGAAATTGCCCCGGCCTGGGATGGTCTCGAAGACGAAGACCTGATCGAACGTGACGACATGGTGGTGACCGTCACCATGGACGGCTACATCAAGCGCACCCCGCTCTCGACCTTCCGGGCGCAAGGCCGCGGCGGCAAGGGCCGCGCCGGGATGGCGACCAAGGACGAGGATGCCGTGACGACGATGTTCGTCACCAGCACGCACAATCCGGTGCTGTTCTTCTCGACTGCGGGCAAGGTTTACCGGCTCAAGGTGTGGAAGCTGCCCGAAGGCGGCCCGGCCACGCGCGGCCGCCCGATCGTCAATTTGCTCCCGGCGCTTGACCAGGGCGAGACGATCCAGACCGTGCTCGCCCTGCCCGAAGATGAGGCCGAATGGGGCGGCCTCAGCGTGG
>JBJTLY010000073.1:0-7570 GCA_046063275.1 Novosphingobium sp. | reverse complement strand
GCAACCTTTGTCGCGCTAACCGGCGAGGCGGTACCCCACCGCAGGTTCGTTGAGGATCAGAGCGGGAGCGGACGGGTCCAGTTCCAGCTTCTGGCGAAGCGCGCGGATCGCGACGCGCAAGTAGTCGATCTGTTCAACTTGGGCTGGTCCCCACACCGCGCGCAGCAAGTGGGCATGGCTCAGCACACGTCCCGGCTGGCGGGCCAATTCGGCGAGCAGCGCGAACTCCTTGGGGGTGAGATGCACCGCCTCGCCGCGGCACAGCACGGAGCGCTGGCCCAAATCGATCACCAGTTCGCCGACCTGCAAGGGCCCGCTCTCGGTCCCCGGGGCAAGGTCGACGAGGTTGTCGACAAAGCGGTCGAGCTTTGAAACCTCGGCCGCAACATTGCTGGCCAGCGCCTTGTCGGCGGTGCCGTCGCGGCGCAGTTGCCGCGCTGCCGCGCCAATCGCGTTGAGCCGCGGCTTCACTTCCTCACCGATCGAGGCGAGCAGTGCGGAACGCAACTTGTCGCGCTCATAGAGCGCCGCAACATCGCGCGCCCGGCTTTCGAGCTGCGCGCGCTCCAAGGCCAGCGCCACCTGATCGAGCAGGCTGGTGAGCAGTTCCTGCTGCGCCTCGCCCACCGGCGGCAGCCCGTCGCTGCGCGCCATGCCGACTGCGGCGGCAACGCCGTGCCCGGTCAGGATCGGGCGGAACTGCCAATCTGCGAGATCGAGCTTGCGCACCCCGCGCCCGGTCGCCTCGCCCGTTCCCAGAGTGACCGCCGCAGCGGCAATGTCGCTGGGCGCCAATGCGGCTTCATTGGGCGCGCTGGCCAGCGGACGATCGTTCCCGGCCCCGCCCATGAATACACTGTGGCATTCGAACAGCCGCGAGAGTTCGTTCACCGTGACCTTGGCGATGGCTTCGACATCGGCGCTCGACAGGAGCTGGCGGGCGAACCCGGCAATCGCGGCGTTGCGCGAGGCGTGGCTTGCCGCCAACTGCGCCTGGGTGCGCAGCTGCCCGGCAAGCTGGCTGGTCACCAAGGCAACCACGAACAGCACGATCACCGTCACCACGTCGGCCGGCTTTTCGATCGAGAAGGTGTGATACGGCGCGGTGAACCAGTAATTATAGGCCAGCGTCGCCGCGACTGCCGAAAGCAGCGCGGGCCAGAGGCCGGCATAGATCGCGGCAACCAGAACCGCCGGGATGTACAGCAGCACAACCGGTTCGCTGCCGAACTGCTTTTCCACCAGCAGCCCGGCCATTGTCGCCAGTCCGACACCGGCAAGCGCAGCGAGATAGGCAGCAGGATGGGCAGGCTGACTGAAGCGGGCGGCGGCGAGGTTGGGCGTGATCATGCAGCAAAGATGCGCCCGCTTGGCGCGCGAGCCAAGTTAAAGTGCAATTCTTAATGCCAATCCACATGGAATATTTATGGGGTGAAGGCGCATCTGGTGAAGATGGAAACCCAGCCTACCACGGCGTCTGCAGACGCCCTAGATTCCGCAGAACATGGCCCCGGCGGCGGACTTCCGCTGCTGACGCTCGGCGCGCTTGGAGTCGTTTTCGGGGATATCGGCACCAGCCCGCTCTATGCGTTGCAAGCCACGCTCGATCCCCGTTACCACCTGGGGGTCAATGTCACCGATCTTTATGGGATCGTCAGCCTGATCTTCTGGTCGTTCGTGTTCGTGGTGACGATCAAATACGTGTTCATCGTGATGCGCTGCGATAATCGCGGCGAAGGCGGCAGCCTGGCGCTTTATGCGTTGATCAATCGCCAGTTGGGCGAAGCCGCACCAAAGCGCTGGCTGATGATCGCCGCGCTGTTCGCCACCGCGTTGTTCTTTGCCGATGCGATGCTGACCCCGGCTATCTCGGTGATCTCTGCGGTCGAAGGGCTGGGCGTGGTCAGCGAGGCGTTCAAGCCGTATATCGTGTGGATCGCGCTCGCCATCCTGATTGGGCTGTTCGCGATCCAGCGCCACGGGACGGATCGGGTCGGCAAGCTGTTCGGCCCCGTCATGCTGGTCTACTTCCTCGTCATCGCGGCGATGGGCATGGTCCATATCGTCGAATATCCGCGCGTGCTCGAAGCGCTCAATCCGGTCTGGATCTGGCACTTCTTCGCCGCGCACCCGGTCTATTCGTTCCTCTCGCTCGGCGCGGTGATCTACGCGGTGACCGGGACCGAGGCGCTCTATGCCGACATGGGGCACTTCGGGCGCAAGCCGATCACGCTCGCCTGGTTAATCGTCTGCGTGCCCGCGTTGATGATCAACTACATGGGGCAGGCGGCGATGCTGATCCGCCACCCGGAATTCCGCGACAACCCGTTCTTCCACATGGTTCCGCCGTCCTTGACCGTGCCGCTGCTGTTCATCGCCACTTTGGCCACGATCATCGCCAGCCAGGCGGTGATATCGGGAGCCTTCTCGGTCACCCAGCAAGCAATCCAGCTGGGCTTCATGCCAAGGATGCAGATCAAGCACACCTCCTCGCACGCGATGGGTCAGATCTATCTCCCGGGGATCAACTGGGCGCTGGCCTTCATGGTCGGCGCGCTGGTGATTTCGTTCCGCGCCTCGGCCGCAATGCTCCCCGCCTACGGGCTGGCGGTGGTCGGCACCATGCTGATCACCACCCTGATGCAATACGTCGTGATTTTCCGCATCTGGAAGAGCCCGCTGTGGCAGGCCGGGTTCGGCTTTGCGACTTTTGTCGCGATCGACGTCGTCTTCCTCGCCTCGGGCCTGACCAAACTGCTCGAAGGGGCGTGGTTCCCGATTCTGGTCGGCCTGATCATCTTCACCCTGCTCACCACCTGGGCGCGCGGGCGGGCGATCATGCGCGAACGGCTGGAGGATGACGGCATGCCGCTGGGTGCCTTCATCACCTCGGCGGGCAAATCGGTCCACCGCGTGCGCGGCACCTCTGTGTTCCTCTCGGCCTCTGACAGCGCGGTGCCTTCGGCGCTGCTGCACAATCTGAAGCACAACCAGGTGCTGCACGAACGGGTCGTGCTGCTGACCATCGCGGTGAAGGGCGTGCCGTTCGTCCCGGCTGAAAAGCGCGCTATTGTAGAGGCGCAGGGCCGCGGCTTCTACCGCGTGGTGCTGCGTTATGGCTTCATGGAGGAGGTTGACGTGCCGCGCGATCTTGCGCTGGTCACCGGACTGGGCGCGCCGTTCAACATGATGGCGACCAGTTTCTTCCTCGGCCGCCAGAAACTCGTCGCCTCGAAAGACCAGCCCGGCATGGCGCTGTGGCGCGAACACCTGTTCGCGTGGATGAGCAAGAGCAGCGAGAGCGCGATGGAGTTCTTCAAGCTCCCCACCAACCGCGTGGTCGAATTGGGCAGCCAGGTGCAAATCTGATCGACGAGCGGCGCTGTTCGGCGCAGCCAGCCGGGTGTAGTGTGCCGGCATGGCAAATCTGACGCGCCGCTCGAGGGGCCGTTCCCTGATCACCGCCCTGGCGGCGACGCTGGTGCTTTCGGGCAGCCAGATGGCCGGCGCTGCGCGCGAAAAGAAACCGCTCCCGGCAGAAGCCAAGATGCCTCCGCTCAAGCCGGCGGTGATCGACGATACCCTGGCGATTGGCGGCGAGGAACTGAAAGCGCGCAAGCTAGAATCGCGGCTGACCGTCGAGGTCGGGGTCAACGGCACCGGGCCCTACCGCTTCGTGGTCGACAGCGGCGCTGATACCTCGGTCATCGGCACCCGGCTGGCGCGAGCGCTGGATCTTCCGCTCGGACACCCGGTGATGCTCAACGGGGTGACCGAATCGCGTAATGTCGACCGGGTCCTGGTCGGCAGCCTCCAAGTAGGGCCCAGCCGCTTCGACAATCTCGAGTTGCCCCGGCTTGATGAACGGGATGTCGGCGCTGTCGGGATGATCGGGCTCGACGCGCTGGCCAACCAGCGCCTGATGCTCGATTTCGAGGCGAAGAAGATTTCGGTCGACGATGCCAGTCGCCCCGCACCCCGGATGGATGGGGAAATCGTGGTGGTCGCGCGGCTGAAACGCGGTCAACTGATCCTTACCCAGGTCAAGGCCAATGGCGCGCCGCTCGACGCGGTGATCGATACCGGTTCAGAAATCACCATCGGCAACACCGCGCTGCGCAACCAGCTGTTTCGCCGCCGCCACGGCGAGGTGAAGAAGGTCGAAGTAATCGGGGTGACGGGTACCACGGTCTCGCTCGAGCTGCTGGTGGTGGACGAACTCAAAGTTGGCGGCATCGTGCTGACCAATGTGCCGATTGCCTTTGCCGACATCCCGCCGTTTGAAGTCTTCTCGCTCTCCGATCATCCCGCGCTCCTGCTCGGCACCGATCTCATGGAGTCCTTCCGCAAGGTCAGCCTCGATTTCCGCGCGCGCAAGGTCCGCTTCCAGCTCCGCAAATGCGGCAGCGACGGCATCATCCTGCGAACCACAACGGATATGAGCCGCTTGCGGCCTGAGCCCAACAATCTTGCAGTCTGCGGACGTTGACGGCCATTTGCATCGACAATTAACGCATTTTGACTATTCCTGCTCCTGACCGGAACTTGATATCAGGGGCACAGCGTGTTTGAAATCGCAGTAAGGGCCAAAGAACTTGCTTCGAGCAACCTTAACAGCCTGATCGACAAAGCGTCGAACCCGGCGAAGATGCTCAAATTGCTGATGACCGAGCTCGAGGAATCGGTGATCACGCTGACCCGCGATGCCACCACGCTCGAACGCCGCGCGGACAAGTTTACGCTTGAGGCCGAACGGTTCGATGCAGCGGCGCTGAGCTGGCAAGACAAGGCGGCACTCGCCATGTCGCGAGACCGCGAAGACCTTGCCCGCGGCGCGCTCGCCGAACGCAACGCCGCGCGCGATGCCGCCGATGTCCAGCGTGAGGCTGCCCAGGCCGCGCGTGCCGAAGCGCTGGCGCTACGGGGCAGCGTCGCCGAACTGGAGGCCAAGCACGGCGAAACCAGATTGCGGCTGCTCAAGGAGATGTCGCAGCAGTCGAGCGGAAACAAGGCTGGCAAGGCCGCGACCAGCCGAAGCAAGACCGACGCGCTGATGGACCGGTTCGCGACGCTGGAGTAGCGCATCGACTATATCGCCGACAAGACCGGGTCGCTCGATCAGGAGCTGGCGGCGCTGGCCGACGCGGCGGCGCTCGATGCCGATCTGGCCGCGCTACGCAAAAAGGCCGCGAAGAAGCGCAAATAGGGCGCCGCAGCGCCCCCGCGCTGCTTACTTGACCAGTTCGACCTGTTCGAAGTCGAGCTCGACCGGGGTCGCACGACCGAAGATCGAGACCGAAACCTTGACCCGGTTCTTGTCGAAATCGAGTTCTTCAACCGTACCGGTAAAGGTGTTGAACGGGCCGTCGAGCACCTTGACCACGTCGCCGATCTCGTAATCGACCGAAACGTGCTTCTTGGGTTCGGCCGCGGCGGCGTCGCGCGCGCCGAAATAGCGGGCAGCCTCGCGGTCGGTGATCGGCTGCGGCTTGCCGTTGGGGCCAAGGAAGCCCGTGACCTTCGGGGTATTCTTGACGAGGTGGTAGACGTCGTCATTCAGGCCCAGCTTGGCGAGCACATAGCCCGGCATGGTCTTGCGTTCGACCTGAACCTTCTTGCCGCGCTTCACCTCGGTGATGGTTTCCGACGGCACTTCAACCGCCTCGACCAGGGCGTCGAGGCCCATGCGCTGCGCTTCGGACAGGATCGAATCGCGAACCTTGTTCTCGAAACCGGAATAGGCGTGGATGATGTACCAGCGGGCCATAATGTGTCTCTGCTTGCGTCGCTAGAAGCCGGTCAGGCCAGCGAGAGGAGGTACTGGACGATCTTGCCGAAGATCGTGTCGATGCCGAGGAAGAACAGCGCGAGCACCAACATCATGATGCCGACGAAGATCGCGGTGGTGGTCGTCTCCTGGCGCGAAGGCCACACGACCTTGCGGGCTTCCGCCTGAACCTGCCGAACGAATTCGCCGGGATTGATCTTCGCCATGGTCTTGTCACTCACCTGCTGGAGCCGAAATTCCTCGCATCTTTCGCCAAGGGGATAGCGCCGCCCGGCGGCTGCTGAGCAGCTGGGCCGGAGGGGCGACTGATTCTCCTTGTGTCGGAAGACACGGCGGCACTTAGCTATGCGGTCCGGGATTTGCAAGAAGGTGGTTTGTGAGGAGGAGCAATGACGCATGACCACCCCTAGCACGTTCGCCCTGAGCGAAGTCGAAGGGCTGGTTCGAGCGAAGCCGAGAACCCGCAACGGTCCGGCAACGCTTAAGGTTGAACGCCTCGGCTTCGCTCGGCGTGTCCTTCGACTTCGCTCAGGACGAACGGGCCACGAGTTTTGGTGGGCTACGCGCCCTCTATCACCTTACAGAGCGTCCGCCGGGATCACCCGCCTTGCCAAAATCCAGTGGTGGCCGCGGCGTACCTGGACGAAGCCATACGGCAGCCGCACCGGGTCTTCCTGCGCCATGTACCAGAACCAGTCGGCGTGGAGCGCGGGTTCGTAGTAATAGGTATCGATCGGCTTGCCCGCGCGGTGGTTGAGTCGGTGGAAGGGATCGCGGAAATAGGCGCTGTCTTCGTTGATCGTCAGCATGTGGATGCCGGGCAGCGCGAAGTTGCAGTTGATGAAGGCGTCGAGCCGCACCACCGCATAGCCGCAGATATGCTCCTGCGGATTGAAGCCCCATTCATTGCGCTCGGTGACCATGTAGCTGGCGATCCGCGCGCCTTTGGGCAGGCCATCGAGCGCGGTAAGCATTTCTGCGGTCTCGCGGCTGTCGCGCCGCCAGTCGAGCGTGGTGTAGCCGAGCCGGCCGATGAACAGCAGTGTCGCCGCCATCACCACCCAGCGCGGCGCATTCCACGCGAGCGACAGCGCGCCGACCATCAGCCCGGCCGAGATCATCCGCGCATCGACCAGATCGCCGCCGAAGATATGCCGCGGCATGACCAGCGAGGCAGCGAGCATCAGAAGTGCCGCCCAGCCCACCCGCCAGTCCCACCGGCGAAAGGCAATCGACAGCGCAAGCATCGCGCCGATGATGATCGTATTGCCATAGTCGAACCACTGCCAGGTGCCGCGCATCGCCTGCTTCCAGATCGCCCATTTGTAGATTTCGGGGCGCGGGCCATAGCTCGGCGGCTTGCCAACGCTGCCGCCTGCGACCAGTGCAAGCAGCGGGAAGAACAGCGGCCACGGGGCGACGAACGCGCGCCAAGAGCGGTCCTTGTGCCATTCATAGCCGAACACCATCAGCCCGAGGATCCCCCAGCCCGAAACGTGCGCGAGCCAGACTACGAGGCCGATCGGAATGAACAGCGGCGCGCGCCACTTGTTGCCTTCCATCCGCACCCACAGCGCGAAAGCGAACAGCGCCATGGCCTGCGCCAGCCCGAAATTGAGGAAGCCGAGCAGCATCGAGGGCGACCAGACGAAGGCGAACGCCAGCATCGAGGCGAGCCCGATCCGTCCGCGCAATTGCCACTGCACCGCCATGATTCCCAGCGCGGTAAGCGGCGGGATCAGCGCGGCGATCAGCCAGCCCGCGGTTTCGAGCGGCATAAAC
>JBJTLY010000072.1:0-4472 GCA_046063275.1 Novosphingobium sp. | reverse complement strand
GTCGAGCCGATGGCCGGATCAACCGGGGTGCTCATCCCGCCGCTGGGCTATCTCGAACGACTGCGCGAGATTTGCACCAGGCACGGCATCGTCCTTATCTTCGATGAGGTGATCACTGCATTCGGCCGGCTGGGCGGCGCGACCGCGGCCGAGGTGCTGGGCGTCACCCCCGATATCATCACCCTGGCCAAGGGTCTGACCAATGCCGCGGTGCCGATGGGCGCAGTTGCAGTCAGCCGCGCCATTCACGACACCGTTGTCGAAGGCGCACCAGACGGGATCGAGCTGTTCCACGGCTATACCTATTCGGGCCACCCGCTCGCAGCAGCGGCGGGCATTGCCTCGCTCGACCTCTACCGCGACGAAGGCCTGTTCGAACGCGCGGCCGACCTCTCGGGCTACTGGGAGCAGGCGGTCCACAGCCTCAAGGGCAAGCGTCATGTAATCGACGTGCGCAACATCGGGATCGTCGCCGGGATCGAACTCGAACCGCGCCCCGGCGCACCCGGCAAGCGCGCGATGGAACTGTTCCACGCCTGCTTCGACAATGGCCTGCTGATCCGCGTCACCGGCGATATTATCGCCTTGTCGCCGCCGCTGATCCTCGAAAAGGCGCACATTGACGAGATGGTCGGGCGGATTGCCGAGCTGGTGGCGACGATCGACTAAAGCGTCAGGACGATCTTACCGACGTGCTGCTTGGTCAGGAAGGATTCCTGCGCCCGGGCGATCTCGAACAGGGGATAGGTCTCGGCTAGCAGCGGCTTGATCTCACCGCGTTCGATGTAGCCGACCAGGTTGGGAAAAACCTCCGTCTCAAGGACTGTGCAGCCGCATAGCGTCAGGTCCTTGAGATACAGCGTCCGCAAATCAAGCTCGGCGATGGGGCCCGCGATCGCGCCCGCCGCAGCATAGTGCCCGCCGCTCCTCAGGCATTTCAGGATCTCGGCAAACTGCGCGCCCCCAACCACATCGACCGCCGCGTCGAACGGTGCGCCTGCGAACATCGCAGCCAGATCGGCCCCGCGCGGGATCACGTGATCCGCGCCCAGTGCATGAACTGCATCAGCCTTGTCTTCGCCCACCATTGCGGTGACAATGGCCCCGCGCCGCTTGGCCAGTTGCACCGCGGCTGATCCGACTCCGCCCGATGCGCCGGTGATCAGCACCTTCTCACCAGCCGCAAGGCCGATGCGCGTCAGCATGTTTTCGGCCGCCGAGTAAGCGCAAGGGAAACTGGCCAGTTCGGCATCGCTCAGCGCGCTGTCGATGGTGTGTGCGTGAACCGCTGGAGCCACGCAGTATTCGGCAAACCCGCCATCCACTTCGGACCCGAAATAGACGACATCGAAAGGTTCCTGCCCCCGAAAGACCGGTTCGACCAGTACCCGTTCGCCAATCCGGCTCGGATTGATAGCTGCGCCCACCGCAACGATCCGGCCGCAAGCATCCGCGCCCTGGATACGCGGGAACTGGAACGCCGCGCCGGACCAGCCATCGTCCTCGGCTCCGGCAATCCCGGTTGCCGCGCCGGCTTCGGTCGCCTCGGCAACGGCTTTGGAATACCACCCGATGCGGGTGTTGATGTCGGTGTTGTTGACCCCGGCTGCCCCGACCTTGATCAGAACCTCGCCCGGGCCCGGCACCGGAGCCGCCACATCATCGCGCAATTCCAGCCTGTCGAACCCGCCGTTACCGGTTAGCACGACCGCGCGCATGACGGCCCGGATCGTCACTCCGCGCGGGCCAGCCCGAACTGGTTCAGATACCATTGCTGGAACTTGATCACGCTGCCTTCCTGGTCCGAATAGCGCCCCGGGCGATAGCGGCTCGACATGATCCCGGCCTGGTTGTCCTCGGTGATCACTTTGTCCTGCGTTGTGGTGGCGTGATAGCCCCAGGTCATCTTGGGAATATCGACCTCGGCCTCGCTAGCGCGGCCATCGACCAGCCAGATCATCTCGACGTCGGTCTTCAGCGCCGAGCGCGGGGTGAACTGGAACAGGATCGCGAAGTGATCGTCGGCGACGATCTGGCTGAACGGGCTGAAACTCAGATGCATGCGCCCGCCGTCAGCCGCCGTGCGCTTGCCCATGAGGGGCGAGGGCGCAGTCCCGTCCTGGGTTTCGGACGACCAGCCGTCCTTGTTCATCCGTTGCATCATCAGGCGCAGATGGCTGCTGCCGGGCGGTTCGTCGATATTGCCGATCGGCCGACCCAGTGCTGCGGCGCGGGCTTCCCAGGCTTGCAGTTTAGGCGTGAAGCTGGCCACGGCGTCGGCCGGGCCGGAGCTTGGCCCTGCTCCCACCGCGACAATCGATTCCGCCGCATGCATCGAGCAGAATTCGGGGTGCGAAGGAACACAGTGATAGCACTCGAAGAAGTTCTCGATCACCAGCTTCCAGTTGGCGTCGGTGGGATAGCTGCCGGCATGGGCGATCCGCGCATCAGCCAGGCCGTGATAGTCGAGGATCGGCCCCATATCGCCGAAGGTCGCCTCGAGATCATCGGGTTCGCCTTCGCTCAGGTTGATGAAGATCAGCCCGTGGAACACGCGGACATGGCAGGCGAACAGGCTGTTTTCGGCCTTGTCGAAGTCTTCGGGCATCAGCCGCGCGGCAAGCAGGCGCCCATCAAGGCCAAAGGTCCAGGCGTGGTATGGGCAGACCAGCCGCGGCGCGTTGCCGCTTTCGGCCGAACAGATCGTCGAGCCGCGGTGGCGGCAGACATTGAAGAAGGCGCGGACGCTGTGCTCGTTTTCGCGGATTACGATGATCTGCTCGGCGCCGATCTTGAACAGGAAGTAGTCGCCCTTGTTCGGCACGCGCGAAACGTGTCCGGCAACGATCCATTTGCGCGAGATCACTTCGTCGAAATCGGCCTTGAACACCGCTTCGCTGGTGTAGAACTCCTGCTCGAAGCTGTAGCCAACCCGGGTGCGGGCGGCGAGGCGTTGCATCAATTCGGTCGAACTCTCGGTCATCATATTTTGATCCGGGCGCTGGTGGGGTCGTAAAGCGGTTTGAGCGAAGCGGTTGCGGGATAGCGTTGCCCGGCGATCTCGATCTCGTAATCGTCGGCGCCGATCGGCCCGACCACGCCGCCATCGGGCGCGGTCACATAGCCCAGCCCGCATGCGCCGCCGAGCGTATGGGCATACATGCCCGAGCGGATATATCCGGCGATCCGATCCCCCTGCCAGATCGGCTCGTTATGGTAGAGCATCGGCTGGTCGGACTTGAGCAGGAACTGAACCAGGCGCTGTTTGAGCCCCTCCTGCTTCTGCCGCAGCAAAGCCTCGCGGCCGATGAACCCGCCCGGCTTGTCGAGCTTGACCGCGAAGCCGAGGCCCGCCTCGAGCGGCGTATCCTCGTCGGTGATGTCATGCCCCCAGTGGCGGTAGGCCTTCTCCATCCGCAGCGAATTGAGCGCGTGGTATCCGGCGTGCTTGAGGCCGAATTCCGCGCCCGCAGCCACAATCGCGTCATAGACCCCCGCCATGAACTCGGTGGGCACGTAGAGCTCCCAGCCCAGTTCACCGACGTAAGTAATGCGTGAAGCGCGGACGATGGCATAGCCGAGCTCGATCTCTTGGCTTGTCCCGAACGCGAAGGCAGTGTCGGACAGGTCGTTGGGGCTGAGCGACTGCAGCAGAGCACGCGAATTGGGTCCCATGATCGACAGGACCCCCATGCCCGAGGTCACATTGGTCAGCACCGCATGGGCATCGTCGGGCGTGTGGCGCTTCAGCCAGTTGAAGTCCTTGGTCTCGGTCTCGGCCCCGCCGACGATCAGATAGGCGCTCTCGCTGAGGCGCGTGACGGTGAGGTCAGCCTCGATTCCGCCCTTGTCATTGAGCCATTGGGTATAGACCAGCTTGCCCGGCGCAACGTCGACATCGTTGGCGCAGACCCGGTTAAGCACCGCACCGGCATCGCGGCCTTCGAGACGAAACTTGGCAAAGCTCGACTGGTCGAACAGCGCCACAGCCTCGCGCACCGCCTTGCATTCGGCGGCGCTGGCCTCGAACCAGTTCTGGCGGCCATAGCTGTATTCGTAATGGGGCGATGAACCCGGCTCGCCATACCAGTTGGCGCGCTCCCATCCGAAGGCTTCGCCGAAGCATGCCCCGGCCGCTGCCAGCCGGTCATGGATCGCCGACTTGCGCACCCCGCGCGCGGTTTCATACTGCTTAAACGGGTAGTGCGTCGCGTAGAGCAGACCGAGGCTCTCGGTGACCCGCTCGCGCAGATACTTGCGATTGTTCTGGAACGGCATGTTGCGCCGCACGTCGACGGTCCACAAGTCCGCTGGCGGGATCCCGTCGCGGATCCATTCGGCCATGACCTTGCCCACCCCGCCCGCCGATTGCAGCCCGATCGAATTGAGCCCCGCCGCGATGAAGCACCCCTTCAGTTCGGCGCTTTCGCCCAAGTGATA
Source organism: Novosphingobium sp. (assembly GCA_046063275.1). Classification (GTDB taxonomy): domain Bacteria; phylum Pseudomonadota; class Alphaproteobacteria; order Sphingomonadales; family Sphingomonadaceae; genus Novosphingobium. The sequence continues at coordinate 32 of JBJTLY010000072.1, read as the reverse complement.
GCGCACGTCCGGCGTGAAGCTTTCGGGGCCGC
>JBJTLY010000071.1:0-14352 GCA_046063275.1 Novosphingobium sp. | reverse complement strand
TGCGCCAGTCCTTGGCCAATTCGACGGCGGCGCGCATCAACTGCCCGCGGTGCTGCTCAAGCTTCTTCTCGAGCCGCTCGAACAGGGTGAAAGCGTCAGCGGTCGCCCCAGCAAACCCGGCGATGACGCTGCCGTCACCGATCCGGCGGACCTTTTTGGCGTTGGGCTTCATCACCGTGTTGCCCATCGATACCTGGCCATCGCCCGCAATGACGGTCTTGCCGCCGCGCTTGACGCCAATGATGGTGGTGCCGTGCCATGGACCCAAGCCGTGGCTGGAATTGTGGTCAGTCATGCGCGGGATATATGCATGGTCCCGGCGCCTTCAACCTCAGCTGCCGTTGGGCCCGCCCGGGCCGCCGCCCTGGCCAGCGCCCTGACCGCCAGCGCCGACCTGGCCGATGTTGCCGAACAGATCCTCCAGGAAGCTGCGGTTGCGGCCGAGCGTCGGGGTCTTGTCGCCATCGGGGCTGATCCGTGCGACCTTTTCGGCACCGGTGCGCTCAACTGCGGCGACGTTGCCCTTGTCGTCGAATACTACCCGCACCAGCAACTGCTCGGTGGTGTGCGGCGAGTTGAACGCGGCCTGCCGGGTGTTGGTCGAAATGTAGTACCAGTCCTGCCGCCCGAACTGGCTGACAAAGCTGGGCCGACCGAGCACCTTTTCAACCGAGGTACGGTTGTCGACCCCGGCCTGGACCGAATCGAGCAGCGCCCCATCGACAATGTAGCCGCGATGATCCTTGATCGTTGCGCAGCCGCCAAGGCTGCTCGCGAGCACTGCACCTGCCAGCAAAATTCCGGTAACTCGCATCAATCTTCGCTCCGTCGCCCCTGCAGCCATGTTGATGGCGGGGGCCCTTTGATCTATCGCGGCGCCAGCCTTAGGCTGCCTTCGCTGCTCACGCAACAAGGCGCTTGGCGCTCATGCGTTTAACTGCAACTGAATGAAAAGGGACCTCCCATGGGGCTGTTCGATCGCCTGCTCGGCCGCCCGAGCGAAGAAACCGAGCTGCGCCCGCTGTGGCACCGCGTGGTGGAAATTGCCCGCGAACCGCAGTGGTATGCGAAGGGTGGGATCGCCGATACCGTCCCCGGCCGGTTCGATGCGATCACGCTGGTTTTGAGCCTGGTGCTGCTGCGCTTGGAAGCGAGCGAGGCGGTGCGCGGGCATACCGCACCTCTGACCGACCTGTTCGTGTCCGACATGGACGGTCAGCTCCGTCAGAGCGGGGTGGGCGATGTCGTGATGGGCAAGCACATGGGCAAGCTGATGAGCGCGTTCGGCGGGCGGCTCGATGCGTTTCGGACCGGGCTGGCGACAGCGGACGACGCCGAGCTTGTCTCCGCGATCAAGCGCAACATCACCTTGATCGAGGGTGCCGATCCGGTCGCGATCGCCAGCGAAATGCGCCACCTCGCCGTGACTCTCGCCGCAGTCAGCGATGCCGACCTGATCGCAGGGACGATCCCGAGATGAGCGAAATGTCGCGCCTGATCGATGCCCGGAACTTGCCCGAGGGACCGCTGGACATTTCTGCCAGCGCCGAGGAATGCGCCGCCCTGGCGCAGCGCTTCGATCTTGTCGCCGTCCGCCAGCTGACCGCGCGGATCACGCTGACCCCCGATGGCCAGACGGTGCGCGCCCACGGGGTGCTCGACGCCGACGTGGTGCAAAGCTGCGCGGTCTCCGCAGAAGAGCTTGAAGTGGGGGTCCACGAGCCGGTCGAACTGCAGTTCGTGCCTCCGGCCAAAGACCTTCCGGCTGAAATGGAACTCGAGCCCGAAATGCTCGACCAGATCGAGATGGAGGGTGGTCGCTTCGACCTGGGCGAGGCACTGGCGCAGACGCTGGGTCTGGCCATCGATCCCTACCTCGAAGGCCCGAACGCCGAAGAAGCGCGGCGCAAGGCCGGTCTGCTCGATCCGAGTGATACCAGCCCGTTCGCCGTGCTGAAGGACATGTTCAAGAAGGACTGAGCGTCGGGCTCAGAACGGGATGTCATCATCCAGATCATCGGCGAACCCGCCACCAACGTTGCTGCCGCCCGAACGCTGACCACCAGATGGAGCGCCGCCGCCGGCGCCCCAATCACCGCCGCCCGAACGCTGGCCGCCGCCACCACCGCCGCCGCCCTGCCCGCCGCCGGGTGCGCCATCGAGCATGGTCAGCACCGAGCCGGGGCCTTGCAGCACCACCTCGGTCGAATAGCGATCATTGCCCGACTGGTCCTGCCACTTGCGGGTGCGCAGCTGGCCTTCGATGTAAACCTTGCTGCCCTTGCGCAGGAAGCGCTCGGCGACCCCGGCCAGGCCTTCGGAAAAAATTGCGACCGAATGCCATTCGGTGCGTTCCTGGCGGTCGCCGGTGTTCTTGTCCTTCCAGCTTTCGCTGGTGGCGATGCGCAGGTTGCAGACCTTGCCGCCGTTCTGGAAGCTCTTGACCTCGGGATCAGCGCCCAGATTGCCGATCAGGATTACCTTGTTGACGCTGCCTGCCATTTCTTCCTCGCTCTACAACCCAAGAGCGACCGCGCTCCAATAGGTGATTCCCGCGAAGAGATAGGCCAGTCCGAACAGGTATGCCAACATGAAGGCAGGCCATTTCCACCCATTCGTTTCGCGCCGGGTGACTGCAATCGTGCTCATGCACTGCGGTGCGAAGACGAACCAGGCGAGGAAGGCGAGCGCGGTGGCGAGGCTCCAGTGGCTCTTGAGCTGGGTGCCGAGCGCCTCGGTCTGCTTGGTCTCGTCGGCATTACCCACCGCGTAGGTGGTGGCGAGCGAGCTGACCGAAACCTCGCGCGCAGCCATCGCCGGGATCAGCGCCAGCGAAATATCGCGGTTGAAGCCAATCGGTTCAAGCGCCACGGCAAGGCCATTGGCGATGTGCCCGGCAAACGAAGCGTCGACCTGGTCCTCCCCCGCCCCGGCACGCGGGAAGTTGAGCAGCAGCCACAGCACAACACTGACCGTCAGGATGATCGTGCCGGCACGGCGAAGGAAGATCTGCACCCGCTGGTACAGGCCCAGCGCCATGTCCTTGAGCCGCGGCATCTGGTACTTGGGCAGCTCCATGATGAAGCCGCTGGCTGAGCCCTTGGTCAGGGTGCGGCGCAGGATCAGCGCAGCGAGCATCGCGCCGATGATCCCCACGACATAGAGGCCCATCATCACCATGCCTTGCAGCCGCATGCCCATGCCTACCGGTGTGTTGGGAATGAAGGCGGCGATGATCAGCGTGTAAACCGGCAGCCGCGCCGAACAGGTCATCAGTGGCGCGACAAGGATCGTTGTCAGCCGATCCTTTGGATCGGTGATCGAGCGGGTCGCCATGATGCCCGGCACCGCGCAGGCGAAGCTGGAGAGCAGCGGGATGAAGCTGCGGCCTGACAGCCCGACCCGGGCCATCAGCCGATCCATCAGGAAAGCGGCGCGGGCCATGTAGCCCGAGGCTTCCATGGCGAGGATGAAGAAGAACAGGATCACGATCTGCGGCAGGAAGACCACCACCGAGCCCACCCCGGCGATTACCCCGTCGGTGACCAGATCGCGCGCGAGGCCCGCAGGCATCAGCTGCTTGACCGTGGCGCCAAGCCAATCGACCGCGGCCTGCAAGGCGTCGGCGAACGGTGTGGCCCAGGTAAACACCGCCTGGAACACCACGAACAGCGCGGCGAACAGGATCAACGGCCCTAGCCACGGATGGAGGAACAGCCGGTCGAGCCGCGCATGCAGCCGGTGCCGCCGGGTTTCGGACAGGATCGCACCGTCGGCAATCGCGTGCGCGGTCAGGCGGCGCTCGGTCATGGTGACGTGCGGGCGGTGATGTTCGGGCGAGCGCGCTTCGGCGACGGCGATCGCGGCAGCCAGTTCGTCGAGCCCGCGCTTGCGCACCGCGACAGTCGGCACCACCGGCACGCCCAGCGCTTCCTGCAAAGCCATGGGATCGAGCACCAGCCCGTCGCGCTCGGCCAGATCGATCATGTTGAGCGCGACCACCACCGGGCGGCCCAGCGCAATCACTTCTTGCGCGAAAACCAGATGCTGTTCGAGGTTGGAGGCATCGAGCACCACCACCAGAACCTGCGGCGCGGGTTCGCCCGGAAACTCACCCAGGATGACCTTGCGGGTCACCTCCTCGTCGGGGCTGGTCGGGGTCAGGCTGTAGGTACCGGGAAGATCGGTCAACGCGACCGGTTCGCCCGAGGGGAGGACCAGCCGCCCTGCTTTCCGCTCGACCGTGACCCCGGGATAGTTGGCGATCTTCTGCCGCGCGCCGGTCAGCGCGTTGAACAGCGCGCTCTTGCCGGCGTTGGGATTGCCGACCAGCGCGGCGCTGCGCGGCTGGGTCATGTCAGATCTTTCCAACGGTCATCGCGCGCGCGTGGTTGCGGCGCAGGGCGACGGTCATCCGCCCGATCATCACCGCCAGCGGATCGCGCCCGCCGAACACCCCGCGGTGCGACAAGGCGACACGCGCGCCGACATCGAGCCCGAGCGCCTGCAGCCGTTGCGCCTCATCGGGTGCGAGCGCGGCCCAGTCGACCGCGGTGACCACCGCGCGCTGGCCGATCGGAAGCAAGTCAAGCGTCATGCCAGTCGCGCTGCCAGAACCGTGGGCTAATTGCAAGTCATTCGCATTAGTAATCGTTCATCACTTGCCCGGTGCGTTGAAAGTGATGGCGTAAGCGGTGTTTGGTGCGAGACCTCCCGGCACATCAAGCACGAATCCCGCGGGGGTGGCCTCGACAAATCCGTTTCGCACCGCGTTCACACCCGCCGCGTTGGCCGCCGCGATCACCGGATAGCTGGCGGCGGGATAGGCGTGGGCATAAGTCACACTGAACTGGTCGCCTGCGGTCGGAGCGCTGCCGGTGGTCAGTGTTATCATCCCCGAATTGCCCTGCGCGTCGATCTTGACGCTCGCCCCGGTGCCGGCCGCAGCGAGCGGCTTGACCGTTGGCGCGGCGGTGTCAGCAAGAACGAAGCTGCGGCGCACTCCGTCGGCCTTGGTGAAATAGGGCGCGGCTCCTGCGTCGACCTCGAACGCCCCCGGTTCGGGGACAGCGAGCAGATGTGCGTTCAAGGTGAGGAACTTGAGCGGACTGAACCCGGGCGAATTCGCACCGGCGCCGATCACCACCCAGCCGCCGAAATTCGCCCCCGGCGGCGGCAGAAGTCCGCCAAGGCCGCCGGGAAACAGCACTTGCTGGAAGCTGTTGGCGACGATCGCGCTGATCGGGCCGAAGCGGTTGGGATATTGCGGCGATACCTGGCTGATATGCACGCCGGTGTCGGTGAACAGCACCCAGCGCCCCGCGACTTCTCCCGAGTTGGTCGGATTGGCATCCACGATAACGCGGGTTCCGCCGACATGACCGGTCTGGCTGCCGGTCCCAGCCTGCCACAGGTCGGTGACCACCCGGTCCCCTGCCTGGACCGCGTCGAAGGTGTTCATCTTGGCACCGCGGGTTTTGACCCAGAAGTTGGTTACGCCCTTGCCGTCGGCGCCGTATTTGAACCCGAGGTAGCCGGCGACGTTCGGATCGGCCGCATTCACCTGCACCAGCATGTTGCCGACGGTCCCGTTGGGGTCCGCCACGGCCGGTGTCCCGGCGATATCGGTGGCGACGACGGTGGTCTTGGTGATCTTCGGCGAATTCGCTGCCGCGAGCGCTTGCGCCGCCTCGGCGCGCGCCACCGGGTCGACCGCTTGCGCCTGGGCGAATGCAGGCGCGGCGCTGCTCAGTGCGGCAACCACGACGGCTGCACGAATAGTCATGCGCATTTAGATTCTCCCCTGCCGACCGAAACCAGTCGAACACATGTCGACGCGCCAGGCAATGCTGCGCGTGATCGGACCTGCAAGGAGAATTTGCGCTTAGCGGGCTGGGTAGCGCAGTCGGCCGAGCAAACGCGCAACGCTGAACTGCTCGTCGCGCGGCTTGAGTAAGCGCGCCTTGGCCTTCTCGAACTTCATGATCCCTTCGATCCGCCGATCGAGGAAGGCCCTGGTATCGGCGTGATCCTCGCTGGAGTCGCCAACATAGACCGCCAAGGTCGCTGCGTAGATCGATCCCAGCGTCAGGCGCTTGGTGTAGTGGTTGTAATCGGTCGCCGTATCGCCGGCCAGCCGCCACATCGCGTCGGCGCTGTGCCACGCGAGCTTTGCCGCGCGGGCTGCGTTTTGCGGCATGGCCATAATCGCCAGCGCGCGGCGCAGCGCTTCTTTTTGCTGGACGATCGCATCGAGCCGGAACTGGACAAGGCTGCGGATCCGTTCGCGGATTTTCATCGCCGCGATCCGTTCGGGCGGAAAAGCTGCGGTCATGGCCGCATCGACGCTGCCGGCCCAAGCCTCGATCATCGCCATCGCTCCGTCATCGAAAGCATAACGAGCGCTGGCGGGATCAATGGCTTGCGCCGTGGCTGCACTGTCGATCGCCGCGTCGCTCCAGCCATCGAACGCGGCAGCGTCGGCGATGGCCGGGGCGAGCGCGAGGCGCAGCGCGGCAAGGCTGTCAGGCTGGGTCAATTGGGACCAAACACCGGCTTGCCGTTCGACGGCTTGGCCTTTGCGTATGTCTTGATCTCGGTAAGCAGGGTCTCGCTCTTGGGATCCATCGTGGCATAATCGCGCGCGCTGCGGCCCGAATTGTCCTTGCGATCAGGGCTCGCCCCGGCCTGAAGCAGCAACCGCATCAGTTCGATGTTGCGATTGTGCACCGCAGTGATCAGCGGGGTTTCACCGGTCGAGTTGGGCTCATCGACCTTGGCTCCAGCGGCGATCAGCGGTGGCACGGCTTCGATAAAGCCAAGGTTACAGGCAATCACCAGCGGCGTCTCGCCGTCCGCGTTGCGCATGTTCACATTGGCTCCGGCGGAAATCAGAAAGCTGACGTAACGCAGGTTCTTCTGCCGTGCGGCAATGTGCAATCCGGTGTCGAGGCTGGTCTGATCCCGCGTGTTGACCAGGGTCGAACCACCCTTCTCGAACAGCTTCTGCAGATCCGCGTCGTTGCGCTTGCGCACCGCTTCGAGGAATTTGTAGCTGTCGGAAAACTGCGCCAATGCGGGCGCAGGGAGCGCCAATGCGGCAGTCACCGTCGCAGCCAATACAAGGGTCAAGTTACGAAACTTCAGCACGGACCAGATTCCTCCTGTTGCGCGGGCGCTTGCGGCAGAATCAATGCCTTGCCCGAAACGCTCCTTGCGCGGCGCGGTTTAGCAGAGCATGAACCGCCGCGCCATGTTTCAGCCGCTTCGTACGATTTTTTTGGGCCTCGCGCTGACGCTGAGCGCCTGCCAGCAAGCCAAGGTCGAGCCAGAGCCCATTGCCGGGGTCTCGCTGACCGACTCTACCGTCGGCGGGCCCTTCACCCTTACCGGCAAGGACGGCACCCGCGTCTCCTCGGACAGCTTCAAGGGCAAATACCGGATCGTCTACTTTGGCTATACTTTCTGCCCCGATGCCTGCCCCACCGACATGAATGTGCTGATCCAAGGCCTGAATCGCTTCGCCAAGGCAAACCCGGCGCTGGCTGCAGAGATCCAGCCGTTCTTCATCACCATCGACCCCGCGCGCGACACGCCCGAGCGGGTCGGCCAGTTCGCCGCCGCCTTTTCGCCCAAGCTGATCGGGCTGAGCGGCAGCCAGGCCGAAATCGACGCGGTCGCCGCGAAGTTCGCGGTGGTCAAAAGCAAGGGCCGCGAAACCCCGGGCGGTTATCTGATGGAGCACACCCGCAATACCGTGTTGCTTGGCCGAAATGGCGAGCCGATCGAGATCCTGCCGGTCTTCGACGGGCCCGATGCCGTTGCAGCGGACCTCGCTAAGTCGGTCAGGTAATGCGCGATCGGTTCTGGACCCTGCCGATCGAGCAACTGACCAAGTCCGAATGGGAAGCGCTGTGCGACGGCTGCGGCCAGTGCTGCCTGCACAAGGCCGAGGATGAAGACACTGGGATCATCTATCCCACCAACGTCGCCTGCCGCCTGCTCGATATCCCTTCGGCGCGGTGCAGCGATTACAAACACCGCAAGCGCCAGGTGCCCGATTGCCTCAAGCTCAACCCGCAGCTAGCCGCATCGCTGGCTTGGCTTCCGCCGACCTGCACCTATGTGCTGCGCGCTGAAGGCAAAGACCTGCCCGAATGGCATTACCTGATCTGCGGCGATCCCGAAGCGGTCCATGCGGCCGGGGTGTCGGTGCGGGGGAAAGCGATTCCCGAAGACCTTGCCGGCCCGCTTGAGCAGCATGTAATATTGCCGCCAGGAGTTGAATTCGCCGATGATTGAGTGGCTGCGCAAAAACGAGCCGGAACTGCAGGTCGAAGTGGCCGGGCGGATGCTGCCGGTCGTGCTGCGGCGCAATCATCTAGCCAAGCGGATGACCATGCGGCTGGCCCCCGATGGCAGCGCGGTGCGGATCACGCTGCCGCAATGGGGCCGCACTGCCGAAGCGCTGGAATTTGCCAAGCGCCGGGCCGGTTGGATCGCCGGGCAACTCGCCGCGGTGCCCGAAGCGCAGGAGGTGGGCCACGGCACCCAGCTTTCGTTCTGCGGGGAAAGCCTGACCGTGCGCCACGATCCGACCGCGCTGCGCCGAGTCACCATCGACGAGGGTGAATTTGTTCTCGGCGGTCCGGCCGAATCGGTCCCTGCGCGGCTCAAGCGCTGGCTTGAAGGCGAAGCGCGGCGGCTGATGGCGGCAGACCTGGCATTCTATTGCGAGCGCGCTGGACAGCCGCTTGCCCGCCTGCTCCTCTCGAGCGCGCAACGCCGCTGGGGCAGCTGCGCCCGGGGCGGTACGATCCGGATGAACTGGCGGCTGGTCATGGCCCCCGCCGAGGTGCGCCGCTCGGTGGTCGCCCACGAAGTGGCGCACCTGGTCCATTTCGATCACAGCCCGGCGTTCCACGCGCTGCTGGACGGCCTCTACGAAGGCGACATGCGCGCCGCCAATCGCTGGCTCAAGCGCCATGGACGCGGGCTCTACCTGCCTTTTGGGTAGAGCTGCGTAACGCCAAATTAACCACGCTGCCTCAGGGTGGCACAATGGTGCGGACCTTTGCCCTTGCCGCAGGTCTCCTGCTTTGCGCGCCCGCAGCGGCGCAGGACAGTTGCCGGCTGTGCTACGGCGATAGCGCAACCAAGCCCGGCGAGCGCCCGCTGACAATCGAGATCTGGACCGACCTCAACTTCAGCAAACTTGCCCTCACCGGCCGGCAAGGCGGCAGCGCCGAGCTTTCCGCGACTGGCGGCGAGAAGCGCACTACCGGTGAACTGGTCGACCTTGGGGGAATTCCCGTGACCGGGCACGGCAAGATCACCGGAGTGCCGCTGCGCGAAGTGCGGCTTGAATTACCAGACACGGTCGAAATGAGCACGCCCGATGGCGGCCAGGCGCGGCTCGCCCAATTCACTACCGATCTGCCGCCGCACCCGCAGCTAAACGCCAATGGCGAGCTCGAATTCAGCTTCGGTGCGCGGCTGATCATCAGCGGCGGGCGGGCCGGGAATTTCCGCGGACGCATCCCGATTTCGGTCGATTACAACTGAATACTGGCGCAAGCGCGCAATGGGCCTTATCTTGGCGCCATGACATTTCTCAAGAACGTCAACCCGAGCGGGGCGATCACCGAATTCCGCGACGTGTTCCGTGACGCCGGACCGGCGCGCTGGCGCTATGCGGCGGCGTCCGCATTTTGCACTGTGGGGCTGTTCGGCGGGCTGGCCGTGACCCAGAACTGGGTCGCCGATCGCAAGCTACCCGAGATCGACTATATCAACTCCTGGCCAGCCGATCGGACCGAGGCGGAAACGCTCGCGTTCATCAAGGCCAACCAGAAGGACAAGGAAGCGCGCGAAAAGGCGCAGGCTCAGGCCGATGCTGAAGTCCAGAAGTTGTGGATGTCGCTGGGCCGCGTCTCGGGCATGGATGTTGATTCCATTAAGAAGCGCGCCGACGCCGAAAAAGCTGCAGCCAAGGCCAAACAGGATGCCGCAGAGCGCGCGGCGGCAGCGCTCAACATGGCCAAGCCGCAGGCCCCGGTTGGTCACTGAAGCAGACCGCCGCTGGCTCGCCGCCGCCGCGCGGCTCGCCAAGCGCGGCATTCCCCTGACCCGGCCCAACCCCGCCGTTGCCGCGCTGGTGGTCAAGCAAGGCAAGCTGATCGCGCGCGGCTGGACCCAGCCCGGCGGACGTCCCCATGCCGAAGCCGAGGCGCTGGCCGCAGCCGGCGATGGCGCAATTGGCGCAACCATTTACGTAACGCTCGAACCCTGCGCACACCAAAGCAGTCGCGGCCCTGCTTGCGCGGACTTGCTCGCTGCATCTGGCGCGGCGCGGGTGGTGATCGGTTGCGGCGATCCCGATCCGCGCACGGCAGGCCAAGGGCTTGCCCGCCTGCGCGCAGCGGGGATCGAGACTGAGCTAGCCGAATGCCCTGATTGCGGGGATAGCCTCGCCGGATACCTCACCCGCACCGTCAAGCAGCGACCGCATGTGACACTCAAGCTGGCGCTCTCGGCAGACCAGCGCCTCGCCCCGCCTCCGGGCCAGGGCCAATGGCTGACCGGCCCGGAAGCGCGCGCGCACGTTCACGCCTGGCGCGCTCGGATGGATGCGATCCTGGTCGGGCGCGGCACGCTTGCGGCCGACGCGCCGCGGCTTGATGTGCGGCTTCCGGGGCTTGAAGTGCGCAGCCCGGAGCGCTGGCTGCTGACCACGGGCAGCGCGCCGGAGGGCTGGCGGAAGATCGCCGGGCCAGAGGACATTACGCAGATCGAGCATGCGCAGTACCTGATGGGCGAAGGCGGAGCACAGACCGCGCGCGGTTTCCTCGCCGCAGGTCTGGTCGATCGCTTGCTGCTCTATCGCGCCCCGCATGAGGTGGGCGGCGATGGCGCGGGGCTGCCCGAACTGTCCGAGACAAGCCTGGCCACGAATCCCGCGTGGCGACTTGCCGACCGGCGCCCGCTTGGCAAGGACATGCTCACCGTATACGAGCCGATCTGATGTTTACCGGTATTGTCTCTGCCATCGGCCAGATCCGCGAAGTCCGCAACGCGGGCGACCTGAGGGCGGTGATCACCTGCCCCTACGATCCTGACCAAATTGCGATCGGTGCCTCGATCGCCTGTTCGGGCGTGTGCCTGACCGTGGTCGAGCGCGGTGGACAGGCTGGAGACGCCTGGTTTGCCGTCGACGTTTCGGCAGAAACCGTCAGCAAGACCGCGCAGGACCAGTGGCGGCAAGGGCGCAGATTGAACCTCGAACAGGCCCTGCGGCTGGGCGACGAGCTGGGCGGGCATATCGTCACCGGCCACGTCGATGCCGTCGGCCGCGTGGTGCTGCGCGCGGAAGTCGGCGGCTCGCTGCACATTGCTGTCACTACGCCGGCGGAAATTTCGCCCTACATTGCGACCAAGGGTTCGATCACGGTCGATGGCGTTTCGCTGACGGTGAATACGCTCGACGATCACGCCGATGGCACTTGCACCTTCCACCTCAACATCATCCCGCATACCGCCGAGGTCACCACCCTGGGCGACCTGCGGACGGGCGATGCGGTGAACCTCGAGATCGATGTGCTGGCACGCTATCTGCAGCGGATGCAAAGCCTCAGGGGCTAATGATGCGGCTGGGGCGTGCGCAGGGCGCCGGCGCGATACTGCTTTTGCCGGCATTGGCAGCCTGCGCCACGATCACCGGGTCCAAAGCACCACTTCTGCCCAAGCCTGATGTTCTGGCCGAAGCTTATTACCAGTACCGGAACGCCGGCTGCGTCGCCTTGATCGATGCCTGCGATGACTCGATGGCCGTCAGTGAGATCACTGATGAAATCGGAGAGCTCAAGTGCGAGCGAACAGGCCGCGACGTTGCGGATTGTCGCTTTACCATGAACAGCCGTCTTGGGCTTGGGCAGGACCTGTGCCGAATGACGCTCGATTGGCACCGCGACTACTTCGGGCGCAAACGTTGGCTGCCGCGCCGTGTAACGTTTCCCTATCCTGTGTTTGTTCCTCAGCTGGAATGCAAGAGGCAGACGGCCAAACCTTCAAGCTGATGTCAGTGGCCCGGCCGCGAAATTTTCCGCAGTGATCGCGTAAACCGCGTGCGGAAATATCCGCCCGTCCATCTCCACATCTTCAACCCGGTCAACCAGACGCGCGCCGATCTTCTCAAGCGCACGCCGCGAACGGGCGTTGTCCAGCCAGGCCCAGAATTCGACCGTGGCGACGTGCTGCAGGGCGTGGGCGATCATCAGCCGCTTCATCTCGCGATTGGTTTCGCCGCCCCAGTGGCTGCGGGCAAGCATGGTCGAACCGATCTCGATCGTGCCGCCATCTGCTTCCGAACCGTACTGATAGCGGCTCGCCCCGACCAGCGCGCCGGTACTTTTCTCGATCACCGCCAGCGCGCCCTTGCCGTCGATCAGGGCGGCAAAGTAAGCGCTCAAGGCGGGCTCTTGCCAGCGTATGCGTTGCGGGTGCTGTTCCCACACTTGCGGATCACCGGCGACTATCTGAAATTCTGCCCAATCATCGGCATGCAGCGGCCGCAGCAGCAGCCGTTCCCCTTCGAGGATCGGCTGCCGGTCCATTCAGCTGCTCACGGTGGTGAGGTCGGCGATGAACTTGTCGATGTTGCCCATGGTCAGCCCCGCCGCGTTGATCCGGCCTGATCCCGCCAGATAGATCCCATGATCGGAGCGCAAAGTCTGTATCTGTTCGGCGCTGAGCGGGAGGATCGAGAACAGCCCGTTCTGGCCGCCCAGCGGGGCAAGGTCGATCGCTCCGGCCATGCCGTGCTCGGCCAGCCGCGCGCGAACCTGGCGCATACGGGTGCGCATGGTGTCGAGTTCATCGAGCCACATCGCGGTGAGTTCGGGATCCTCGAGCACGATCCGTACCGCCGCGCCACCGTGATCGGGCGGCATCGACCAGGCCGCGCGCGCCAGCGCATGGCCGTTCGAAAGCACGCGGGTCAGCACTGCGCTGTCCGGCGCCATCACTTAGATCGCGCCCACGCGGTCGCGGTACATGCCGAAGTTCTTGTCGCAGCTGTAGGCGATCAGCGCCTCGGGGACGAGGCTGAGGACCTTGCGCACGCCGTATGCGTCTTCCTCCATGCCCTTGCCCAACCCTTGGTAGGCCAGATCAAGGATCGGCAGCAGGCCCTTCTCGGCGATCAGCGGAGCAATCTCGTCCCACTGCTCGTTCGAATAGTCGATGCCCGTGGGATTGTGGCAGCAGCCGTGCAGCATGATGGCGTCGCCCGGCAGGGCCTCGGCGATCGCGGCGCGCAGTGCGTCCATGTCTACCGTGCCGCCCTTGGTGGCATGGCTGAAGCTCTTCAGCTCAACCGCCAGGTCGCCGAGGATCTGGGCGTGGTTGGGCCAGCTCGGCAGGCCCATGATGATCCGGGTGACCCCGGCGCGCTTGGCCAGTGCCACCGCGAGCCGCACCGCGCCCGTGCCGCCAGGTGCCTGCATCCCCTCGATCCGGCCGCCCATGCTGGGGTCATCCTTGCCGAAAATGTAAGGCATCAGCGCGTGGACGAAGCCCATATCGCCTTCGGGGCCGAGATAGGCCTTCGAATCCTGCTCATCGACCAGCCGCTGCTCGGCCGCCTTGATCGCGCCGAACACCGGGGTGCCGCCCTGACCAGTGCGGTAGACGCCCACGCCAAGGTCGATCTTGTCGACGCGCGGATCGTCGTTGTGAAGCTTGATCAGCGCGAGCAGCGCGTCGGCGGGCTGTTGATCGAGGTTGCTGAGCATGACGCAGCGGCCCTTAGCCGCAGCCTTGGCGCCGCGCAACAAGCACGGAGCGAGCAGGCAATTTGCCAATGCTGGCCAGCTAAGTATAGCTAAACGCAATGAAATGGGTCGTGCCGTTGATAAACATTGCCAAACTGGTGACCGGCATCGCCGGTCTGCTGGCTATGGCTCTGCTCACCTTGTGGCGCTCCGGCATGATTGATTTGCCTTGATCGGCGCGGCTGGGGGGCCGAAAGGACAGTGATGCTTGCACCTATCCCCAAGCCCACCCTGCCCCATTCGCTCGGCGCCGCAATCCTGCGCGGAGCGCGCGGCCTGTGCCCGCGCTGCGGCAAGGCGAAGCTGTTCCGCAGGTTCCTGAAGCCGATAGAGGTGTGCCCGCATTGTCACCAGGACTGGACTTACCAGCGCGCCGACGACATGCCGCCTTACATTTCGATCCTGATCACAGGGCACGTGCTGGCCCCGGTGATCATCTATTTTGGCGCGGTCTCGGACATTTCGATGGGCAAGGCGCTGGCGATCTGTCTCACCCTGGCGACGGTCATGATGATCAGCCTGC
>JBJTLY010000070.1:0-12032 GCA_046063275.1 Novosphingobium sp. | reverse complement strand
AATCGCACTCCCAGCCGCATCAGTGGCGCGCGCAGTTCCGCCAAGGCGGCCTGTGCGGCACCAGAAAATTCAACAATCGGTCCGTCGAGCTGCGCGGCCTCGGTCTCCAGCCCGTAGCCGCCCTCCTGCCCGCCGCTTTCGTCGCGCGCATAGGTCACCGCGCGGACCCCCGCGAACAGCTCCTCCAGCGGACCTGACGGGGCGTTTTCATGGAGCCGTTGCAGCCAGCCGTCGCCGGGCAAGGCCTCAGCGGCATGACGCGCGGCAGCGATCGCCTTGCCTCCGGCCTCGTCATAGCTCGCGACATCGGCCAGCCGTGCCGCGAGGCCGCGGCGGCGGCCCTTGGAGCCGCGCTCTGGTCCGATCACCCAGCGACGCAGCTCGATCGTCTCCGCGCCGGTCAAGGCAGCTGCAAAGGTCGAATCCGCCGCCTCAAACACGTGGTGGCCTTCGTCGAACACGATCCGCGTCGGACGCTGGGCCGCATCGCGGCCGCGCGCGGCGTTGACCATGACCAAAGCGTGGTTGGCGATGACCAGATCGGCCTGCGCGCTGGCGCGGCTGGCGCGCTCGATGAAGCATTTCCGGTAGTGCGGGCACCCTGCATAGACGCATTCGCCCCGCCGGTCGGTCAGCGCCGCTACTCCGCGCTGGCGGAACAGCGTGGGCAGCCAACCGGGCAGATCGCCGCCGATCATGTCGCCGTCCTGGCTATAGGCCGCCCAGCGCGCGACCAGCTGCGCCAGGATCGCCGCGCGGCCAGTGAAGCCGCCTTGCAGCGCGTCTTCAAGGTTGAGCAAGCACAGGTAATTCTCGCGGCCCTTACGCACCACCACGGGCGCGCTGCCGTCGGCGCGGCGCGGTGGCCAGGCGCGGCGGCTTTCGCTGCGGAGCTGGCGCTGGAGAGCCTTGGTATAGGTCGAAACCCAGACCGTGCCCTGCGCCGCCTGGCTCCACAGCGCTACCGGAGCGAGATAGCCCAGGGTCTTGCCGATCCCGGTCCCGGCTTGCGCGAGCAGCAGGTGCGGCTGGCCCTGTGCGTTGCGCGGGCCGAACACATGCGCGGCTTCTGCAGCATAGGCAGCCTGTGCTGGGCGTGGTTCTGCGCCTTGGCCGGTCAGCTCGGCCAGCCGTGTTGCGACCGCTTGCGGATCGAGCGTGAGTTGGGCGGGCTGGGGGCGTTCGGGCGCCTCCTCCCATTCGGGCAGGCGCGCGAAGAGCCAGCGCTCGGACGTAGCCGGCGTGGCAATCCGCGCGGTCAGCAGCGGCGCCCACGACCAGCGCAGGCGGATCAGCGATTGCAGCGCAGTCCATGCGCCCTCGCGCTGGGGCCAGGTTGACGCAGTGCAGGTGCCAAGAAGAATCTCGGCCGCTTGCTGGAGGAGCAGCGGCACATCGGCATCGCTCTCGGGCTCGGCCAGGTCGAGCGCGTGGGCGAGCCCCTTGGGGGTCGGCACCACGAACCGCGCCGGATGGACGAAGGCGAAGAGTTCGAGCAGGTCGAGCCCCGAAAGGTCCGGGTAGCCCAGCCGCGTTGCCACCAGAGGCGCGTTGAGCATCAGGAGCGGCGTATCAGCCGCGGCAATGATTGCATCGCCCTTGCTCACGCCCCGGTTCGCCCCGGACCCGCTGCGCAGCCAGCAGCCGCCATGGCTGGCGTGCAGCGCGGGAAGGGGTAGCGGTTCGGTCATGCGGCAGCGTTAGAACGAAAATGGAACGCTGAGCAAGTATCGATGCTTGCAACCGAGCGGCGCTGCTATAACGTCCTCGCCGTTTGGAGAATTTGTGGTCGTGCACAATTTGGAAATTGATGCTCCGCGCGAGATGCGGATCATCCGCCTTGACCTCGTTGCGGGGAAGACCGGCTGGCGGCGCTTGTTGAGCGAAGTTCTGGCCGCGTCGATTGCATTGGCGCTGGTGGCCGGACTCCGCGCCATCATCGATATCTGGCTGCCGAACTCCGCTCCCTATGCGCTGGCCTATCCCGGTCTTCTGGTCGCGACTTTGATGGGGCGTCTGCGCGGTGGGCTCATCGCCTGGCCACTCGTCTTCGGGTACCTGTGGTTGGTCGGGATCAACCACGGACCTGACTACCGGTTTGCCGATCCGCTCGACTATCCGCGCACTGTCATAAACCTGGTGGTCGGCCTGATGGTCATCGCGCTCACCGAATCGGCACGCGCCGTCGCTAGTGCGCTTCTCGTCGAGCGCGAACGGCGGGTCCGCGAACGCGACATGCTGCTTGCCGAATTCGATCACCGGCTGAAGAACAATCTAACGATCCTGACCAGCCTCATTGCCATGCAGGCGCGCGAGGCTGAAAATCCTGCGGTGGTTGAAGCGCTGGACAAAACCGCGTCGCGTATCGCCAGTCTGGGCCGGACCTATGATCACCTGCGATACGAACCAGGCGCGATCGCTATGGTCGATCTGGGGGATTTGATGAAAGGCCTGTGCGTTAGCATGCACGAATCGCTTTTGAGAGACAGCCCGATCGAGTTCGCTTGCCACCCGTGCCCGTGCCCGGTTCAGCGTGATCGCGCCTCGGCTCTGGCGCTGTTGATCAACGAACTGGTGACCAATGCGATAAAGCACGCCTTCGTCGGCAGGACCGCAGGCAAGCTCGACATCAGCCTCACGGTCGACGCGAGCGAGGCACTGCTAACGGTGGTCGATGACGGGGTGGGAATTCCCGCCGAAAGCCCTGCTGGCCGGCAGGGCATGCGCCTGCTCAATGCCCTGGCCAAGATGGCTCAGGCGGATCTGTTTGTTTCAAGCGGGATCGCCGGAACGCGCTTCGACGTGCGGTTGCGTAATCTTCCTCCGGCTTAGCGCTGGAGCAGCCGCTCGATCCAGCTTCGCGGCTTGAGTGGCCGCAGTGGCCCATAGATGTGAAGGCGCTGGCTCGGGTCCATCGCAGGCCGGCTGACAAAGCCTGAAACCTGGTTGCTGGTGCGGATGGTGTGGAGTGACATGTGCTCTCCAGGATCGGAGGGAGGTCTGCAGCATCAATCCATCGCCCGCGCTTTGGTTCCCGCGCCGCGGTTGACCGCTGCGCTGCGCTACGCCAGCAAGGCCAGATGACGAATCCCGCAGCCCGCGCCGCCTTGATCGACCGTCTCCCCAAGGCCGAGCTTCATCTGCACATCGAAGGCTCGCTCGAGCCTGAGATGCTGTTCGAGCTCGCCGCGCGTAATCGGGTCGCAATTCCTTTCGCCAGCGCTGCCGAAGTGCGCGCGGCCTACAGTTTTTCGAACCTGCAGGATTTCCTCGATATCTATTATCAAGGCATGTCGGTACTCCAGACCGAGCAGGATTTTTTCGATCTGACCTGGGCTTACCTGCAACGTGCGGCGGCTGACACGGTGCGCCACGTCGAGATCTTCTTCGATCCCCAAGGACATACAGAGCGCGGCGTGGCTTTCACCACAGTGCTGGGCGGGATCGAGCGGGCGCTCAAACAGGGCGAGGCGGAGTTGGGGATCAGTTACCGCCTGATCATGTGCTTCCTGCGGCACCTGTCCGAAGATGATGCCTTTGCCACCCTGGCTCTGGCCGAACCGCACTTGCCGCGCATCCACGGCGTCGGGCTCGACTCCTCCGAACTCGGCCATCCGCCGGGGAAGTTCGAGCGGGTGTTCGCGCGCGCCCGCGAGCTTGGCCTGCACGTCACTGCGCATGCCTGCGAAGAAGGGCCGCCCGAATATGTCCGCGAGGCGCTGGACCTGCTCAAGGTCGAGCGGATCGACCACGGCAACCGGGCGCTTGAAGACGCTGACCTGACCCGGCGGATCGTGCATGAGGGGCTGACCTTGACGGTCTGCCCGCTGTCCAACCTGCGACTCTGCGTAATCGGGGACATGGCGCAAAGCCCTGTGCGGCGCATGCTCGATGCCGGGCTCAAGGTGACGATCAATTCGGACGATCCGGCTTACTTCGGCGGCTATGTGAACGACAATTTCCGCGCGGTGGCCGATGCACTCGACCTCAGCGAAGCACAGATCATCGAATTGGCGCGCAACAGCTTCACCGGCTCGTTCCTCCCGGCCGAAGCCCAAGCCCGGCAGCTTGCCGCAATCGATGAGGCGGCAAATGGCTGACAAGGTCTATCTCACTGCCGACCGGCTGCTGAAGGATTCGTTCCGCCTCGCCAACCTGGTCATCGATGCGCAGTTCCGCCCAACCCATCTGGTCGGTATCTGGCGCGGCGGGGCGCCGGTGGGGATCGCGGTGCAGGAACTGCTCTCGTACCACGGCATCGAATGCGATCACATCGCAGTGCGCACCTCGAGCTACACCGGGATTGATCAGCAGGAGAAGCAGGTTCGGGTCTTCGCGCTGGGCTATCTGGTCGACACTTTGGGGCCGGACGACAGGCTCTTGGTGATCGACGATGTGTTCGATTCTGGCCGCTCGATCCAGGCATTCCTGCAGGAACTGGCCGGACGGTGCCGCTACAACATGCCCGAAACCGTCGGCATCGCCACGGTCTATTACAAACCCAGCCGCAACGTGACCAAACTCAAACCCGATTTCTACGTGCATGAGACCGAAGACTGGCTGGTCTTCCCGCACGAGATCTGCGGGCTCAGCCCGGACGAAATCCGGCAGAACAAGCAGGGCGCAAAGCTGATCTTGCGGGATTAGCTTACCAGGCTGCGGCGGCACTCAGCCGGGCGACCACACGGTCCTTGCCGAGCACCTGCATCACCTCGCACAGGTCTGGCGTGTTGCGCCGCGCGGCCAGTACCGCGCGCAAGACCCCGGCGAGATCGCCGAAGTGACCGCGGTATTGGTCGGGCGCAGCTTTGAACGCCTTGACGTTCTGCGCGTAGCCATAGCCCAGGCCAAGTTCGCGCAGCCATTCGAGCCAGGCATCGCGGGTGAGCGCTGGGTTGTAAGCGGCAGCGATCGCGGCCAGCATGCCTTCGGGCGGGGCGGGCTGGAGCGCGTCGAAGGCGGCCTGCGCCTCCGGCAATAGCGCGGCGTAGCTCTCGTCAAAGAAATAGCCGATGTCGGCGGGAAGCTGTTCCCACCGCACGATATCCTTGCGCGGGCGCTCACCGTGGCGCTCGATGTCGAGGATCGCTTGGGAATAGGCCGGGTCGGCGCCGAACCGCGTGGCAAATTCGGCCGCGTGATCGCTCGCCCAGACCAGCGCGGCGTCATAGATTGCCTTGGCGCTCATCGCCCCGACCACGCCCTGCGAGACGCTGTCGAGCTTGGCGAGATCGAACAGCGCACCGGCGCGGTTCATCCGTTCGATTTCGATCTGGAACGCATCGTTGCTCACCCCGGGATTGGCCACGCGCCAGTCTTCGAAGCGCCCGTCGATCAGGTTGAGCAGATATTCGATCACCGCATCGCGCGGGTAGCCGGCTTCCATGTACCAGCCGACCGAGGCTTCAGGATCGCTGCGCTTGGACAATTTGCGGCGCGACCCGCCGTCCTGCTTCTCGATCGGGCTGATGTGGGCAAAGCGCGGCGGCTCCCACCCGAACAGGCTGAACATTTCGGCGTGCATCGGATAGCTCGCCAGCCATTCGTTGCCGCGGATCACATCGGTGGTGCGCATGAAGTGATCGTCGACCACGTGGGCGAGGTGATAGGTCGGCACGCCGTCGGCCTTGAGCAGCACGACGTCGGTCTGGTTCGCCGGAAACTCCAGAGGCCCACGGATCGTATCGGCCAGGGTAACCCGCTCGTCGCGCCCGCCGGTCGAGCGCAGGCGGATCACGAACGGCTTGCCTGCCGCCAGCGCTGCGTTGACTTCGGCCTGGGTCTTGTCACGCCAGATCGCCCAGCTGCCCCAATAGCCCGGCGGGACCTTGTGCTTGGCCTGCTCGTCGCGCAGCGCCTGCAGTTCCTCCGCGCTGGCAAAGCAGGGATAGGCGTGGCCCTGTTCGAGCAGCCAGCGCACACAGCTCTGATAGATCGGCACGCGCTCGCTCTGGCGATAGGGGCCGTAAGCGCCGACGTCCTTGCCGTCGGCAATCTCGCCCTCATCGGGTGACAGGCCGTAGGTGGCGAGGGAATCGAGGATCAGCTCAACCGTGCCTTCGACCTCGCGTTTCTTGTCGGTGTCCTCGATCCGCAGATAAAACACGCCGCCGGTCTGGTGGGCTACGCGGCGCGAAACCAGCGAGGTGTAGAGCCCGCCGATGTGCATCGATCCGGTCGGGCTGGGGCCGAAGCGGGTGACGCGCGCGCCTTCCGGGAGCCCGCGCGGCGGGAAGCGGGCTTCAAGCTGATCGAGGGTGAAGGCGGCCTGCGGGGTAAACTGTTCAATCGACATGCGCGGCCCTTACCCGTGGCGGGCACGGCTTGGCAACCGCGCGCACAGCGCGTTTGTGCTTGCGTGGGCGCACAAATCTCGCAATTGCGCAGGCCTTATGACCGACAACGATCTCATTGCCGCCGCGCAGGTTTCCAAGGCCTGGCCGTTCGAGGAAGCCCGCAAGCTCATCAAGCGCTTCCCCGCGGGCAAACCCGATGGCTCCGCAGTGGTGTTCGAGACCGGCTACGGGCCGAGCGGCCTGCCGCATATCGGCACCTTTCAGGAGGTGCTGCGCACCACGCTGGTTCGCCGCGCCTATGAGACGCTGACCGGGGCCAAGACTCGCCTTATCGCGTTCTCGGACGACATGGACGGGCTGCGCAAGGTGCCCGACAATATCGAGAACAAGGCGGTGCTCGAGACCAACCTGCACAAGCCGCTGACCCGCATTCCCGATCCGTTCGGTACCCACGAAAGCTTCGCGCACCACAACAACGCGATGCTTCGACAGTTCCTTGACCGGTTCGGGTTCGACTACGAATTCGTCTCGTCGAGCGACATGTACAATTCGGGCCAGTTCGATGATGCGCTGAAGGGCGTGTTGCGCAATTGGCAGGCGATCATGGATATCATGCTGCCGACGCTGCGCGCCGAGCGTGCCGCGACTTACTCGCCGGTGCTGCCGGTGTCTGACAGGTCAGGCAAGGTGCTGCAGGTCCCGGTTGAAGTGGTCGATGCCGAGGCGGGGATCGTACGCTTCGAAGACGAGGGCGAAGTGGTCGAGCAATCGATCCTCGGCGGGCGCTCCAAGCTGCAGTGGAAGGTCGACTGGGCGATGCGCTGGGTCGCGCTGGGCGTCGATTACGAGATGTGCGGCAAGGATTTGACCGACTCGGTGCGCGAAAGCGGCAAGATCGCCCGCGCGCTCGGTGGCCGCCCACCCGAGGGAATGATCTATGAGCTGTTTCTCGATGAGAACGGCGAGAAGATTTCCAAGTCCAAGGGCAATGGCCTGACCATCGACCAGTGGCTCAGCTACGGCAGCGAGGAAAGCCTGGGGTTCTACATCTACCGCGAACCCAAGAGCGCCAAGAGCCTGCATGCCGGCGTGGTGCCCAAGGCAGTCGACGAATACTGGCAGTTTCGCGAAAAGCTCCCCAGCCAGCCGATCGAGCAGCAGCTCGGCAATCCGGTGTGGCACCTGCTTCGCGCCAATGGGTATGGCGGCGGCGCTGGCGACAAGTTGCCGGTGAGCTATGGCTTGCTGCTGAACCTGGTAGGGGTGCTTGGCTCGCAGGCGACCCGCGAACAGGTGTGGTCTTATCTCGGCAACTACGTCGAGAATGCCGATCCGGCGGCGCACCCGGCAGTCGATGCTCTCGTCACCACCGCGCTGGCCTTTAACCGCGATTTCGTCGCCCCGACCCTCCAGCGCCGCAAGCCTGAGCCCAACGAGGCGCTGGCGCTCGCCGCGCTCGACGAGGAGCTCGCCGCCACCTCAGACGATGCGACGCCCGAAGAACTCCAGACCATGGTCTACGAGATCGGCAAGGACCCGCACTTCGGCTTCGAGACCCTGCGCGATTGGTTCAAGGCGCTTTACGAAACCCTGCTCGGCAGCCCGCAAGGCCCGCGCATGGGCAGCTTCATCGCGCTCTACGGGATCGCCAACAGCCGCAAGCTGATCGCCGAGGCACTCGCCTGATCAGGCGGCAAGCGCCGCGGCATATTCGCGCTGCAGGTCGGTAAGGGCAGACGTCGTCTGGGGGGCAAGGCCGGAGCGATCCAGTTCGCGCTGGATCAGGCGTGCCTGCGCGGAAAGGAGGCGCCCAGTCGAGCCCGGCGCGATCAGTCCGGCGGTCTCTGCAACCCGCCACGCAGCCTGCATCGATGCGGTCAGGGCGCCTAGCTCTACTTTGGCTTCGACAGCGCGCGGTGCGGGCAGGTTGTGTTCGCCTACCTTCATCGCCTTGACCAGCGCAGCCTTCCATCGCGCGTCGCGCTTCGCCTGATCCAAAGCTTCGGTGCGGGCGGCCAGGAGTGTTCGCTCGACGATACCGGCCCCGGAAATTACCAGCGGCGCTTCAGGGCCGGTAGCGCAGCGGAACCCGGGGACACCGGTGAAGTTATCGAGGTCGCGCCGCGCCGCTGCAGCTGGCCGGGAGTAGTGCAGGGGCACCGAGCGGCATGAAAGCGGCCTGGATTCGTAAATGCTGCAGTTTTCGCCGGACAATGCCGGACAAGCCTTGAGGCCAAGGTCCAGCGGCAGGACCGAGAGGCTGAGGTACTGGACATAGTCGACGATGCGATCGGCTCGCTGAACTTTCGCATGCCATGAGGCAGCGGCAAACTGCCCAAGCAGACGCTTGCTCTCGTAGTATTCGGCGCTCGCCTCCGCGCGCGGCAGAGGGCTATCGTATTCGGTAAAACTGCGCGGCAAACTATAGATCCGCATCAGCAGCTGAAGCACGAAGGTGTCGGCATAGTCGGCCGCTTCGCCCAGCTCCAGCTCGGGCGCTCGGTTGCAGCACTTGCCGCACTGGGTGCAGGCGAAGCGGCGCTCCAGCCCGGTCACGCCTTTTGCGCGGCGATCCACCGGTCGAGCTTCGCCTCGAGGATCGGCATGGGAAGCGCGCCCGATCCCAGTATCTGATCGTGGAAACCGCGGATGTCGAATTTTCCGCCAAGTTGGCTTTCGGCCTTCTTGCGCAGGCGCTGGATGGTCAGAGCGCCGATCTTGTAGCCCAAGGCTTGCCCCGGCCAGGCGATGTAGCGCTCGACCTCGGCGGTCGCGTCGCTGCGGCCCATGCCTGAATTGGCGAGCATATAGTCGATCGCCTGTTCGCGGTTCCAGCCCTTCGAATGCAGTCCGGTATCGACCACCAGCCGCATCGCGCGGAGCATCTCGTCGTCGAGCGTGCCCCAATGCTGCATCGGATCGTGATAGAACCCCATGTCGTAGCCCAGCGTCTCGGAATAGAGCGCCCAACCTTCGACATAGGCATTGTTGCCGCCGAAGCGCTGGAAATCGGGCAGCGAGGTGTCTTCCTGTGCCAGGCTGATCTGGAAATGGTGCCCCGGCGCGCCTTCGTGGAGGAACAGTGTGGTGATCCCGGTCAGGAACCGGCTAGGGAGGTCATAGGTGTTATAGAAAAACACCCCGGGCCGGCTGCCATCGGGCGAACCCTGGTTGTAGCTCCCGCCCGCTTCGTACTTTTCGCGGTATGCCGGGTAGGGTTGGATCACCAGCTTGCTGCGCGGCATATGATTGAAGTATTTTGGAGACTGCGCCTCGACCGCTTTGGCCACTTTGGCGAAACCCTCAGCCAATTCCTCACGGGTCTTGGGGTGGAACTTGGGCGTGGTCCGGATGTAATCGAAGAACCCGCGCAGTTCGCCAGTGAAGCCCAGTTCGCGCGCGACGCCGGTCATATCCCGCTGGATCCGCGCAACCTCTCCCAGACCGAGCTGGTGCACGGCATCGGGTTCGAGCCGCAAGGTGGTGTGCTGGGCAATCTGCAGCTTGTAGAGCCCTGCGCCGCCCTTCATTGCCGAGATGCCGACCTTGTCGCGCGCGGCGGGGAGGTAATCCTTAGCGAGGAAATCGCGCAGTCGGCGGTACGCCGGGTAGATCTGGTTCGCGACAACGCCGTTGTATTGCGCGGTCAGCGCGGCCCGGCTTGCTTCAGGCACGCCAACCGCAAAATCGCGCACCGCCGAGGTGAAGGGCGATTGGTCGATCGGCTGGGCAAGCAGCGCATCGAGCTGCGCGATCATGTTGGTCACGGTCAGCTTCGATTCGACCACTCCGGTATCGAGGCCTTGCCGGAACCGCGCAACCGCATTGT
Source organism: Novosphingobium sp. (assembly GCA_046063275.1). GTDB lineage: Bacteria > Pseudomonadota > Alphaproteobacteria > Sphingomonadales > Sphingomonadaceae > Novosphingobium. The sequence goes on along the minus strand of JBJTLY010000070.1, from coordinate 1,907 downwards.
CGAGCACTTGCGGGAAGGCTCCGATCAGCTCGAGGTTACGCTTGTATTCGGCCTCGTTGGTATAGGCCAGCGCGCCTTCCTTGGCGACCAGCGAAGGGAATTCGATGTGCATGCCGCCAAAGTGGTTGAACGGGCGCACGGCAGTCAGTGCTTTGACTTCGGGGCGCAGCCAGGCAGCGTCCTCGCGCTTGTCGCCGAGGAAGATGTCGTAGGAAATCTGCCGTTCGGGGCTGAGCTTGCGGCGGTCGATCCTGGCAAGCGCAGCGAGCGACTGGCGGTTGACCACGCGCTGCGCCCGGTCCTGCGCCGGGCTGTAAAGCAGGCGGAAAGCCGCAACATTCGGCTCGCCGCCGCGGTAGATCGTACCGAGCGGATCGAGCGCATCCTCCGCCTTGGCGATGGTGCGGAACAGCTGCATCAGCTTCGCGTCTTCGCCGGTCTGCACTCCGGCGGCACGGATAGGCAGGGCTGCCATTCCGGCAGCAGCAATCGCGCCCCCGGCAAAGCGCCGGCGAGACATGAACGGTCCTGAGGTTAGCCCCATTTGCGCGTACGATACCATTTGGTGATGATGTATTTGGTCCCTTCGATCACCGGCGTACCAGCATGCATGGTCTTTTCATTGGGCTGTCCGGTGGGCGTATGATTATTCCAGACGAGCAACTTGCCGCGCTCGGGCGGGACCGAGATGCCGAGCTCGGTAAAGGCGGTGTCGCCGCCCGCATCCACATCGTTGAGGAAGCACATCGCGGTGATCGATCGCTGCCCGCCTTGCTTCGATTCCTTCTTCCAGTAATCCGCTTTGGTCCAGAACAGGTCGAGGTGGTACTTGAATTCCTGGCCGACCTGGTAGCGCTGCCCCTGCATCGTTTCGCCATAGGCGTGCGGAATGCCGAGCAGCTCGTCGATCCGGCTTTCGAGCATGTGGACGAAGGGATTGTCGCGGTCGACGTTGCCGGAGTGGCTGGTCCGCCAGACCTCGGCATAGCCGTGATCGAAGACTTCGCTGGGCTTGCAGGTCCGGTCGATCATCTGGACCAGATCGGCGCATTCGTCAGCGCCCATGAAATCGGGCACTGTCCATATTTCCGCTGCATCGGTTTCCACGCGGATTGCGCGCGGATTGGCATCGAGTCGACGGCGCACATGCGCGCCGGTGCGCAGCAGGGCGACCTTGTCCGGGTTGGGGGCGGTAACGTAATTGCTCATGGCTCTGGCTCTAAAAGATTGGCGGTGCAGGGCAAGGGGCTAGAGCCGATTCAGCGGCAAGTTTGCCCTTGCTCCCGGCGTGGCTTTGCGCCAGCAATTGCGCATGGAGACTACCCAACCTTCCGCCCGCTATTCACGCGGCGCCATCGCTCTGCACTGGCTTATCGCTGTGCTGATCATCGCCAACGTGCTCGAAGCCTGGCTCTCCGATGGGGCGTCCAAGCCGCAGCGGATTGCCGTCATGAGCATTCACGAAGCAAGCGGGATCCTCATCCTGTTTCTCAGTTTCGCGCGCCTTGCCTGGCGATTGATGCACAAGCCGCCAGCGATGGTCGAAACCCTCAAGGCGTGGGAAGCCGCGCTGGCACGCGTGACGCACTGGTTGTTCTATTTCCTGATGATCGCGCTACCGCTTACCGGCTGGGCAATGGCCTCGGCATTCGGGAAGGGCAAGCCGGTCAGCATGTTCGGTCTGTTTGATATGCCTGCGCTGCCGGTCGGCTATGACAAGCCGACCGCCGAAATGTTCCAGACCATGCACGGGGTGCTGGGTAACTTCATTCTGGTTGGCTTGCTGGCGCTGCACGTGGCTGGTGCGCTCAAGCATCAGTTCGTCGATCATGACGGGACGCTGCGCCGCATGGTTCCGTTTCTGCGCTGATCCAATAGAAAAGGGCCGCGTACATCGCTGCACGCGG
>JBJTLY010000069.1:0-17849 GCA_046063275.1 Novosphingobium sp. | reverse complement strand
CCATGAACGGCAACGCGACGCTGCTCGACACCCGCAAGACCATCCCCGGGCTGCGGCACCTGGAGAAGTACGCGACCCGCATGGGCGGCGCGCAGAACCACCGCATGGGGCTGTGGGACGCGGCGATGATCAAGGACAACCATGTGCTGGTCGCGGGAGGCGTCGCCGAAGCAGTGCGCCGCGCGCGCGAGGCCGGGGTGGCGCAGGTGATTTGCGAGGTCGATCAGCTCGATCAGATCGAGCCAGCGCTGAGCGCCGGGGCGAGCCACTTGCTGCTCGACAATATGGATGTGGCGACCCTGCGCGAGGCGGTGGCGCAGATCGCAGGCCGTGTGCCGACCGAAGCCTCGGGCGGAGTGCGGCTCGACACGATCGGCGCGATAGCCGCGACCGGGGTCACCTACGTCTCGGTCGGCCGCCTCACCCAAAGCGCGCCCGCCGCCGATATCGGACTGGATTTTACGCCGCTATGAGCAAGCCCGTTTCACCCGAATCCTTGGGAGCCTGGCCGCGCGCCGTGCAGCTGTTCGTGGGCGCCTATCTTGCCAGCACGGCATTCAGCGGAGTGAATTCTTTCCTGCAGATGGGGGCCTTGCGGCAACGGCTGATCGAGGTCACGCAGGCAAGCACAGCGCCGGGTGACGACTGGGTCTATGCCTTCATCGCGGTGCGAACTGCGATATCGCTGGCGCTTCTGATCTGGGCGATAAGGCGCCACAGCCTGATCGCGCGGCTGCTGATCGGCCTGCAATTCGCCGGATGGATGTACGGGCTGCCCCGCGCGCTCGGTTTCCTGGCCAAGGGCAATTACACGGCGGTACCCTTTACGATTGCCGCGCTGTTTTCGTTGGTTGCGGTCGCGTGCCTGCTCTCTGCGCCTTCGCGGCAGTGGTTTTCTCGCAAAGGATCGACCCATGCGGACGATGTGGATCGCTTTAGCTAGCCTGGGGCTGGTCCCCGCCCCGGCGCTTGCCCAGGCCTATCAGTGCCGCGTGCCGGACACTGTTTCGCTGCCGCCTGCAGTCCAGCCCGACGGCCCCAGTTACCGCGCAACCGTCACCGGCTATACTCTGGCGGTGAGCTGGTCGCCCGAGTTCTGTCGCGGCAAGGCCGCGCGCGATCCCGACAATTACCAGTGCAACGGCAAAGTGGGCCGCTTCGGCTTCGTGCTTCACGGACTGTGGCCCGAAAGCGGCAGCGGCAAGAGCCCGCAGTGGTGCGCGGTGACCCCGCGCCCGACGCAACAGGACTTCGCGCAGAACCTGTGCATGACCCCGGCGCCGTGGCTGATCGAGCACGAATGGGCCAAGCACGGCAGCTGCATGGCAACCACGCCAGCGGCCTATCTCAAGGTCAGCTCGATCCTGTGGCAATCGCTGCACTTTCCCGATGCCGATCGGCTCTCGCGCCAGCCCGGCCTCACCGCGGGGGATCTGCGCAAGGCCTTCGCCGAAGCCAATCCCGGAATTCCGGTCAAGGCAATTGGCCTCAATCTGGGCAATGGCGGATGGCTGCGCGAAGTCCACCTGTGCTATTCGTTGAAATTCCTGCCGGTCGCCTGCGACAAGCGCGGCTTCGGCCCCAAGGACGACGTGCCGCTGAAGATCTGGCGCGGGCTTTAGCGTCCTTCGAGACGGCCTGCGGCCTCCTCAGGATGAACGGAGATCGCGAAAGAAGGCCTTGAGCATGGCACTCGCCTCATCCTCGCCCATGCCCGAATAGACTTCGGGGGCATGGAGGCACTGCTCGTGCTCGAACACCCGCGCCCCGTGCTCGACCGCGCCGCCCTTGGGATCGGAAGCAGCGTAATAAAGCTTGGCGATTCTGGCATGAGCGATGGCCCCGGCGCACATCGCGCAAGGTTCAAGCGTTACCCACAATTCGCAGCCATCGAGCCGTTCCTGCCCAAGCTGTTGTGCCGCCCAGCGAATCGCCAGAATTTCAGCGTGGGCTGTGGGATCGTTCAGCTTGCGCGGCATATTGTGAGCCCAGACCACAACCTCGCCATCCTTGATGACCACCGCACCGATCGGCACTTCCCCCTCTTCCGCACCGGCTCTTGCCTGCGCTAGCGCTTGCTGCATCGGTTCGGGAAGGGGCCAGCGGCTCATCTCGGCGGAATTGGCCGCAATACCTTGACCCGGCAAGGGTGAATCGCTATGCGCGCGCCTTCTCCCTCCTCGGGTAGCCAGTTTTTTAGCGAGTTTTTGCCATGTCCCGTATTTGCGAACTGACCGGAAAAGGCCGCCAGGTCGGCCACAACGTCAGCCACGCCAACAACAAGACCAAGCGCGTGTTCCTGCCCAACCTGCAGAACGTCACGCTGATGTCCGAAGGTCTTGACCGCAGCTTCAAGTTCCGCGTTTCGACCGGCGGCCTGCGCTCGGTCGAACACGTCGGCGGGCTCGACAACTGGCTGCTCAAGACCTCGGACGAAAAGCTTTCGGCCAATGCGCAGAAGGTGAAGCGCGAGCTCAAGAAGAATCAGGCCGCCTAAGCGCCAGATTTACTGAGGTTGCACAAGGGCGTCCGGGTAACCGGGCGCCTTTTGCTTTGGTCGCTACAGCGTTCCGAATGACAGCGCGGCCGCACCAACCATGGACCGGATCGCCTGCTGCTCGGCCGGTGAAAGATCGGGATGCCAGGTGTCGAAGATCATCACCACGCGCAGCGCATCACTTTCATTCGCGGCTTCGTGCTCGATCGAATCATCGAAGACAAAGGCCTTGCCATATTCCCATTCGCACCGGGTTGCGCCGCTGCGGAACCAGCATTGCCCAGGCAGGATCAGCGGCAGGTGGCAGAGCAAGCGGAAGTTGGCGACCCCGACATGCGGCGGGATCGCCGTGCGCGGCGCGAGCAGCGAGAACATCGCGTTGGCCCCGCAGCCATCGATCCATGGCTGCGGCACCGTATCGAGCAAGCCCATAGTCTGCGGGCAGAGCTGCGCGTTGGCGGTCTTCCTGCCGCGGTCGATCAGGTGGATCGCGGTCCAGTCGCGATTGAAATTGAGGTCCTTCCACTGCGCCAGCGGCTTGTCCTCGGTGTACTGGATATAGGGTACCAGCTCGGCGCTGGTCGAGGCAGCAGCGCTTTGCATTTCCGCCCTGATCGCATCGCTGGCCGCTTCGAAGGCGGGTAACCAGGCAAACTGCGCCGGATCATGAAATTCGAGCTCGCGCAGGCCGGGGTAGTGATAATGCGTCGCCTCGCTGTGATAGGCATGCGTGCGCCTGGTCACGTTGCTGGCAAGGCGGGCCACGCGGCGGCGCTCGGCCGGGGTCAGATCGGCCCCGCTCGCCTCAAGCGCCGCACCCAGACGCGTCTCAAGACCCGACTGATGCGCCGCCCATGCAGCTTCGGCGCGGGCGACTGCCGGAATCAGCGCAGGCGGCAGGGGATCAGGGCGGCGCTGCGCAAGTGCGCAACCATAGGCCTCGCCGGCTTCCGGGTTGCCAAGCGTTTCGAGCAAGCCCGCGCGCATCAGCAACGAGACGAAATCGAGCGGTTCGAGCGCAAGTCCGCGGTCGATCGAAGCCAACGCCAGATGCGGTGCTCCGGTCACACGCTGGACCGTGGCGAGCCGCTGCCAAAAAGTCAGTACGCGGGGATTACTGAGCGATGCCGCTTCGAGCAGCGCCCGAGCGGTCGCTGGATCGCCGCCAATCAGCGCACGATCGGCTTCGCTCAGAGAGTTTTGCAGATCATTGCCTTGCCCGCCCATGCGGCGGTGATGCGATGGATGACCATCGATTGCAAGCGCGCCACCAGCTCTCAATTGATCGTTGGTCCCAATTGCGTTAAGCTTGGGGCAATTTCCCGCATGGTAATTTATCGTAGGTTCACGAGGATTTTTTCATGGCATTCAAACCGCTTATTGCTGTCGGCTTGGCAGTTGCGACCCTGAGCGCACCGCTTCTCGCCGATTCCGGCGCTTCGACCGCCCCCGCGCCAACCACCAAGAGCGACGCTGGCGATCCCAACAAGGTTATCTGCCGCCGCATCGAAACGATTGGTACGCGGCTCGATTCGAAGCGCATCTGCCGCACCCGTGCCGAATGGGAGGCTGAGCAGCAGGCCAACCGCCAGGATCTGGAACACAACCAGACCGCTACCTGGAAGAACGGGAACTAGGACCCGGCTTCCGGCGGGGCATAGCCCAGCCGTTCGATCCACGGCGTGATGATCTGCAGCACTGGCACCATCTGCTTGCGATAGCGCTCCCACCGCGCGACGGCGCGGGTGTAGAGCGGCTGGCCGACCTGCGCGTAGCTTGCGGTGCGAACCATCCCGCGCCGTGCCGCGCTTGCCTGATTGTCGAGCACTTCGTCCCGCCACGGCAAACCGAGAAACGCCACCAGCGGCCTGAGCTCTGCTTCCAGATCGGCAATCATCCGCTCGTAGCGAACCCGGTGCACGCGCAGCGGTAGCAGCTCGTTGGCCCGCATCCAGTTCGCAAAGATCGCATCATAGGTCCGCGCGGATCCTTCCAGCGTGGTGTAGCTGTGCATCGCGTGGCTCAGCGCGAGGTTGGTGATGAAGCAGCTCAAGACGGCATCGCACGGGTGACGCTCGACCAGGATGATCGCGGCATCGGGAAACAGCCGGTGGATCACCGGCATGTGCGTCAAATGAAGCGGCATTTTGTCGACGATGCGGCGGCCGCCCGCCGGGCTCTCCAATTGCTCGGCCAATTCGAAATAACGCGCCCGCGCGGCGTCTACCTGCGTCAGATCGCTCTGCCGTTCGAGCCCGGGAAATTCCTCCACGACCATCGCCAGCATCGGCATTTCCTCGATCACCTGAAGCTCTGGCAAGGCGCGTAGTAGGGTATCGAGCAGGGTCGTGCCCGAGCGCGGAGAGCCAACGATGAACACCGGATCGGAAGGCTCACCCGGCTTGGCCTGCCGCGCAGGCAGCGGCGGGCCCATTGCCGCCGTCTGAGCGGCAACCTGTTCGCGGTAAGTCGGACCAGGCGGCAGCGGATCGCTGTCTACCGAGGCCCGGTTCATCAGTTCGTACTGCCTGAAGGCTTCGGCCTCATCTCCGAGGCGGTCGGCAATCTCGGCGCGCAACTGCGCTGTCCGGGCGGGATTGATTGTCGGCGGAATCCGGGCGGCATATTCGGCGGCCTCCGCAAAGCGGTTCCGCCGCCGCAGGCTCCACGCCTGAAGGAAAGCCAATTCAGGGCTTGGCCCGCGCTCGGCGCAGCGCGCAACGTGCGCATCAAGCTCGTCGAGCCGATTGGTGGTCTCGTAAAGCATGCCAAGTTCCATTGCGGCTCGGCCGAACGATGCTTCGGCATCTGCGGCGCGCTTGAGCGTCGCCTCGGCCTCATCGAGCTGGCCGGCGGCAAATTGCGCTACTCCAAGTTCGAATCGCAGATCGGGGTGGTCGGGAAAGCGGCGGGTGGCTTCTTCCGCTGCGTGCAACCGCGGCTGCTCGTTGCCGGTCAGGCCCAGAGCGCGCAGCAGGTTCAGAAAGAGTTCGGGCGTGCCGTTTCCGGGCGCGGCATTGATCGCCTGCTCGATGGCCGCGACCGCGGCATCGCTTTCACCCGCAGCACTGAGACAATTGCCGAGATTGTTCCACGTTTCCCAATCGCCCGGAACCTCATTGAGCGCCGCCCGGTACGCGGGGATCGCCTCGTCATTGCGGCCCTTTTGCTGGAGCAGATATCCCGCCAGACGTGCCAGCTTGGGCTGACCTGCATATTCGGCCGCAAGGTCCAGCGCAGCATCACTGCGGCCCAGTGTAGCGAGCGCCGAGGCGAGGTTGAAGCGGGCGGCGCGGTTATCCGGCGCAATTGCAAGCTGCCGCTCAAGCCAGGTGACGGCGCGTTCAATCTGGCCAGCCTGCAGGGCTGCGATCGCAGCGAGCTCGAGCAATGCGGGGTCATTCGGGCAGGATCGCAGGGCTGCATCCGCCGCGGATAGCGCAGCGGTGAAATTCCGCTCGCGCATATGTTCAAGAATGGGCTTGAGCTCAGGTGCCGGCGAGGAGGTCATCGTTGGGGCCTTGCGACATCGAAGGCGACAGTCAAGCGTTCGCCGCTGCTGAATGGGCGGGTGCCGTGCCACATCGTCGATGGGAACAGCACCAGCCGGCCCGGAACCGGCTGGACCGTGCGGAATCCGGCGAGATCGGGAAGGAGACGGCGGTTCTCGCCAAAGGCCAACCAACCCGCTTCATCGTCGTCGTTGCACGTATCGGGTAGCGCGACATACAGCGCCGAGCTTATCCAGCCGTGAGTATGGACGTGATCGTGATGGTACCCGGCGCCGCGCAGACGCACGGACCACGCCCCGGCATAGCGAAGCGGGTTGCGCGGCGTGGCAAGCGTTGGGTGCGCCGGGTCTGGTGGAGGAAGCTGCGTGACGTAATCGGCCACTGCTTGATCGATCGCGCCGCGCAGCTCGCGAATTTCCGGCTCGGCCCGGGCGAACAGGTGGCCATCGGTCTGGGTGCCGCCGCGCACCGACTGGTTGAGCGGAGCCCCACTTCCCAGGTGCAGCTCGCGTAAGCACCGGGCGAGAGCGCCGAGCGAGGTCAGCGATGAGGAAATGTCGCAGATGCCGATAAGCCGCGGATCGCCTTCGAGCCATTCCCACCGGGGATCACCGAGCAGTCTCCAGACAAGCGCGCGGTAGGGCCAGACCGCGCCGAGCCCGGGTTCTGGATAAGGCAGCTCAGCCAGCGCTCGCGCGTCACGGTAACGGCCACAGCGGATCAGGTTGCGCAGGGCGCAAATTGCCCCGTCACCATCGGCGGGGAGCGGCAAGCGAGATAGGATTGCCAGCGCTGTCTCAGGGTGGCCGGATTCTCCGAGCGCGGTTGCCTTAAGCTGATCGAGGGCCAGGCTTGGGCCCAGCGCGGCGTGGGCATCATGCACAGCGGCGAGCGCCAGTTCGTATCGGTAGCCGCCGAGGTAATTTTCGATGAGCGCGTGCCACAATGCCGCCTTGGCCGGATCGCGTGTCAGGGCCGCGCGAAGGGTGGTTCCGCTATCTATCTCGGGAGCAATGACCGCCGCGATCTGGGCAAATGTGCGATGCCCTTCGATCCAGTCGGGTTGAGAAGCGAGGAGAGCGGCAAGTTCGTTCAGCGCGGTCTGACCGTCGCCCTCGGCTAGCCGGGCGGCCGCGCGGCCGGTCAGTACCGAAGTGTCAGTCGGGGCCAGGCAGCGTGCGCGTTCGAACAGCGCCGCGGCGTTCCAGCCCGCCTCAAGCGCCGCGCGCGCCAGGCTATGCGCGAGCAGCGGATCAGCCGGGAGGTCAGCAGCAGCGCGGACAAAGGCGGCGTGGGCATCGGCTGAATCGAGCACGCCGCGATGCGCAAGGCCGAGCAACTGTTCGAACCGGGCCTCGCGCGGGGGAGTGGGATACGTAGCCAGCAGCTCGTCGCGAACTGCCTCGAAGTGGCCCTGCCGCAGCTTGCCATGAAGATCGCGATACACGCTATCGGGATTGGCGGGGCTGGAGCCACTGTGCATTGGCTTGGATTAGCGGCAGCCGGAGTGCCTGTCTAATCACACAAGTCCAAATGCGAATGCCCCCATATGCAAATGGCGGGCCCCGAAGGGCCCGCCATCCACATTTCGCACTGAAGCTAGGACTTAGAAGTCAAGCGTCACGCCAGCGAAGACGTAACGGCCAACCGAGTCATAGACCTGCGCCCAGACGTTACCGTTGCACGGACCAGCCGGGCATGCCGGGTTGGCGGTGAGCGTCGGCTGCTTGTCCAGCACGTTATTGGCACCGATGCTGAACTTGTAGTGATCGCCCACGCGAGCGGTCAGCGCCAGATCGAAGTAGTTGACAGCAGGCTGACGCTGGATCGCCGGCTGGGTGCGAGCGACCGGATCGTCGATCTTGACGCTGCTGAAGTGGCGCCAGCGGACCGAAGCACCGATGCCGACCTTCGAGTCGAAGCCGACACGCAGCTGGTGACGCCAGGTCGGGTTCGGCGTGCCGCAGACCGGACCGAACAGGCCGGCGCATTCCTGCGGCTTGCCGCTGACACCGTCATCGGTGATCAGCTGGTCAAGCCATGTGCCGACGAACGTCACGTTCATGCGGCCAGCGTTACCGATCGCGTGGCTATAAGCCGCGTTGAAGTCGATACCGCGCGTGCTCGCACCACCGATGTTCTGGGTCGTATCAACCACGAAGCCGTTCGGCGAGCGCCACAGCGAGCCAGTGGCATCGCGGTGGATCAGCGAACAGAAGAACGTGGTCGAAGGGCCGGTGCAGTTGGCAAGAATGGTGTCTGCACCGATCCCCTGGATCGCGTTCTTGATCTTGATGTTGAAGTAGTCAGCGCTGAACGAGAACCCGGGCAGGAAGCGCGGAGTAAGCACCACGCCGGCCGTCCAGGTGTCGGCGATTTCCGGAACCAGGCCGGCGTTGCCGCCCGTCAGGCCGTTGTACTGACCTGCAGGGTTGGGCTGCACGACCTGACCAACGGTCAGACCCTGTGCAAGGCAGGCAGCATTGCCAGCCAGGATCGGCGTACCGGTCGCGCAAGGATCGGTCGAACCGTCAAGCGCAACGCTCTGCGTGGCAAAGAAGTCCTGAAGCGTAGGCGCCCGGACCGCGCGGTTGTAACCGCCACGGAAACGGACGTCTGCGATCGGGGCAAATTCGCCTTCCAGCTTGTAGGTGTCGGTCGAGAACTTGTTGTTGCCAACGGTGTAGCTCGAACGACGATAGCCGCCAGTGAAGGTCAGGTCATGGAACAGGCTATCCTGGATCAGAGGAACGCGCAGTTCGCTGAAGAATTCCTTCACCGAGAAGGTACCCGAAACCGGCAGGGTCGCACCGCCCTGGCCTGCAAGATCGCCCGAGGAGAACTCGGAGTCGACTGCCAGGCTGAGCGATTCCTTGCGGTATTCGGCCCCAAGCACGATCCCGACGCCATCCTTGGCGCCCGGCGACTTGATGCCGTAGCCACCCAGGTCACCGACCAGCGATGCGCTCGCCACCTGTTCGGTGTTAAGCCCGCGCTGGAAGCCCGGGGTCTGGATGTAGTTCAGTGCACCCTGAGTGACCGTGCCGTTGCCGAAGATATCCCAGGGGACGCAGTTCGGATCCGAACCATCCAGCACCGAGCGGCAGATCGGTGCGCCGCCAGCCGGATTGTTCACAACGTCAATCGCCTTGGTGATGCGCGAGACCGAGAAGTCGTTGAAATAGGTCTCGGCAAGGATCGTACGGCCGTACTGATAGTACATGTCGTAGTTCCACACCGGACCCAGATCGCCCTTCATGCCGATCAGACCGCGGTAGCTGGTGTGCTGACGGTCATCGCGGCGACCGCCGCCTTCAACGTTGCGACGCAGCGGCTGGAGGAAGCCCTTGTTGTAGGGCAGGCCAGTGGTCGGATCGATGAACACATGCGCAACGCCGCCGGTCCCGCCGAACGGATCAGAAGTGCTCAGCAGGTTGGCTGGCTGGCAGACCACCGACAGCTGCTGCGCGCTGAGGAGCGGGTTGTCGCAGTTGATGGTGAAGGTGTTGCCGAAGTCACCCGACGGCGCGATCTGCGCCACGGTGCGGTCGTCCATGAACATGAATTCCATGTACGGATGCAGCGCTGGCGAGATTTCGTAATCAGCGAAGACGCCCGCGGTGTAGCGTTCGTCAGGGCGCTGGAAGTAGTTGTACGGCGCAAAGTTGAACGGCGTCGAACCGGGGATGAAGGTCCGGTTCGGACCGACCTGGACGGTGGCCAGGTTGGTGAAGAAGGTGCCGTTGGCCGAAGTGGCCGAACCACCGCACGAGAACAAACGCCCATCGGCAGTGTTCTGCGCCTTGGTACGCGCGGTCAGCGCGCACGAGCTGTAGTCGCGTTCCGACTGCAGGATCGCGTTGACCTTGCGGTAGCCAGCGTAGGCGGTGACGTGGCCGTGGCCGTCGTCGAAGCCGGCGCCGAACGACAGCGTGGTATCAACCGTGCCGCCGCCAGCAACGTGGCCGCTCGGATAAGGGTAGCCGCGGCGATTGAGTTCCTGGGTGTAGGACGTATCGTTGCGGTTGTTGTGATCGTAGAAGCTGTACTGCCCGTCGATCTTGAACCCTTCGAAGTTGGTGTCCATGATGAAGTTGACAACGCCCGAGACAGCGTCAGCGCCGTACACAGCCGAAGCACCGCCGGTCAGCACGTCGATCCGCTTGACCATCGCGCCGGGGATGATGTTGATGTCAGCCGATGACGACGACGGATCGCCCGGAACAACGCGGCGGCCATTGATCAGCACCAGGGTGCGCTGCGAGCCGAGGCCGCGCAGGTTGAGCGTGGCGGTACCGGTCGAGCCGTTCGAATAGTTGGCACCCTGTCCAGCGAACACCTGCGGCAGAGAGTTCACCAGGTCTTCGACGCGGGTGGTGCCGGTGTTCTTGATTTCTTCAGCCGAAACCACGGTAACCGGGCTTGCCGATTCAAGGTTTGGCGAAGCCAGACGCGAACCGGTGACAACGATCGCAGGACCGTTGGCATCGTCAGCGGTCGTTTCGTCGGCCGGAGCGGTCTGCGCGAACGCCGGCATCGCGACGAGGGCGAACCCGATCGCTACCGGAGCGGTGGCAAGTTTGAAAATACTCTTCATGTGTGTCCAGTCCCTTGTTCTGGAAGCCGGGGAGCGAAATCCGGCCAATTGCCCAGGCAGAATATGAGGCCGCACAGACCACATATTTCACCCGATGGTGTTGTGGTGAGCCCGAGGCAGCGTCGTGTAAAGCGAACTTGCCCGGATTCCTGCCAGTTTCGACGGGACTGTAACGTTAATGCCACAGTGGCCCCGATCGCAATTAATCCGTATTAACCGCGCTTCGGGCGATGCAGCGCCGGTGTTGCGGGAGAAGTGAGCGATGCGAATTTACCTTTGGGCTGGCGTCATGGCATCGGTTTTGGTCGGAACTTCCCCTTCCGAGGCCAAGGACAAGGCCCCGCCTCCTCCACCGCAGGCCTGGCAGGATATGGTCAAGTGCCGCCAGATTACCGATCCGACTGCACGCCTCGCCTGCTTCGACGGGCAGGTAGCCAAGCTTGAGCAGGCCGCCAGCAATGGCGATCTGGTGCTCGCCGACCGCGAAAGCGTCCGCAAGACCAAACGCGGCCTGTTCGGTTTCAACGTCTCGCTGGGCGGCCTGTTCGGCGGGGACGATGACAAGAAGACCGAAGAAATCTCCGAGATCGACACGACAATCAGTGCTGCCCGGTCATTCGGCTACGGGGCCTGGCGGGTCACGCTGGCTGACGGATCGGTCTGGGAGCAGATCGACGAAGCCAAGCTGGTGTTCGATCCGAAGAGCGGCAACAAGATCCACATCTACAAGGGTGCGCTTGGCATCTACCGCGCCAATATCGATGGCCAGCGCGCCATAAAAATCCGCCGGATCCAATAGGCTCAGGCAGACAGGAACAGCAGCGGATCGAGCCGGGAGGCGCGCCACTTGATCGACCAGTGGAGGTGCGGCCCGGTGGCGCGGCCGGTCTTGCCGATATTGGCGATGTACTGCCCCTGACGGACCACGTCGCCCACCGCCACCGCATGGCTCGAACAGTGCAGGAAGGCGCTGTTCAAACCCATGCCGTGGTCGATCAGCAGCAGCTTGCCCTCAAGGCTGAACGGGCTCTCGGCCGCGAGCGTCACGATCCCGTCGGCCGGGGCGACAAAGGGCGTGCCGCTGGCACCCGTCGCGATATCGAGTCCCGAGTGATAGCTTCCGGGCACGCCGTTGTAGATCCGCTGCGAGCCGAACTTGCCCGAAATTCGGCCATAGACCGGCCAGATGAACTTCTGCCGCCAGCCGTCGACCGCGTGATCGATACTGCGTGCGGCGTTGATCTGGGCAAGTTCGCCGCTGCGCAGCCGTTCGTAGGCTTCGCTGGGCGGGGTGCCGGGCTTTGGCCCGATCGGGATCCGTTCGATCTGCCAGGCCCGCGGCGCGACCGTGACCGCGCGCGCGAGGGTTCGCCCATCGGCCAGCCGCGCGCTGAGTTCGAGGTTCGCCGCACTGTCACGATCAAAGGCGATGAAGAAGCGGCCGTCTTTGGCCACATCGACCGGATTGCCCGCCAGCGACAGCACGCGACTGCCCGGCGGCACCAGCCCGCGCGCCCATCCGCCCTGCGACAGCGCTCCGGCCAGTGCGAAATCGGGTGCCTGCGCTTCGGCGGCAAACCCGCGTGCGCGCCACAGGCTCAGCCCCAACGCGGCTCCGCCTCCGGCGACCACCATGCGCCGGTCAATCACCAGCTTAGCCCTGCGACAGAAGGCGCCGGGTCGCGAGATCGGCGCTGGCGTAGGCTTCCTGCCGCTCGACCGACCAATAGCGTAGCGCCTCAAGCGGCACCTCGGCACCGCTCACCGCGCAAATCACATGGCTGCCCGGGCTGAGCACACGGAAACCATTCGGCTGGTAGAACAGCATGGCCGGGCGATCGGATGACGACATCAACATGGCATCATCCTAGCGCACGGAACCTTTCAGAGCAATTTACCCTGTGCGCCGGGATCGGTAGGCGGCGGCGCTTTGGGCTTGGGCGCGGCACGGACCGGCGCTGTACCCGTCGGGGCGACATCCAGCCCGCCATCGCGAAACATCACCGTCAGCCCCGGTTCGGCGGCGGCGGCGGCGCGATCGATCAGCGTGCGGCCATCGTGGCTCAAAATACGGGCATAGCCGCGCGCGAGCACCTTGGCCGGATCGAGCGACTGGAACAGCCGGGCGAGCGCAGTGAGGCGTTCTTGCGCTGCCCCGGCCCGCGCCTGGAGCAAGGGCGCCGAAAGCCTCCCAGCGACCCGCTGCAACTCGCCGCGCGCCAGCTGAGTGCGCTGGACCAGTCCGCGCCCGAGCCGGGCTGCAGCGTCGTCAAGCCGCTGACTGTGGCTGCTAAGCAAGGCGGCAGGAGCAGGTAGGCGCTGGACCCGCGCGGCCAGTCGCTCGCGCCCCAATTGCAGCGGGCGCACCACCGCGCGGCGCTGGCGCAGGCCCAGTTCGGTCAGCTGGTTGGCGAGCTCGCTGCGCACCGGCACCGCCATTTCTGCCGCCGCTGTGGGGGTCGGCGCGCGGCGATCGGCGGCGAAATCTGCAAGTGTGGTGTCGGTCTCATGCCCGACCGCGCTAATCGTCGGGATCGGGCAATCGGCGATGGCGCGGACCACTACTTCCTCGTTGAACGCCCACAAATCCTCGATCGAGCCGCCGCCCCGGGCGACGATCACCAGATCGGGTCTTGGCACCACGCCGCCAGGCTCGATGGCCGAGAACCCGCGCACCGCAGCGGCGACCTGTTGCGCCGCACCTTGCCCTTGGACCAGCACCGGCCAGACCAGCACCCGCACAGGGAAGCGGTCTTCGAGCCGGTGGAGGATATCGCGGATCACTGCACCAGTGGGTGAGGTGACCACCCCGATCACGCGCGGCAGATAGGGTAGCGCGCGCTTGGCCTCGGGCGCGAACAGCCCTTCGGCTTCAAGCCGCGCCTTGGTCCGCGCAAGCAGCGCGAGCAACGCGCCTTCGCCGGCGACCTCCATCCGCTCGATCACCAGCTGGTAGTTCGAGCGGCCGGGATAGGTGGTGAGCTTGCCGGTGGCGACGACCTCTAGCCCATCCTCAGGCTGGAAATTCAGCCGCCCCACCGTGCCGCGCCACATCACCGCATCGAGCCGCGCATTCTCATCCTTGAGGCTGAGGTACATGTGCCCCGAAGCCGCGCGCTTGACCCCCGAAAGCTCGCCGCGCACCCGCACGAACCCAAAGCGATCCTCGACCATGCGCTTCAAGGCCGCCGATATCTCGCTGACCGAGAGCGCTGCGGCGTTGTCCCCGGCGTTCTCCTTCGCTACCAGCCCGGCGGGTTCTTCATCATCTGAGTAAGGCGAATTGGGCATGAACATCCTGCTGCTGGGATCGGGCGGACGCGAACATGCTCTGGCCTGGAAGCTGGCGCAATCCCCGCAGCTCACCAAGCTGTTCGCTGCGCCCGGAAATCCCGGGATTGCCGAGCATGCCCAGCTCGTCGCGCTCGACGTCAAGGATCACGCGGCGGTCATCGCGTTTTGCGATGCCGAGCAGATCGGGCTGGTGGTGATCGGACCCGAAGCGCCGCTGGTCGATGGGCTGGCCGACAGCTTGCGCGGTGCTGGCGTGCCAGTGTTCGGGCCAAGCAAGGCGGCTGCGCGGCTTGAAGGCTCCAAGGCTTTCACCAAGGAACTGTGCGCCCGCCACGGGATCCCGACCGGCGCCTTCCGCCGCGTGACCAGCAAGGATCAGGCGTTGGCTGCGCTAGGCGCGTTCACGATCCCCGTGGTGATCAAGGCCGATGGGCTGGCTGCGGGCAAAGGTGTCACCGTTGCGATGAGCGCTGAGGAAGCCCACGCCGCCGTCGCTGACATCTTCTCGGGCAAGTTCGGTGACGCCGGAGCCGAAGCGGTGATCGAGGAGTTCCTCCCCGGCGAAGAAGCCAGCCTGTTCGCGATTACCGACGGCCACACGATCGTGCCATTCGGCTCGGCGCAGGACCACAAACGCGTCGGCGACGGCGATACCGGCCCCAACACCGGCGGCATGGGTGCTTACAGCCCGGCGCGGGTCCTGACCCCGCTGCTCGAAGGCGAGGCGATTGAGCGGATCATTGCGCCGACCGTGCGGGCGATGGCCGAGGAAGGCATGCCCTATTCGGGCGTGCTTTACGCCGGGCTGATGCTGACCCCGAGCGGGGTCCAGCTGATCGAATACACCGCGCGCTTCGGCGATCCCGAATGCCAGGTATTGATGCTGCGGCTGGAAGGCGATCTGGTCGAACTGCTGCTGGCGACTGCGGAAAACAGACTCGCCGCATTGTCGCCGCCCCGGCTTTCGGACGATACCGCACTGACCGTGGTCATGGCCGCCGAGGGCTATCCCGGCACGCCGAAAAGCGGCGGAGCAATTTCCGGGATCGGCGCTGCTGAGGAAGCCGGTGCGAAAGTCTTCCACGCCGGGACTGCGCTCAAGGACGGACAGCTCATTGCAAGCGGCGGCCGGGTGCTCAATGTCACCGCACGCGGAAAAAGCGTCAGCGAAGCGCAGGCGTGCGCTTACGCCGCAGTCGATAGACTGGATTTTGCGGATGGCTTCTGCCGCCGCGATATCGGCTGGCGAGAAGTCGAGCGCGAGCGCGGTTAGAGCGCAGATACCTTCTTCTTCACCCAGTTGGCGGTGACGACCCCGCCCAGCAGGGTGCCGGCGCTCTCATCGATCTCCAGATCGTCGAGCAGTGCCATGACCTCGGTCGCCGCGGCGACTTTGGTGCGGGCCAATTCGGGGATACGGCGCAGGTCGAGATGGGTCAGACCGAGCAGGAACAGTTCGCGATAGGCGACGCGTTCGAACAGGCCGTTGCCGATGCGGAAGTCGAGCCGCTGAGCTAGCTGGGTCAAGGCCTTTTCGATCTGGCCCTGGTTCTTGCTGACTTCGCGCCGTTTGCGGTTCTGCAGCACCAGCCAATCGAGCGCGGGCATGCCGGCATCGATGCGGGCCTGCCTGAGTTCGCTCACCATCATGGCAAAGCAGCCCGGGCCTTGCAGCTTGTTACTGACCGGGTGGAACCGGCCAAGCAGGTCGAGATCGACGAAGCTCGAGTTGACCGGCGAAACCAGCAGGTCAGCCAGCGCAATTGCGCGGCGGGCCATCGGCGAATCGTGTCCGGCGGCATCGATCACCACGAAATCGCAGTCCCACGCGGTGCGTTGCAGTTCCTGGCACAGCCCGGCGCCCGACTGGTTCTGCAGCACCACGTGGCGCGGCAAGGGCAGCCGTATGCCGAGGCGCTTGGCGGTGCCGCCGCGGTTGGTGAATGCGCGGGTCAGCGACTGCTGGCGGCGGTCGAGGTCAATTGCCAGCACCTTGTGCCCGGTATCAGCCAGGGCAACGGCGAGATGGAAAGCCACGGTCGACTTGCCGACTCCGCCCTTTTCATTGGCAACGGTGATGATTCTGGCGGGCGGGCGCGGACGACCGGCAATATCAGCAACGACTACCCGCGGATGCTCACCCTCGGTAGCCACATCGCGGCGGCAGGCAAAATCCCCAATCGGCGTAACGACATTCATGCGCCCGGTCCCCTTGGATTACGCCGCGATTTGCCGCGTGCGAATCACCCCTGGGGAAAAGCTAGTGTAAAAAGGTGTGCAAATCGATTCATTCGATATTGACTCAAAGATTCACCTTACTTGCCGAGGCGTCCAGCCGCCAATTGCTTGAGGTCGGCCTCGGGCCGCGCGCCATAGTGCGAGATGATCTCTGCCGCGCAGACCGCACCCAAGGTCAGGCAGTCGATCATGCTTCGTCCTTCGCCCAAGGCATGAAGGAACCCGGCGGCGAACAGGTCGCCCGCGCCGGTGGTATCGACCACACGCTCGATCGGCTCGGCGGGGACTTCGAACAAATCGCCCCCGGTGGCCGCAACCGCGCCTTCGGCTCCGCGGGTGACGACGAGCACCGGCACTTTGGCTTTGAGCTGATCGATCCCGGCGTGGAAGTCCTCGTGGCCGGTCAGTGCGGCCAGTTCGACATGGTTGGCGAACAGGATATCGATCTGGCCATCTTCGACCAGCGCGCGGAAATCGTCGCCATGGCGCGAAATGACGAAAGCATCGGACAAGGTGAAGGCGACCTTGCGGCCCGCGCCCTTCGCGGCGGCAATCGCCCGGCGCATCGCTGCGCGCGGCTCTTCGGGGTCCCACAGATAGCCTTCGAGATAGAGAATCGAAGCGTCAGCGATCGCCGCTTCGTCAAGCGCTGCGGCGGGGAGGTACTGCGACGCGCCGAGATAGGTGTTCATGGTCCGCTGCCCATCGGGGGTGACGAAGATCAGGCACCGCGCGGTGGGCGGCTCACCTTCGCGCGCCGGGGTGGCGAAGCTGATCCCGCCGGCGCGGATATCGTGCGCGAAAACTTCGCCCAACTGGTCGTTGGCGACCTGCCCGATGAAAGCGCACTTGCTCCCCAGTGCAGCGAGGCCGGCGAGCGTATTGGCTGCCGATCCGCCCGAGATTTCACGTGCCGGGCCCATTGCGTTGTAAAGCTCGTGCGCGCGCTGCGTATCGACCAAAGTCATCCCGCCGCGCACCAGCCCGAGCTCATCGATCAAGCTGTCGGCGCAAGGGGCCATCACGTCGACGATGGCATTGCCGATGGCGATTACATGCGTTGAAGGCTGGAACACGGGAACTCTTTTCTGTTGCTGGTAAAAGTGGCGCGGCGACTAGCCGCTTTTGCCGGGTGAGGGAAGCGTTGACAGTGCGCTGGGGCTCCGCGATTCCCTATGCATGCTGAGCGCATTTTCACTCGCCCTCACCCGGTTGTTCGACCCGCGTTTGCTGCCGATCTGGCTCAAGAGTCTGGCGGTGACGCTGCTCGCCTGCGCGGTCCTCGGCGGGCTTGGCTGGTGGGGGCTGAGCGCGGCGATCGATCGCACCCTCGGACAGAGCGAGTTGGGTCCGCTGGCCGCCGGGTTGGTGATGCTGCTCGCGCTGTGGCTGCTGTGGCGCGTGGTTGCGCTCGCCGTGCTGCAATTCTTTGCCGACGAGGTCGTGATGGCGATCGAAGCGCGCGATTATCCTGCAATGGCCGCACGCGCCCGCAAGCTCGGCTGGCGCGAGGAACTGGCGCGCGGGCTTGGCGGGGCGTTGCGGGCATTGCTGTTCAACCTGATCGCGCTGCCCATCGCGCTGGTGCTGCTGATTACCGGGGTGGGCGCACCGCTGGTCTTCATTGCGGTCAACGCGGTGCTGCTCGGGCGCGAGCTGCAGGACATGGTATGGTTGCGCCACAATCACGGCGCAGATGCTCCCGCGCCGC
>JBJTLY010000068.1:0-2871 GCA_046063275.1 Novosphingobium sp. | reverse complement strand
GTGCGCATGACCATGCCGTCGCGTTCGAGCAGCTTGAGGGTGCGGGTCAGCATCTGCTGAGAAATGCCGCCGACAGCGCGCTTGAGCTCGTTGAAGCGGCAGCGCTTCTCGACGAGGGTCTTGACGATCAGCACCGTCCACTTGTCCCCGACGCGGCCGAGCAGTTCGCTTACTGCCCGGCAATCCGGCTTGGCGTGGGCGTGGATCGGTTCGACTTTGTTGGTCATAGCAGTGTGACCTGGTCCCAAAAATTTGCGTTCTTGCGCGCTCTATATGGTCACTTATGTGGTGCTGGTCAATATTTGTGACCGGAGAAACCCACGTGAACATCCTGCATATCGATTCGAGCATCACCGGCGAGAATTCAGCGAGCCGCACATTGTCCGCCGCGATCGTCAGCGAACTCGTCGCTGACCAGCCCGATGCCCAGATTGCCTACCGCGACCTCGTTGCCCAGCCGCTTGACCACCTGACGCTCGGCGAATTCGGCACTCCGGGCGCGCTTGAGGTGATGGCCCAGTTCAAGGCTGCCGACACGATCGTGCTGGGTACGGGAATGTACAACCTGTCGGTGCCGAGCCAGCTCAAGGCCTGGTTCGACCGGATCATGATCGCGGGCGAAACGTTCAAGTACACCGAGTCCGGTCCGCAGGGCCTTGCTGGCGGCAAGCGCGTGATCGTCGCCCTGGCGCGCGGCGGGTTCTATGGCGCGGAAAGCGGCGCGCGTGATTTCGAATTCGCCGAGCGCTATATCGCGAGCGTATTTGACTTTATCGGCGTGACAGACATCCGCTTCATCATCGCGGAGGGGATTGCCGTCGGGCCTGAACAGCGCGCCGCTGCCGTTGCCGATGCACACCGCCAGATCGCCGAGCTGTTTCTGGTCGCGGCAGAGTAATTGTCAGAAAAGTACGACCGAACCTGAACGAAAGGCAACCAAGCCCATTCAGGATCTCGACAGCGCCCTGGTGGTTAATACCGACTCATACAGCGCCGCGAAGGGTCGCGGCCGATTGGTTGGAGATACGGTCATGGCCGTTCGGAAGATCGTGAAAACGAGTGGAATGGCTGCCCTCGCAGCCTCGATGGCCTTTGGCGCGCTCGCTACTGACGCTTCGGCGCAGGAGCGTGGTCGCTGGGGCCGAGGTGATGGCGGCGAAGCTGCTCCGCAAAATAACGGCGGCGGCAGCGAGATGCGTCAACGCTGGAATGGCGAAGGCCGCGGCAATGGCGGCGGAAACGGTGGCGGCTGGCAGCAGCGCCAGCAGCAGGCTGCTCCGCAGGTGCAGGCTCAAGCCGCTCCGCAGGTCCAGGCGCAAGCGCAGGTCCAGGCTCAGCCGCGTTCTTCGTGGCAGGGCAATGGCGGCGGCGGCAACTGGCGCGGTCGTGCCGAGGCCGGGGCCACTGCGGGCGCGCAGACCCAGTGGAACGGCGGCAATCGCGGTTCATGGGGCCAGCGTTCGCAGACCCCGCCGGTGGTGCAGGCCCAGCCCGCGCCGCAGCAGCAGTCCCGCAACTGGAACGGCGGAGATCGCCGCGGTTCGTGGTCAGATGGCAACCGCAATGGCGGTCAGTGGTCGGGCCGTTCGGTACCCACTCCGAACCCGACCTGGCGTGACGGCAATCGCGAGCAGCGCAGCGATGCGTGGCGCGGTGATCGTCGCGGCGACAGCTGGCAGCAGAACAACCGTTGGCAGAACAACAACCGTGACGGCTATCGCGCTGGACGCGACAACAACTATCGCGACTGGAACCGTGGCTGGCGCAATGACAACCGCTACAACTGGTCGTCATGGCGCAACCAGCACCGCGATGTGTACCGCGTCGGCCGTTACTACTCGCCGTACAACAACTGGTCGTATCGCCGGCTGAGCATCGGGGTGTTCCTCGACAGCCTGTTCTACAGCCAGAACTACTGGATCAACGACCCGTGGCAGTACCGCCTGCCCGACGTCTATGGCCCCTATCGCTGGGTGCGGTATTATGACGATGCGCTGCTCGTCGATATCTACTCCGGCGAAGTGGTCGACACGATCTACGACTTCTTCTGGTAAGCGGTGAGTGGACCGCTGAGTGGGGCCCCCCTTCCATAACGGAAGGGGGGCCCTGCGATTTGACGCTCGTCCGCTTCGCTTTGAGGTTCGCAGATTTTTGCTTGCCGCAGGCGCAAGCGGCGATAGGCAGGTTCCGCGACCCTTTCAAAACAGAGCGATGACCGCCACTTTCGATCCCACCCAGAACGGCCCCAACCCCGACCGTGCGGCACTGGTGCGCGTCGGTGAACTCGTGCGCCAGCGCCTCGGTTCTGACCCGTCAGTCTATCGCATCCCCACCGAAAAGGCCGATATCTTCGCCATCCGCGACTTCCTGAGCGGCGATGAGTGTGACCAGATGATGGCGCTGATCGACAAGGTAGCCAAGCCCTCGGCGCTTTACAGCAATGCCTATGGCTCGGAATTTCGCACCTCCTATTCCGGCGATGTCGACCGCAACGATCCATTCGTCCGCATGGTCGAGCGGCGGCTTGATGACCTGCTGGGTCTGGACCCCACATGGGGGGAGACCGTGCAGGGACAGCGCTATCTTCAGGGTCAGCAGTTCAAGGCGCACTTTGACTGGTTCTGGACCCTCGCCGACTACTGGAAGGGTGAGAAGGACAGGGGCGGCCAGCGATCATGGACCGCCATGGTCTATCTCAACGATGTCGAAGATGGCGGCGATACCGACTTTTCGGCGCTTTGCCTGTCGATCCCACCGCAGCGCGGCGTCCTGCTGATCTGGAACAACGCCTCGCCCGATGGTGAAGTCAATCGCGATACGATTCACGCCGGCACGCCGGTCGTCAAAGGAGCCAAATACGTGATCACCAAA
>JBJTLY010000067.1:0-4885 GCA_046063275.1 Novosphingobium sp. | reverse complement strand
CGAAGTCGAACGGATGATCGAAGAAGGCCGGGTGAAGATCGGTGACGAGGTCGTCACCACTCCCGCCACCTTGCTAACCAGTCTCAAGGGCGTCAGCGTGGATGGCAAGCCGGTCAAGGCCCCGGAACCCGCGCGGCTGTTCGTGTTTCACAAGCCGTCCGGCCTGATCACGGCCGAGCGCGATCCCGCCGGGCGCCCGACGATCTACACCGCACTGCGCAATGCGCTCCCCGCCGATGCGCGGCGCGTGATGCCGATCGGCCGGCTCGATTTCAACACCGAGGGCCTGTTGATCCTGACCAACGACGGCGGGCTCAAGCGAGCAATGGAACTGCCGTCATCCGGCCTTCCCCGCACTTACCGCGCCCGCACCTTCGGCGATGTGACGCAGGAACAGCTCGAAGGCCTGATCGAAGGAATTGAGATCGACGGGGTGCGCTACGGCCGGATCGACGCCAACATGGAGCGATCGACGGGGCGCAACCGCTGGATCGAAGTGACCATCACCGAGGGCAAGAACCGCGAAGTGCGCCGCGTACTCGAACATCTCGGGCTCGAAGTCAGCCGCCTGATCCGCACCGCTTACGGCCCCTTCCGCCTGCTCGACCTGCCGCGCGGGATGGCGGTGGAACTACGCCCGGCGGAAGTCGAAAAGTTCGTGGCAACGCTCAAGATGCCCGGGGTCGGAGCGGAGAAGACCGCGCATGAGCACGCTCGCAATCGCGTGCTGCGCGGTCGGCGCTGATGCGGATCGTTGCCGGCCAGTGGCGCGGGCGCAAGCTGCTCGCACCGGCGGGCGAGACTACCCGGCCCACCTCCGACCGGACCCGCGAGACGCTGTTCTCGATGCTGGTCAGTCGGCTCGGCGCGTTCGAGGGACTCAAGGTCGCGGACCTGTTTGCCGGCTCGGGCGCACTGGGGATCGAAGCCTTGTCGCGCGGCGCGGCGAGCTGCCTGTTCGTTGAATCGGATGCGGCGGCACTGCGCGCGCTGCGCAGCAATGTGGCCAATCTGCAGGCCGCATCGCAGGTCGATGTACGTGCAACGTCTGTTCTGGCACTGGGACCTGCGCCGGCTCCGCTCGATCTGATCCTGCTCGATCCTCCGTATAATTCAGGCGCCGGTGTGGTGGCGCTCGAGAAACTCCAACGGCTCGGCTGGATTGGTCCGGCCACCTGGATCAGCCTTGAGACCGCTCTGAAGGAAGTTGCGTCTGTTAAAGGGCTGGTTGCCGAGGCCGAACGCAAGGTCGGCAAAGCCAAGATCACTCTGCTGCGGCTTGCCCCGCCCGCTTGACCGCGCGCCAAATCGGGCGCAGCCCTGCGCCCGGGTCCGCTTTTGCGAGGAGTGAAAGCATGTTTGCTGCGAAAACGAACCGACTGCTTGTTGCCGTTGCCGCGCTGGCCTTGGTTGGCGGTTGCCACAAGAAGTCGCACGAAGACGGCGCCAAGACCGAAGCCGAGGTCAAGGCCAACATGACCGAGATGGTCGCCGCCTTCGCTGCGCGTGATGCCGACAAGGCGGTATCGTGGGATGCGCCCGACATCACCGGCATGTTCCACGGCATGGCCGATATCCACGGCCAGGAAGCCGACCGCGCGCTGACCAAGGAACAGGTTTCCGATCCGGCGATGAAATTCTCGGTCAGCGATGTGGTGGTCGATGCCGCCCGCTCGGGCGATCTGGCGGTGTGGCGTGCGAAGTACAGCTATACCTACACCGACCCCGCAACCAAGCAGCCCAAGACCGAACTGGGCAACTGGATCGTCGGCTGGAAACGCGACGGCGAGGGCAAGCTGAAAGAGGCGTGGGGCGTCGTTTCGGACACCCCGGCCGCTGCCCCGGCGGCCGCAGCCAAGCCCTGATCAGGTCGCAGGCGCTGGCCGGGCGAACGTGACCCCGGCCAGCGTCAGCAGTCCCGCCGCCACCAGCAACAGGCCGATCCAGCTTCCCATCCCCGAATTCGCCATCTGCTTGGCGAGCAGCGGGGTCACTGCCCCGCCGACAATCCCGCCCGCGTTGAACGCCACCGACACCCCCGAATAGCGCACCGGGACCGGGTAAAGGCTTGCCAACCAGCCGCCGAGCGGACCGTAGACGAATCCCATGGTAAGCAGCGCGGCAGACAAGGTGACGAAGACCAGCGGCGTCGATCCGGAATGTAGTCCGGCGGAAAAGTACAACCCAACCAGAACGGTCGCGATCGCGCCCTGCAGCAAGACCTGGCGCGCGCTGGTCCGGTCGGCCTGCACCACCGCCAGAACGATCCCCAGCGCGAGGAAACAGTTCGCCCCCAGCTGGAGCAACAGGAACTGTTCGCGCGTATAACCAAGCTGTTTGACCCCCAGGTCGAGCGCGAATGCGGTCGAGAGGTAGAACAGCGCGAAGCAGGCGATCACACCGGCGCTTCCCGCGAGCACCGCCGCCCAATGCTGCCGCATCAGCGCGCCGAAGGGCACTGCGGGCGGCGGGGCCTTGGCGGCGGCTGCCTTGAACGCAGGGGTCTCGGTCAGCCGAAGCCGTACCCACAAGCCAATGCCAACCAGAACAGCGCTGACGAGGAAAGGCACGCGCCAACCCCAGGCGAGAAAATCGGCATCGGAAAGCCACAAGCCAAGCAGCAGGAACAGGCCGTTCGCCGCGAGAAACCCAAGCGGAGCGCCAAGCTGCGGGGCCGCGCCAAACCGGTTTTCCCAGCCTTTGGGCGCATTCTCCACCGCAAGCAGCGCCGCCCCGCCCCACTCTCCGCCAAGACCGAAGCCCTAGCCGAAGCGCAGCACGCACAGCAGCAGCGGCGCGACAAAGCCGGCGCTTGCATAGCCAGGAAGGAAGGCGATTGCGAAAGTAGATCCGCCCATCAGCAGCAGCGAGGCAACCAGTGTGGCCTTGCGCCCTACCCGGTCGCCGAAATGACCGAAGGCAATGGCTCCGAACGGGCGCGCCAGAAAGGCGATGCCGAACACCAGAAACACCTGCATTCCCTGCGCCTGCGGCATGCTGCCCGGAAAGAACAACTGGCCGAAAACCAGCGCCGTTGCCGTGGCAAAGACGTAAAAATCATAAAACTCGACCGCCGTCCCGGTGAGGGCGGCGGTCAGAATTCGGGCCTGGGCGCGCAGTGGATGCATGGCTGCATCGCTGCTGCGCGCCTTGGCTCAAGTCAAATCAAATCAGGCTTACTTGCCGCCCGGGTTGCGGCAGCTGTCCTGCAGCTTGCGGGTGCAGACCGGGTAGGTCTTGTTCATCGCCTCGGCCGGCGCTGGCGTCAGCGCGCCCTTGTACGGGCCAGCCTGATAGCTGGGATCGGCCGGCTGGGCTGGGGCTACCGGCGAGTCTGCCATCGGCGGGTTGGGTGGAGTGGCGACCGGTGCGTCGTTCGAACCGACCGGATTGGCCTGTACCACTGCTGGAGCAGGCTGGCCGGTCAGCTGTGCTTCGACTGACGTCCACGTCGCGGCCTGTTGTTCGGGGGTCATCGCCATCATCTGGGTGCGCTGTTCGGCGCTCAAGCGCCACCACCCGGTCATCTGTGCGGGGGTCAGTGTCCAGAAATAGGTCTGGTAGGCCCCGGGCCAGGAATCGTACGACGAACGCTGCTCGGCAGTCCACGAATTGTAGTCGGTTTGCTGGGCGCTGGTCAGCGTCGGGGCGTTCGCCGGAGCCGACATTGCAGTCTGAGCGGCAGCGCCAGATGCGACCATCGATCCTGACGCGCACACGAGGGCAACCGCAGACGCGGCGGAATACAAGAGCTTACGCATATCAAATCTCCGAACTTTCGGGCTGGTTTGTGATCAAAATACGCATGGCGCTGAATTCGGTTCCGGCCTTTGCCAAGCGGCGGGATGTGTGGTGCTGGCTGTGCGACGGAGGCCACGCGACGCTTGCGCGGGGGGGCTGCGTTCCCTAACTGTTCACGCGTGCAACACTCCATCGACTCCCTGTCCGAGCCCTATCTCGAAGGCCTGAACGCGCCGCAGCGCGAAGCCGTGCTCACCACCGAAGGCCCGGTTCTGATGCTCGCCGGCGCGGGCACCGGCAAGACCGCCGCATTGACCACCCGGCTCGCCCACATCATCCGCACCCGCCGCGCATGGCCGAGCGAAGTGCTGTGCGTGACCTTCACCAACAAGGCCGCGCGCGAGATGAAAGAGCGGGTCGCGCACTTGCTCGGGCCGATCAGCGAGGGGCTACCGTGGCTCGGCACCTTCCACTCGATCGCGGCCAAGCTGCTGCGCCGCCACGCCGAGCTGGTCGGGCTGCAATCGAACTACACGATCATCGATACCGACGATCAGTTACGCGTGCTCAAGCAACTGATCCAGGCCGAAGGTCTCGATGAAAAGCGCTGGCCGCCGCGGCTGCTGGCCGGGCTGATCGACCGCTGGAAGAACAAAGGGCTCAATCCCGCCGACCTCGGCGTGGCGGAGAGCGAGGCCTTTGCCAACGGGCTGGGCCAGAAATTCTACCAACTCTACCAAGACCGGCTGAAGGCGCTCAACGCCTGCGATTTCGGTGATCTGCTGCTGCACATGCTCAATGTGCTGCGCGGACATCGTGAGATCCTGGAGAGCTACCAGCAGCGCTTCAAATACATCCTGGTCGACGAATACCAGGACACCAATCAAGTCCAATACCTATGGCTGAGACTGCTTGCGCAGGGCCACCGCAACATCTGTGTGGTGGGGGACGACGACCAGTCGATCTATTCGTGGCGCGGCGCGGAAGTGGCCAATCTCCTCCGCTTCGAAAAGGATTTTCCCGGTGCCAAGGTGATCAAGCTGGAGCAGAACTACCGCTCCACCCCCGATATCCTGGCCGCCGCCTCGGGCCTGATCGATGCCAACAGCCAACGGCTCGGCAAGACGCTGTGGACGGAGAAGAA
>JBJTLY010000066.1:0-6461 GCA_046063275.1 Novosphingobium sp. | reverse complement strand
TGGTTTACCTCGGCGCGGCGCTGGCGGTGCTGGTGTGGCTGTGGACCAGCATTCCCGCGCCGACTTCCGCGATCATCGACGGGCTCGCCAACAGCCCGAGCGGAGTGAACAAGCTGCGGCTGTTCGACTGGTCGACCGATCCGACCAAGCCCTTCGCCATGCCGGCAATCATCTTTGGCGTTTCGCTGCTCTACGTCGCCTCGACCGGGACCGATCAAGACGTCACCCAGCGCCTGCTCGCCTCAAAGGACGCCAAGACCGGGGTGCGCGGTCTGATCCTTTCGCTGGTAGCCACATTGCCGGTGGTCTTCATGTTCGTGGCCATCGGACTGCTGCTCCACGTGGTCTACCAGCGGCCCGAACTGATGGGCGGGCATGCGCTGACGCTGGGCACCACGTTCGAAGGGCAGAAGATCAGCACCTTCATGCATTACATCCTGACTGAACTGCCGCCGGGGCTGCGCGGGCTGGTCACTGCCGGAGTCTTCGCCGCGGCAATCGCGACGACCAACTCGGCGCTCAATGCGATGTCGAGCGTGATGGTTCAGGACTTCTATCGGCCGTTTAAGGAACGGCGCGGCGGCGCGGAGGAGCGGCATTACGTGGTGGCTGGCCGCTGGGGCATGGCGCTTGCCGGGCTCGCGATGTTCGGCATGGCGGTGCTGAGCTTCTACTGGCAGCGCTCGACCGACAAACCGCTGCTCGAATTTGCGCTGCAGGTGATGGTCTTTGCCTATGCCGGGCTGCTCGGGGTTTATTTCACCGCGCTGTTCTCGCGCCGCGGTTCGACAAATTCGGTGATCGCCGCGCTGGTCGCCGGGTTCGTCACAGTGGCCTGCTGCCAACCCTATTTGGTGAGCGCGCTGCACCTGCCCCAATGGCTGGGTACCATGGCCTTCCCGTGGCAGCTATGCCTTGGCACCACGGTGGCGACGCTGGTCTGCCTCGCACCGTCAGGTAAGAAGGGAAATGCGTGACAGCTCCGATAATCCTGTGGCTGCGCCGCGACCTGCGGCTGGCTGATCAGGCTGCTCTGCTCGCGGCCTGCGCGGCGGGGCCGGTGGTGCCGGTCTATGTGCTCGACGATGAAACACCAGCGCACCGCAAGATGGGAGGGGCAAGCCGGTGGTGGCTGCACCATTCACTCGCCAGCCTTACGGCAGCACTGGAGGCCAAAGGATCGCACCTGATCCTGCGGCGCGGCAAGTGTGCCGAGGTGCTCCCTGCACTGGCGGAGGAGATTGGAGCGAGCGAGGTCCACGCACTGCACCATTACGAGCCGTGGTGGCGCAATGCCGAACGCGGCGTGGGAAAGTTGCTGACGCTGCACCTGCATCACGGCAATTACCTTGCCCCGGCGGGCTCGGTGCTGACCGGCGGGGGTACACCGTTCAAGATCTTCACCCCGTTCTGGCGCGCCTTGCAGGAGCAGGTCCTGCCGCCGCATCGGCCACTTGCAGTACCAGAGCGTATTCCTGCACCGATTAACTGGCCCGCGTCGGACGCTCTGGAGAGTTGGGATCTTTTGCCCACCAAGCCTGATTGGGCTGGCGGGATGCGCGAAGAATGGACCCCGGGCGAAATGGGTGCGCAGGCGCGGCTGGACGATTTCACCGCGCGGGCCGCCAAGTACGAAGCTACCCGCAACCTGCCGTCGCGCGAGGGCACTTCGCGGCTCTCCCCGCATCTCCATTTCGGCGAGATTTCGCCCGCCACTGTATGGCACGCGGTGGCGGGGCAGGGCGGCTCGGTGGGTACCTTTCTCGGCGAACTGGGCTGGCGGGACTATGCTCAGAACGTGATCGTGCAACTGCCCGACTACGGCTCAGTCAGCGCAAAATCGCAGTTCGAGCAGCTGGCCTGGCGCGAAGGCGCGGAGGCTGAAGCCGACATCAGGGCATGGCAGCAAGGCCGCACTGGCTACCCCATCGTCGATGCCGGGATGCGCCAGCTGTGGCGCACCGGCTGGATGCACAACCGGGTGCGGATGATCGCCGCCTCGTTCCTGATCAAACACTTGCTGATCGACTGGCGCCGCGGCGAGCAGTGGTTTTGGGATACGCTGGTGGATGCCGATTACGGATCGAACGCGGTAAACTGGCAGTGGGCAGCGGGCAGCGGGGTCGATGCGCAGATGTTCGTGCGGATCATGGCGCCACTCAGCCAATCGCCCAAATTCGATGCGGCAGGCTATATCCGCGAATGGGTGCCCGAGTTGGCGCACCTGTCCGACGATGAAATCCACGATCCCGCGCTGCCGGTGCGCGGCTATCCCCGAAAGGTGATCGGCCACGCCGAAGCCCGCGCGCGGGCGCTGGCGGCTTGGGCCGAGGTGAAAGGATAATGGTGCCCGGGGGCGGATTCGAACCACCGACACGCGGATTTTCAATCCGCTGCTCTACCAACTGAGCTACCCGGGCAGCGCGGCCTCGGGGACCTTCAAACGGGCCACCGGACGGCTGGAAGCGCGCCTATGGCGAAGCGGCGCGCGGTTGGCAAGAGGGTTATGCCTCGGCATCCTCGTCGAGCTCGCTGGGCGGGACGGGCAGGGCGTAACCATCGTCGAGCCAGCGCACCAGATCGCGGTCCTTGCACCTGGACGAGCAGAACGGGGTGAACTCTTCAGTTCGCGGTTTGCGGCAGATCGGGCATTTGCGCGTGGTCGTCATAGCGGGACTGCCTGTACCGCAATCTCGTGCGGCAGCGAGGGGGAATTGTTGCTCCAGCGAATTTCGCGGCCCGTGCGGCGGGCGAGTTCGGCTTGCCATTCGCCAGTAATCCGCGCGCGGACTTCGCTCGAGGCTGTGAGTTGCAGCGCGCCGGGTTCGGCGATCCGCTCGGCCTGGCGCAGCAGCAGGCGGGCGAAGGCCCCGGCGCGGTCTTGCTGCATCCGGCCGAGGATCGAAGGTCGTTCCAGCCGGGCAACCAGCTGGACGAAGCCGAAGCCGTTCATCGCGGTGCGCTCGTGCGGCCAAACGTCCAATGCCGCAGCCAACACTTCATCGACTGCACGGCGATCGGCCTTGTCGGACAGGGTGGGAAAATCGATCCCGATCGATCCCGCCAGGTCCATCCGGCCGATAACCTGCGCGGAGGCTTCGGCTGCCGCAATGGCCAGCGCGCGTGGCGGCAAGGTACCGTCAACATCGATCACGGTCATTGCCGGGGTGAGCGATATGCTGAGCTCACCGCCCGCTAAGACCAGCTTGCCGGTTGCGGCATCCAGCACGATCTCATCCCACAGGCCCGGCGGGAAGCTGGGGACCTCTTTTGCACCCAAAGCTTCGGCCAGGCTTGGGGCGGGGCGCGGCGGTTCGTTGGAAGGTCTGGCCTGTGCTAGCTTGTAGCGACCAGTTTCGCTCAGCGCCGCGCGGGTAACCGCAAGGCGGATCGCCGCGCCTTCGCTTGCCTCTGACGGAAGGCCGTTGACCAGGGCCTGCTCGCCGCTGGAAAACTGTGCGGTGCCGCGCTTTGCACCGGCATCGCGGTGAATGAGGATCGCGTCGGCGACCTGTCCCGCTTCGAGCCCGCCGGGCCAGCGAAGCCGTGCTGCGCGAACGCTGCCGCTATCCAGCAGGATCGCACGTTCCTCGCCGATCCCGGATTCGACCAGCCACTCAGCCAATGGGGAAACCTGCCGCCTTGAGCAGCGCGCGCGTTTCGAACAGGGGCAGGCCGACCACGCCCGAATGACTGCCCGAAATCCATGCGATCAGCCCCTCGGCGCTGCCCTGAATTGCGTATCCGCCTGCCTTGCATGCCATTCGCCGCCCGCGAGATACGCATCGATCTCAGCGGCGGAGAGCGGCTTGAACCGGACGATCGTTTCGGAGGTTCGCTCGCGCAACGTGCCATCTGGCGAACGAAGCGCGATCGCGGATAACACCCGGTGGCGGCGGCCCGACATCAGTTTCAGGCAAAGCCGCGCAGTCGTTTCGTCCTCGGCCTTGGGCAGGATCCGGCGGCCGAGCGCGACCACGGTATCGCCGGCGAGAACGTGAGCCTCGCCACCGTTAACCGCCAATGCCTTCTCACGCGCCATGCGCTCAGCGTAAGGGCGGGGGAGCTCGCCCCTCAGCGGAGTCTCATCGATATCGGCGGCGGCGATCGCGCTCGGCTCAACCCCCAGCCGCGCGATCAGTTCGCGGCGACGCGGGCTGGCGGAGGCGAGCAGGAGCTCAGGCCCAGTCACTTGGCGCAATTCACGCGCCGGGATTAGCCGAACTGGCCGGGGCCGCCGCGGCCGGGCATGAAGCGGTAAGTGATCCGGCCCTTGGTCAGATCATAGGGGGTCAATTCGACCAGCACTTCATCGCCAACCAGCACGCGGATGCGGTTCTTGCGCATCTTGCCGGCGGTGTGGCCGAGGATCTCATGATCGTTTTCGAGGCGGACGCGGAACATGGCGTTGGGCAGCAGTTCAACCACCGTTCCGCGCATTTCGAGCAGTTCTTCTTTCGCCATCCGGCTTAAAATCCGTGTGTTCTGATGTTCATTGCCGCGCCCATAGCGACGCTTTGGACGTTTGTCGATGGCGGTCGGCAGCCTGACAATTTGTTACACGTCGGCGGGTTGTAAGTCGGTGGGCATGTCGCCACTGCGGTAAGTGTATCAGGACACGGCTTAATTGCCGCCCCCCGTAAGTGCCGAGTATTCAATGCGTAACCTGATTTCGATCCCGCTGGCCCTCTGGGCAATACCTGCCTTTGCCCAGCAGTCGGCGCCCGTGCCGGCTGACGCGGCGCAGCCGATTGATCCGGCCCCGGCGGAACAACCGCCCGCCGACGACGATGCGCGCAGCACCGACATCGTGGTCACCGCGCAAGTGATCAAAGGCAAGGTCGATACGGTCGAAGCACCGGTGGCGACGCTGGACGAGGCCGATATCCAGGCGACCGGGGCGACTTCGGTCGCGGAACTGCTGTCCCGCGTCAGCCCGCAAACCAATTCCGGACGCGGCCGCGGTGGAAGTGGTGGCGGCCAACCAGTCGTCCTGGTCAATGGCCAGCGCGTCACCAACTTCCGTGAACTGCGCAATTTCCCGCCCGAGGCGATCCGCCGGGTCGAGATATTGCCCGAGAGCGTCGCGCTCAAATATGGATTTCCGCCCGATAGCCGCGTGGTCAATCTGATCCTGAAGGCCAAGTTCCGCAGCAAGACGATCGAGGCGAGCTATGGCCTTCCGACCTTGGGTGGCTTCAGTACATGGGGGCTGGAAAGCTCGCTGACCAAGATCGACGGCCCAGCCCGGCTCAGCGTGACGCTCTCAACCGACGATACGACGCCGCTGTTCGAGAGCGAGCGCGGCTTGCGCCAGCAGAGCACAACACTGACGGCCGTCAGCACCGATCCCAAGCAGGTCGACTATCGTACGCTGATCGCGGATTCGCGCAATTTCGGGTTCAATGCCGCCTGGACCAAGGGCATCGGCAAGGACGGGCTGGGCGGTTCGCTCAGTCTGAGCGGTGCGGCGAGCCGGGCCGATAGCCATACGTATCAGGGGCTCGATTCGGTGGTTCTGACCGATAACCTGGCCAACAGCGCGCTGCGCACCTTGCCCGATCCGCTGGAACGGGTGAACCATGTCACCACGGTGCAGGCCGGGGCTGGTTACAACTTCTATCTCGGCACCTGGCAGCTCAACACCACGATCGATGGGTCGCATGTCGAGACCGCCTCGCAGTTCGATCGCCGCGCGGATGCCGCTGCGTTGAAGGCACTAACTGACGCGGCGACTGCGGGCACGCTGCCGATCCTCGGCCCGCTTCCGGCGGTGCCCGATCAGGGCTTTGATCGCACATCGAGTACGGTCAACTCGGTCACTTCGCTCGCAACCCTGATTGGACGGCCGTTCCGGCTACCCGGCGGCCAGGTAGGCGCCACGCTGAAGGCAGGTTACGCCTGGTCGGGGATCGACAGCAGCGACAGCCGCCCGGCCGCCTTGCCCGCCAGCCTGCGCCGCGGCGATCTTTCGGTCGGCGGCAATCTGACGCTGCCAATCACCAGTCGCCGGGAGAAATTCGGGCAGGGCATTGGCGATCTCTCGCTCAACCTCAGCGCCGGGTACAATTATCTCTCCGACTTCGGATCGCTGACCGACTGGAGCGCGGGGCTGACCTGGGCGCCGACGCAGAAGCTCAGCCTCGGGGCGAGTTACATCGTTAATCAGGCTGCGCCCACATTGGCCCAGCTGGGCAACCCGTTTTCGCAGACCCTCAATGTGCCGGTCTATGACTTCAAGACCAACCAGACCGCGCTGGTCACCCTGATCAGCGGCGGCGCCGCGGGCCTGTTGCCGGAAACCCGCACGACGGACCGCATCTCGATCAACGCCACGCCTTGGCCGCGCCTGCGCACCCTGATCGGGATCGATTATCTGGGCATCAAGTCGCGCAACCAGATCGGCGCGCTGCCGCCGCCTAGCGCGCCGGTGAGCGCCGCGTTTCCCGACCGGTTCGTGC
>JBJTLY010000065.1:0-27714 GCA_046063275.1 Novosphingobium sp. | reverse complement strand
CGAGCTGCTGCTCTCGATCCATGCCCTGCTGGTCGAAGCGCCGGGGCTGCGGCTGGTGGTCGATACCTGCATCGGCAACGACAAGCCGCGCCGCCTGCTCGGCGGGGCCGCGCTCTCGACCCGCTTCCTCGAGTCAATGGCCGAAGCCGAGTGGAGCCGTGACAACGTCGATGCGGTGGTCTGCACCCACATGCACGTCGATCACGTCGGCTGGAACACCATGCTGGAAGGCGGCGCGTGGGTGCCGACCTTCCCAAAGGCGCGCTACCTGTTCAGCCGCACCGAGTTCGACCACTGGAACGCGCACGAGGACGAAGGCCAGCGCCAGATCCTGGCGGATTCGGTCCAGCCGATCCTCGATGCGGGCCTTGCCCACTTCGTCCCCTCCGACCACCGCCTGTCGGACGAAGTGCGCCTGATCCCCAGCGAAGGCCACACCCCCGGCCACGTCAGCGTGTTTATCGAAAGCGAAGGCGCCCGCGCCGCGATCACCGGCGACATGAGCCACCACCCCTGCCAGATGCCCCACCCCGACTGGTCCCCCGCCTTCGACGAAGACCCCGCGCAGGCGGCGCAGACCCGCGCGCGGCTGTTCGGCGAATGGGCCGACGGCGAGGTGCTGGTGATCGGCACGCACTACGCGGGGCCGACGGCGGGGTACGTGCGCAGGGAGGGGGAGGCGTTTCGGTTTGAGGTTTAGGGAACCGATTGCCGGATACGATGGAGTTTGCTCAAACTACAAAATCAAACGTAGCACTGTGGATACTCCTCGGATTTGTCGAACAAATCATGTATGTTGCCAGCGCCATCCCAATCAGCCTACTTTCCTAATTTGTAACTCACTAGGTCTCCTTGGCAGACCATCATTAGGAGCTGTGCAGGGATGCATTCTGCTGAAGAGCTTTGGTCTGACGATAAGCTCGGTCGTCGGGCCGAAGCGGAGATGCTAAAAGAAGTGCTGGAAACAGAGGCCCGCGAATGTAGCCGCATGGGCCGCGAGCAAGCATTCGTCTTAGCGCTGGATGCAGCCTACGGTGAGGGCAAAACCTTTTTTCTGACCAAGTTAAGAAAGTACCTAAGCATAGAGCACCCTGTCGCGTTCATTGATGCTTGGGCGGACGATGCCAGCGATGAGCCTCTGCTCGCAATTATGTCATCGATCAACGAGGCACTTGAGCCATTCCTAAAGCCGGGCAGCAATGCAACTAAATGGCTTAAAGGGGCGACAGCAGCAGCGCTGCCCATAATTGGCAAACTCGTAATTGGAGCCGGTAAGACCTTCCTCAAGAAACATATTGGCGACGAGATTCCGGATCAAGTTGAAGCATTAGTTAAAGAAAAATCAGGAGTTGGCCCGGGGCTTGAAGAGGATACCATTCTGGGCGCCATTGATGATGCGGCTGTGAATATATCAAATTTGACAGACAAGCGTGGCGCAGAAATGTTGGCGGCATACAAGGCGAGGCAGGCATCAAAGGAAACATTCAAACGCAGTATGAGATTACTCGTGTCATCCATTGATGATGAAGAAAATAAAATTAGCCAACCACTATTCGTTATAATTGACGAATTGGACCGATGCAGACCCGACTATGCAATAAAAGTACTTGAAGAGGTGAAACATCTATTTGATATCCCGGGAGTGGTATTCATCATTGCCATTCATGGAGATCAGTTAGAGAAGAGCATTGCAGCGGTGTATGGAGCGGATTTCGACGCAAAATCCTATCTTCATAGATTTTTCTCACGTCGTTACAAGCTACGCCGACTCACTATGAAAGAGATGATCGCATCCCGCTTGGCTGCAGACAATCTTGATAAGATTAATTGGAATTATCCCCGTTTAATGAGTCCTAGTCGCGCTCCAGCGGACCCCGATCTTGTTGGCGTCATTCAAGCTTTTTGCTCTGACTTTGGCGTAACTCCTCGCGAATTTAGTTCAATCGCAGATGGTCTAAGAATTTTTGGGCTAACGTGGAATCAGGAGACGGCGATTGAGTTAGTATACCTACTCGGATTGCTTCTTCGAAATGCCAGATCCTTACAGAGTGACAGCAAGCTGGAAAGTAAGCAGGTCACAGAAATACACGGAGGATGGGATGAAGGAGGAAGGAGTAGCGTAACAAATTTCGACCAACTTTGGAGATCCTACGAAGATTTGAAGCTTACTGCACTTTTCGATCTATCGAAGGCAAACTATCGTCTTACAAACGGGAATATAGTCGTCGATGCACTTGAATCTGAGAGGGCAAAACGGTTTGGTAATAGAGTCGTTCCTGACGCAACATCCCTGATGAATTCTTACCCCGATAGAGTAGCGCAATTTGGTCGTTTGCTGACGCAAGCTTAGCTCAGCAGAATATCGCAACTTACAAGCACTCGTCAGATGGCGGCAGTCCAAACCATTTTTCTACACGCGCCGAACCTGCCAGTCTCTCGCCCATGCCGCACCCCAGCCCCGGCGAGTAACCTCCTCGCCCGCACCCTGCATCCGCTTCCCAAAGCCGCGCCGCCAGCGCAGACTGAGGTTCCCTAGCCCCGCACCCGCCGCCGAGTAGAGCGCCAATGGCGAAGCAGCTTCGCGCCATCGCTGCCGTCGAACGGCACGAGGTTGATCACCGCCATCCCAACCGAAAGCAGCGCGAATACTTGCAAGGCGGCTTCGATGAAGTGGCGGATCGGGTCCGGGCGGTAGCCTTGGCGGAGCTTGGCAATGGCAAGTTCGGCCGCCGCTGGATCGGGGAAGCGGGTATCTGGCAGTGAGCCTCTATCAGGGCTTGCTGCACTGACGATGGCGACTGGCTCGACTTGCACGGTCGGAGCGCTTGGCGCGCTTGGCGCAAACAGCGGCACCATGGCCACGGCCAGCGCGGCAGCTGCAAGGTTCGCCAGCGGACCGGCGGCGGCGATGATCGTTTCCTTGCGATGGGTCGCGGCACCGAGCGGCCAGGTGTAGCTGACGAAGCCCCCGACCTCGCGCCCCCGCAGCTTGCGCATCGCCGAGAACTTGCGCCGTACCAGATCGTATTGGAACGGCATCGCCGCGAAAATCAGCACCTTCGCTCCAAGGCGGCGCGCAGCAAACGCGTGGCCGGCTTCGTGCAGTACGATCGCGATGAACTGCAGCAGGAGGAAGGTCGCATAAACCGCGAGGCCATTGTCGGCGAGATCGAGGATCGATGCCGCGGCGATCAGCCACAGGTTGAGGAAGCCCAACAGGACATAGGCCAAAGTGCGCATCGTTGCTGGGTAGCAACTCTGGCGCTGGGGCAAACCATTTTCCTACACGCCCCCGCTCTGCCAAACTCCCGCCCATGCCTCAGCCCAGCCCCGGCGAGTCTCCCCCTCGCCCGCATCCTGCATCCGCTTCCCAAAGCCGCGCCGCCAGCGCGGTTTTGTTGCGTTCGGGCTTCCAGTTTTTCTTCGCTTGGACAGTGGTCCAAGTGGTCCACGGCTTCGATCCGCCCCGACCCCGTTCATGCTGAGCTTGTCGAAGCACTGTCCTTTTGGAGCCACAGCGCGGGGTCAGGAAGAACAGGGCGGTCCTTCGACAGGCTCAGGACGAACGGATTTCGGGGCGGCTGCGCGGTGTGAGGTCTCAGCTCCTTCGGAGCTAAGTCATTGATTTTGCGTAATGCGAACACGTTCCTTGGAGTCACCTTTTGTAACCTTTCGCAATTTCGCTCGGCGCACGCCTTCAGCGTCGATACCCCTCCGTCAGCCGTCTTCGGCGTCTGCCACCTCCCCTTTTGCACTGCGTGAAATGGAGAGGATCGAAGTTTACCGCACCGGGTAGCCGCTCCAGCGTTTGATCCGGCGGATCGCGAAGGCGGAGCGCATCGCCGAAACTCCCGGCAGGCGGGCGAGGCAATCGCGGTGGATGCGGTCGTATTGTTCGAGATCGTGCGCGGCGACGCGCAGCAGGTAGTCGGCGCTGCCGCTCATCAGGTGGCAATCGAGGATATCGGCCATGTCCTGCACCGCCGCCTCGAACCGGTCCATCGCCTCGCGGCTCTGGCTGGTCAGCGTGATCTCGACGAAGGCCTGGAGCTTCAGGCCCAATTTGTGCGGATCGATCTGCGCGGCATAGCCGGTAACGATCCCCGCCGCCTCGAGCGCCTTGATCCGGCGGTGGCAGGCGGAGGCCGAGACCCCGGCGAGCTCGGCCAGCTCGGCGATCGAGCGCGACGAGTCTTTCTGCAGCGCTTCGAGGATCAGCACGTCGTTGCGGTCCATGGAATTTCCTTCCGCCGTTTCGCTTCGATGCGGGAAATATCACCGCATTGCCGCCCCGCAAAGGCAAACATTGGTGAAACTTTCGGCTCGGACAGGCGTATCTTCTGCGCAGATAAATCAGGAGAGCCATGATGCGCGTCGGCACCGTCAAGGAAATCAAGAACCACGAATACCGCGTCGGGTTGACCCCCGAGAGCGCCAAGGAACTGGTGGTCCACGGCCACGAGGTGTGGGTTGAGACCGGCGCGGGCGGCGGGATCGGGGCTTCGGACCGCGATTACGAGGCCGCTGGGGCGACGATCAAGGCGGACGCGAAGACGATCTTCGATGGCTGCGAGATGGTGGTGAAGGTCAAGGAACCGCAGGCCGGCGAGCGCGTGATGCTGCGCAGTGGCCAAGTGCTCTACACCTACCTCCACCTCGCTCCGGACCCTGAGCAGACAGCCGATCTGGTCAAGTCGGGGGTCACCGCGATCGCCTATGAGACGGTTACAGGCCCGGGCAATCAGTTGCCGCTCTTGAAGCCGATGAGCCAGGTGGCGGGCCGCATGTCGATCCAGGCCGGGGCGACCGCGCTCGAAAAGGCGCATGGCGGGCGCGGGGTGCTGCTCGGCGGGGTGCCGGGGGTGCTGCCGGGCAAGGTGATGGTGATCGGCGGCGGCGTGGTCGGCTTCAACGCGGCGCAGATGGCGGTGGGCCTTGGCGCCGACGTGACCATCCTCGACCGCGATCCCGAGGTGCTCGAACGGCTCGGCATCCACTTCGAAAGCCGCGCCAAGACGCTGTTTTCCAGCCGCGCCAACATTCAGCAGATGCTGTGCGAGGCCGATCTGGTGATCGGCGCGGTGCTGGTCCCCGGCGCGGCTGCGCCCAAGCTGGTGACCCGCGAGGTGCTCGGCTGCATGATGCCCGGATCGGTGTTGGTCGACGTGGCGATCGATCAGGGCGGGTGCTTCGAGACCAGCCATGCGACAACCCATGCCGACCCGACTTACGTGGTCGACGGGGTGGTGCATTACTGCGTCGCCAACATGCCCGGCGCGGTGGCGCGGACTTCGACCTATGCCTTGAATAACGTGACCCTGCCGCATGCGCTGCGGATCGCGGACCTGGGGTGGAAGGGGGCTTTGGCGGCCAACCCGCACCTCGCCGCGGGGCTCAACGTGCACGAGGGCAAGATCACCTACGAAGCGGTCGCGCGCGATCTGGGGTACGATTACGTGCCGGTGGCGGAGGTGCTCGCCTAGGCCTCGTCGGCAAACGGCCGGAACGGGGCGGCGATCTCCTCGCGGACCCGGAGCAGGCGGCCGGTGGCGCGGTCGAGCAGCGCCCAGGTGGTGTTCGCGCTGACGATCACCTTGCCGGCGGCATCGCGGAAATCGACCCGGCGGTCGAACCGCGCCCCGCTGGGGCCAGTGGGGATGAAGGTTTCGGCACTGACGGTTTCCCCAAGGCCGACGTTGCCGCGATAGTCAATCTCGTGCCGGGTCACGACCCAGATGTAGAGGGCCTGATGCTCGGGCGAGGCAACGGCTGACCAGTGCGAGGTGGCGATCTGCTGGATCCAGTCGACCCACACCGCATTGTTAACGTGGCCCAGCTCGTCGATGTGCTGGGGGAGCGCGGTGAAGGTGAGGGAGTGCCGGTTAGTCATAAAAAGCAGGCGCGGCCCGGAAGGTAGTTGCAAGCAAGTCCGAATGAAACGGCGGACAGAACGATCACTCCGACAGGGATAAGCAACAGAGGCCACACCGAACCGCGCGATCGGGCCAGATGGGCTAAGCCTAGGCACAGCCCCATCGAGGCGAGCGCGAACGCAAAGTACCCGATCGTTCCAAACGGAAAGCCGAGCATGCCTAAGAATAAGGCGAAGAGGATTCCGACAACAGCGAAAAACGTAGCCAAACCCGGGTCTCGTAGCTTCATCCCTCAACTCCCAGCTGCCACAGGATAAAGGCGAATTCCTCGGCGGTTTCCTTGAGGCTTTCGAACCGCCCCGACTTGCCGCCGTGGCCCGCGCCCATGTTGGTCTTGAGCAGCAGTTCGTTGCTGTCAGTCTTGAACTCGCGCAGCTTGGCGACCCATTTGGCGGGTTCCCAGTAGGTCACGCGAGGATCGTTGAGGCCAGCGGTGACCAGCATGGGCGGATAGGCCTGCGCCGTGACCTGATCGTAGGGCGAGTAGCTCCGGATCAGTTCAAACGCCGCCTTGTCCTCGATCGGGTTGCCCCATTCGGGCCACTCGCCCGGGGTCAGAGGCAGGCTCGCATCGAGCATGGTATTGAGCACGTCGACGAAGGGCACATGCGCCACCACCGCGCCCCACAGCGCGGGGTCCGAATTGATCACCGCGCCCATCAGCTCGCCGCCGGCCGAACCGCCGGAGATGCTGATCTTGCCAGCCACGGTCAGGCCACGCTCGATCAGGCCTTTGGTGACATCGACGAAGTCGGTGAAGGTGTTGGTCCGGCGCTCAAGCTTGCCCGCCTTGTACCAGGCGCGGCCCAAGTCATCGCCGCCGCGGATGTGGGCGATGGCGTAAGCGAAGCCGCGATCAACGAGGCTGAGCCGAGTGGTCGAGAAGCCCGGTTCGATCGCGATGCCGTAAGCCCCGTAGCCGTAAAGGTGGAGCGGGCCGGCGCCGACACGGTCTTTGCGCATGACCACGCTGACAGGGATCAACGTACCGTCGCGCGCCGCAATCTCGAGCCGGTCGGTGACGTAAAGCGACGAATCGTAACCGCAGGGCAATTCCTGCACCTTGAGCACTTCGAGGCGCTGGTCGGCGAGGTGGTAGTCATAGACCGTCGCCGGGCTGACCATGCTCTCATAGCTCAGCCGCAGCTTGTCGACCGCCCATTCGGGGTTGTCGCCAAGACCCGCCGAATAGCTCGATTCGGGGAACACGATTGGTTCAACGCGGTCGGGATCGCCGTAATAGTGCAGCTCGATCTGATCGAGGCCGCGAACCCGACTTTCGAGCACCCAGAAATCCTGGAACAGATCAAAACCAGTCAGATAGACATCATCGCTCCCGGCGACGATAGTCATTGGCAGGGTCGGCTCGGCGAGTGGCGCGATGTCGATCGCGAAATTCTCGTGCTCGCGGTTCGAATGGATGAACACGATGTCCTCGAGAATCTCGACATCGTATTCCACGCCGGTCTTGCGAGGCCAGATCAACCACTGCTTACCAAGCGGATCGTCGGCACGGAGTAGCCGCACCTCGCTGGTCTCGTGGTCCGAGGTGCCGATGATCAGCCATTCCTCGTTGGCTGAGAGCGAGGCGCCGACGCGGAAGCCGTCGTCGTCCTCGTGGTACAGTTCGACGTCGGTATCGAGCGGCTGGCCGAGCCAGTGCAGCCGCGCATTGTCGGTGCGCCACTGCTCGTTGGCGAGGCTATAGACGAGGCCCTTGTCGCTCCCGACCCAGACCAGCGAGCTGAGCGTGCCGGGGATCTCATCGGGCAGGACTTCACCAGTGGCGATCACCTTGATCCGCGCGGTGAAGCGCTCCGAACCGTTGTCGTCGACCGACCACGCGAGCTTGGTTCCGTCGTTCGACACCGCGATCGCGCCGAGCCGGAAGTAGTCCTTGCCCTCGGCCAGTGCGACCTCGTCGAGCACCAGCTCGTCCGGCCCGCCCGCAACGGGCCTTCGCCACCACTTCTTGTACTCGGCGCCTTCCTCGAACTCGATCCAGTAGAACCAGTTCCCGTCCTTCTGCGGAACCGACTTGTCGGCCTCCTTGATCCGCCCGCGCATTTCCTTGAACAGCGCATCGATCCGGGGCTGATGCGGGGCCATGCGCTGCTCGAACCAGGCGTTCTCGGCAGCAAGGTGCGCGAGCACATCCTTGTCGGTCACGTCGGGATAGCCCGGATCGCGCAGCCAGGCATAATCGTCGCTCAGTTCGATGCCGTGATGGGTTTCGACGTGCGGCTGCTTTGCTGCGACGGGGGGAGTGGTAAGCGTCATGAGGGCGCTCTATGATGCAGCGATAATCCCCGCAAGTTGCACCGGACAAATGCCATGCTGATGAACACCCACGAAGCCCGCCTCGACGCCCTGCGCAAGGAACTGAAGCGCCGCCAGCTCGATGGTTTCGTTATCCCGATCTCGGACGAGCACATGAGCGAATATGTCGGTGCCTATGCCCAGCGGCTCGCCTGGCTGACCGGGTTCGGCGGCTCGGCCGGATCGGCGGCGGTGCTGGCCGATGAGGCCGCGGTGTTCGTCGATGGGCGCTATACGTTGCAAGTGCGCGAGCAAGTCGACGGGCGGCTGTTCGATTACCAGTCGACGCTCGAAACCAGCATCCCGGCATGGCTCGCTGAACATGCGCCCGAAGGTGCCAAGATCGGGTTCGACCCGTGGCTCCATGGCAAGCCGTGGGTCGATGCCTGCAACGCCGCGCTCGCCACGAAAGCCGCGAAGATGGTCCCGGTGGACGGCAACCCGATCGACGCGGTGTGGAACGACCAGCCCGCCCCATCGCTCGCCCCGGCTACAGTCCACGGCAATGTATTCGCCGGTCAATCGAGCGAGGCCAAGCGCAGCCAGGTGGCCGAATGGCTGACCGCGCGTGGGCTCGATGCCGCGGTGGTTTCGGCGCTCGATGGCGTGGCATGGCTGCTCAACCTGCGCGGGACGGACGTGGAGCGGACGCCGGTGGCGCTGTCATTCGTGCTCGCGCATGCGGATGGCACCGCCGAACTGTTCATCGCCGAAGAAAAAGTCACGCCCGAACTGCAGGCGCACCTCGGCAATGCCGTCACGATCCGGCCGCGCGAGGCTTTCGTGCCGCAGTTGCAGGCGCTGACCGGCAAGAAGGTGGCGGTCGACCCGGAGCGGTCGGTTGCCGCAGTGTTCGATGCGCTGGCAGGCGCTGGTGCAACGGTTATGGCGATGACCGACCCCACCGTGCTCGCCAAGGCGGTCAAGAACCCGGTCGAACAGGCCGGACAGCGCGCTGCGCAGGCGCGTGACGGCGCGGCGATCGCACGGTTCCTCCATTGGCTGAGCCTTGAAGCACACAAGGGAGAGCTCGACGAACTCAGTGCCGCGGCCAAGCTGCGCGGCTTCCGCGAGGAGACCGGCCTGCTCAAGGACCTGTCGTTCGACACGATCTCCGCCGCCGGGCCGCATGCGGCGAGCCCGCACTACAAGGTCGACGAGCATTCCAACATCCGGATCGACCCCAATTCGGTCTATCTGGTCGATTCGGGCGGGCAGTATCTCGACGGGACAACCGACATCACCCGCACGGTGTGGGTCGGGCCGGGGCAGCCGACGGTAGAGCACAAGGACCGCTTCACCCGCGTGCTCAAGGGCCATATCTCGCTTGCGCTGGCAGTGTTTCCCAAGGGCACGGTCGGCGCGCAGCTCGATACGCTGGCGCGGATGCACTTGTGGCAGGCGGGGGTCGATTACGCCCACGGTACCGGCCACGGAGTCGGCAGCTTCCTCTCGGTCCACGAAGGCCCGCAGCGCATCGCCAAGGCTTCGGGCGGGCAGGCCGGAACCGGGCAAGCCCTGCTTGCGGGGATGATCCTCTCGAACGAGCCGGGCTATTACAAGGCGGGCGAATACGGGAACAGAATCGAAAATCTGGTGCTGGTCGAACCGCGGAAGATTGCCGGAGCGGAGGGCGATTACCTCGGGTTCGAGACGCTGACTTTCGCCCCGATCGACGCGACTTTGGTCGAGCGAAGCATGCTTTCTCCGGAGGATATCAAGTGGTGGAATGCGTATCACGCACAGGTTGAGTCGATCCTTGCGCCGCAGCTTGAAGGCGAGGCTCTGGCATGGCTGAAGGCCGCATGCGCACCCTTGTAACGGGCATCTTGTTCTACTAATGTTCCGTCAGCGACTCGAAGGGAGAGAGACATGATCGGCTACGTAACACTGGGCACCAACGACCTGGCCCGCGCCGCCAAATTCTATGACGCGCTGACCGCCGAACTCGGCGTCGGGCGGATGATGGAATTCGATACCTTCATCGCCTGGGGCACCCCGGGCGGCGGCTGCGGGATCGGGCTGACCAAGCCTTACGATGGCAATCCGGCGACCGTCGGCAATGGGGTAATGGCGGCATTCGAGGCAGCAGATGAAGCGCAGGTTCAGCGGCTTTACGATATTGCCCTTGCCAATGGCGGCAGCGACGAGGGCGCGCCAGGCCCGCGCGGTGACGGGTTCTACGCCGCCTATTTCCGCGATCCGGATGGCAACAAGCTCAACGCCTTCATCATGGGTTGAGCGGCATGGCCGGCACCTCCATCGGACGCTTTCCGCTGCATCTCGGGCTAGGCGCGAAAGCGGTCCCCCAGCCTGAGTTCACCGGGGCGATGGACTGGTACATGGACTATTCTGCGCGGGTCGCGGCCGATGGTGCCGAGGGCCGGCTGGTGGGCATGCACACCTTCACCGACGACTGGACCAGCTGGGAGATGCACCCGGCGGGAGACGAAGTGGTGCTGTGCGTGGCGGGTGAAATGACTTTGCATCAGGAGTATCCAGATGGCAGCGCCCGGCAGGTGACGATCGGCGCTGGCGAATATGCGATCAACGCCCCCGGTGTCTGGCACACCGCCGACATTGCGGAAACCGCCACGGCGC
Organism: Novosphingobium sp.; assembly: GCA_046063275.1. GTDB lineage: Bacteria > Pseudomonadota > Alphaproteobacteria > Sphingomonadales > Sphingomonadaceae > Novosphingobium. Next base: position 16,861 of record JBJTLY010000065.1, on the reverse strand, counting down.
TGTTCATCACCGCTGGTGAGGGAACGGAGAACCGGCCGCGCTGATATCCGGCAAATGAACGGCACGGCGATTCTGCGACAATTGGCGACAAAACAGCCGCAATGCGGCATAACCGTGCGACACCGTGGTCCTAGAACCGGATCTGGAAGCCGCGCGGCGCTGGTGTCCCCCTCCCCCCAGCCTGCGCGGCTTCACCATATTTGAACGCAGGAGAAGTTCGCATGAAGAAGTCCCTGATCGGCTTTTCGGCACTGGCCCTCGGCCTCGCCGGAGCCGCCTATGCCGCCGATGAGATGCCCGGCGGCGATCCGCTTGGCGACAAGACCGTGACCAAGGCCGAATTCGTCGCCAAGGGCGCGGCGATGTTCGACAAGATGGACGTCAACCACGACGGCAAGCTCGACGCCGCCGACCGCGCCGCGCACGAAGGCGAAATGTTCGATGCGCTCGACAGCGATCACAACGGCTCGCTCAGCAAGGCCGAATTCGCAGCTGCGCACCAGCGCGGTCCTGAAGGCGACGGCCCCGGCGGCAAGGGCATGCGCCATGGCGGTCCTGGCGCCGAGCACGGCGGCCACATGGGCATGATGATGATGCACATGGCCGATACCAACCAGGACGGCGCGGTCACTCGCGACGAATTCGCCGCTGCGCAGGCCAAGCATTTCGACATGATTGATGCCAATCACGACGGCCAGCTGACCCAGGCCGAACGCAAGGCCGCGCACGACAAGATGAAGGCCATGGGCGGCGGCAAGCACGGCGGGATGCGTCACGGCGCCATGCCGATGGGCGATATGCCGCCTCCGCCGCCACCGGCGAACTGAACCACGCGGGCTCCTGTCCTTGGACCAGACTGCCCCAACCCGCTTGCTGCTGGTCGATGACGAAGCAGCGCTGCGCGAGCCCCTGGCCGAGTATCTCTCGCGCCAGGGGTTCAGCGTTGTCCAGGCAGATAGCGCCGCGCAGGCGCGCACCATTCTCAAGTCCGAGCAGCCCGAGCTGGTCCTGCTCGATATCATGATGCCCGGCGAGGACGGCCTGTCACTGTGCCGCCACCTGGCCGAGGCACACGCGCTTCCCACCATCTTCCTCACCGCGCGCGGCGAAGCGACTGATCGCATCGTCGGGCTCGAGATCGGCGCCGACGATTATGTCGTGAAGCCGTTTGAGCCGCGCGAACTGGTCGCCCGGATCCGCTCGGTGTTGCGCCGCAGCGCCAAGGGTGTCGCCCCGGTCGCTGAAGACGAGCTGTTCGAATTCGAAGGTTGGCAGCTCGATCCCCTGAAGCGCCGCCTGACTGATCCCGAAGGCGCGATGGTCTCGATCTCCTCGGCCGAATTTCGTCTGCTGCTCGCCTTCCTCGAACACCCGCGCCAGGTGCTCGATCGCGACCGGCTGCTCGACATGGTCCAGGGGCGTGAGGCGCACCTGTTCGACCGCGCGGTCGATAACCAGGTCAGCCGCCTGCGCCGCAAGATCGAGGTGGACAACCGCAACCCGGTGCTGATCCAGACCGTGTGGGGCGGCGGCTATATGCTCGCCGCCGACGTCCGCCGGATCCGCCCGAACTGATGCGGCGCGGCGTGGCCCGCCTGTTCCCGAAAAGCCTGCGCGGCCAGCTGCTTCTCGCGGTCGCCGTGGCGTTGTTGCTGGCTCAGGGCATCAGTGCGGTGCTCCTTTACCGCGCGCAAACTGAACGGCGCGAGGCTGCCCTGGTCCACGGTGCAGCCATGCGGCTGTTTGCCGCCAACCGCGACGAGGCCATGCCGGGGCCGCATCCCCCCGGCACATTCGATGTCGCGCGCCAGCTGAAGGTCGAACGCAGCGCCACGGCGCCAATCTTGCCGGGCGATGTGCGCAGTCCCAAAGCTGAGGAGGAACTGCGCGAAATTCTTGTCGGGCAAGGCGTCAATCCCGCGCAGGTCATGGTCCTGCGCAGGCCGGCCGCAGGGGACCCGCACCTTGCCCGCCGTGCCGCACGGCAGGCGCAAGTGCTGGGCGATCACGCCCCGCCGCTGCCGCACCAGATGATGGTCGCTGCGGTCGAACTGACGCAGCCGGGTGACTGGATGGTGGTGCGCCTGCCGGTCCCGCCGACCGAGCGGGCGTTGGTGGCGACGCTGATCGGCCAGACCCTGCTGCTCTATGCCCTGCTGTTCGGGGCGATCGCGCTGATCCTCGGCCAGATCACCAAGCCGCTCGCCGCGCTCACTTCGCGGCTTGAGCGCTTTGCCGCCAAGCAGGACGCCGACGGTCCGCTCGAACCACGCGGACCCGACGACATTCGCCGGCTGATTGCGGCGCATAACGCGATGGAAGCGCGCCTTTCTGCGATGCTCGATGAAAAGGACGTGATGCTTGGCGCGATCGGCCACGATCTCAAGACCCCGCTCGCTGCGCTCCGGGTGCGCATCGAATCGGTCGACGACGACGCCGAACGCGCCAAGATGGCGGGCACGATCGAGGATATCACCCGCAGCCTCGACGATATCCTCTCGCTCGCCCGGGTCGGCCGGCCGAGCGATCCGCTCGAGCCGGCGGAACTCGGCGCGCTGGTCGGCCAGGTCGCCGAGGAATTCGAAGACATGGGCGAGCCGGTCACGTTCGCCCCTGCGAGCGAACGGATCGTCCTGCCGCTGCGCGCCACCTGGCTGCGCCGCGCGCTGCGCAACCTGACGGTCAATGCGCTGCGTTATGGCGAGGTCGCGCGGATCGCGCTCCGCCGGGATGGACGCTTTGCGGTGATCCGTATCGAGGATGATGGGCCCGGCATCCCGCCAGATCAGATCAAGGCCATGCTCGAACCGTTCACCCGCGGTGATCCTTCGCGCAATAGCCTCACCGGCGGAGCGGGTCTTGGCCTCACTCTGGCCCGAGCCATCGCCGACCAGCACGGCGGCACGCTGACCCTCAGCAACCGTGTGGAGGCTGAGGGCAAGGTCGCCGGGCTGACCGCCGAGCTGCGCCTGCCGCTTACCTGACCCGCGCCAGCGCTGCCGAAAGCTCGGCGGCGCGCGCATCCTTGAGCGTACCGCATCCGCGCACCCGCTCCACCGTCCGGGCGAGTTCGAGAGCGCCGGTCTTGCCGGCCAATTTGGGACCGAGCAGTTCCTGAATCTCGTCGGCACGCGACGTTGAGCAGAAGCCGCTGACCGTCCGCGGCAGACCAGCGGTGAAGAAGATTCCGCCGCCCCCTTTCGCTACTTCATCGAAGTGCGCCTTGAGCCAATCGAACCCCATGTCGCGCGTCCCGCGATCGGCAATCACCCCGCGGATGAGATTGAGCCGTTCGCTGTTACGCAGCCGCGGATCGGAGAAACCGAGCAGCCAGGTACCGATCAGCGGATTACCCGAACCAGCGACCGACCGCAGGGCCGCCGGCCGGAACGCCGGGTCCTGCGAGGCGAGTCCTTTTTCGACAAGCTGCTTCGCCAGATCCAGCCCACCTTCATCGAGCAGGACCGAAAATGCCTCGTTGAACCAGGCTGGGTCGAGCGCCTTGCTGTCCCCCGCAAGGTAAGCCCGGCCCGCCGCTCCTAGTTGGCCGCGCAGCTGCGTTTCGCGCGCCGCCAGCGCCAACTGCCCAACCACCTGTTCGCGCTGTTGCGACTTCTCGGGGTCCTCCGAGGCATAGGCACCGGCCACCGGATTGAAGCCCATCGCGGCGAACTTTGGCGCATAGATCCGCGTGACCAGGCGGCGATACCCGGCGTCGCCATCCGCGCTGAGCAGTCCGGCGCTGTGGAACGTATCAAGCGCGTCCATCGCCGACCCGCTGGCGTAACTGTCCGGGTTGCGAGCGAGCTGCTCCGCCCCGGCGATCAGCTGCTGCGGGGTCGCGCGCCCGGCGCGGAAGCTGGCGTAGAGCGAATCGCTCAAAGCCTGGGCTTCACCGCCCGGCAGCCGCGCGGCGCGGGCGATCAGCGCATCCCAATCCCGGGCTGGAAGCTCGAAGCGGTAATAGCCGGTGCCGCCGACATTGGGCACTACCGCGCCCTTGCCGCGGAGCGTGATCATGCCCTCGGCCTCGGTGAGCAACTGGCACTGCTTGGTCCCGGTCACGCGCCGCACACACAGCGGCACGCCCCAGCGCTCGGCCGGGGGATTGGCGCCGAGCATGGCGTAGCGGCTCTGCGTCACGCGGTACGAGCCCTTGGGTCCGGGCGTGAAGGTGACCAGCGGAACGCCTTGCTGATCGGTGAAACTCTGCATCGCCGGCACGATCCGCGGATCGCCCGACACTTCGGCCATGGCCGCGAAAAAGTCGGTGCTGGTGGCGTTGCCGTAGCGGTGCTTGGCCATGTAATTGCGCACGCCGGCGCGGAACTTTTCATCGCCCATATAGCCCGCGATCATCGCCACAACGTGGCCGCCCTTGCCGTAGGTGATCGAGTCGAAAGCCTCGTCGATCTGCTGGTTGGTCGGGATCGGCTGGTGGATCGCGCGGCCCGCAACCAGCGCATCGGTGCGCATCGCCTGAAATCCTTCAGCCAAGGCCCCGGCCTTGATGTTGAGATCGGGTTGCCATTCGTGGCCGATCCGGAAGCCCATCCAGTTGGCGAAGCTTTCGTTGAGCCAGATATCGTCCCACCACGCCGGGGTGACGAGATCGCCGAACCACTGGTGCGCCAGTTCGTGACTGACCACCATGCCGAAGGTCCGCTTGTGGCTGGTGCTGGCCTGATCATCGAGCACCAGGATCGGATCGGCGTAGAGATCCGCCCCGGCATTCTCCATCGCGCCCGGCATGATCGGCGAGGTGATCTGGTCGAGCTTGGGATAAGGGAACGGCTGGTTGAAATAGCTTTCGAGGTGCGTGACCACACCCTTGGTGCCTTCAAGCGCGAAGCTGATCCGTCCCGCGTTCTGTTTGGTCGTCACGATCCGCACCGGCAGCGGCGTGGCGCGCTGCGGTGTGGGCGGAACGGCGCCATCGACCGAGACGAACGGACCGACCATCATCGCCACCAGGTACGTCGGCAGCGGCAGGGTCTGGGCGAAGCGGTGCACGCTCATGCCGCCTTCGGTGGTGGTCGAAAGCTCGGGCGTATTGCTCACCGCCATCTGCCCGGGAAGTGTGCGCAAGGTGACCGTGAAGGGCACCTTGAACCCCGGTTCATCGAACCCGGGGAAGGCCGCGCGGGCGTCGATCGATTCGAACTGGGTCCAGCTGTACCAATCGTCGCCCACTTTAACGTGAAACATTCCCGCCGGGCCGCTGCCGAAGGTCGCCTTGTAATCGAAGGCGAAGGTCACCGCGCCAGCGGGAAGTGGCTGGTCGAACACCAGACGGGCGACCCCGCTGTCCTCGACCTGGTGCCACGCGCCGGTGAAGGTCTGCCCGCCAACCGTGGCGGTCGCCTTGCTCATCGCCAGATCGCGGCCGTGAAGGTCAACGAAAGCACTGGGCGCCTTGAGCGTCGCGTCGATTTCGACGTGGCCCGAAAAGTCCTCGCGCGATGGATCGACCGTAAGGTCGAGCCGGTAAGCGCGCGGGCGAACTGCGTCGGTCAGCTTGCCTTGCGGCACCGGTGCAAGCGCAACGACACCCGCATCGGCGGCATTGGCAGCGGGCGCATCGGCCAGCGCCGGTGCAGACAGGGCAAGGGACAGGGTGGACGCAGCCAGCAGCAACGAGCGCATGAATTCTCCGATGACGACCATTATGGTTTTGCCGCGTCACAGACCAATCGCGTGGCCAATGCAACTGCGCCGCTCGACCAAGCGCCGACCGCCCCCGACCAGTGTCGTTATCGCGGCCTTTTGCAACTCGCCGCAAGCGCGGCTAGAGGTGCCCCGGCAATGGACGCTCCCTTCATCCTGCTCGACGATGCCCGCCCCGATGGCGCGAGCCCGGCGCGGCTCTATGAGGCGCCGCGCGAGTTTGTGGTGGCGCGCCGTCCTGATGAGGTTCTTCCCGCGCTCAAGCGGATTGCCGCGCTGTCCGCCGAGGGTCTGCATCTCGCGGGATTCCTCGCCTACGAGGCTGGGCTGGCGCTCGAACCCCGGCTGGCACCGCTTGCTGCCCAGCGCTCCGGAGCCAATGGTGCGCTGGTGTGGTTCGGGGCGTTCGAGACCTATCGTGAAATCGCGGCGGACGCGGTTCCGGCATGGCTCGCCGCACGGGCCAGCGGCACTGCGCAAGTCGGCCCGCTCGATCCGCAGCTGTCTCCCGGCGGTTATGCCGCCGCCTTCGCTGCATTGCAGGAAAAGATCGCCGCCGGCGACATCTACCAGGCCAACCTGACCTTCCCGCTGGCCGGTTCCTTCCACGGCGATCCGCTCGCGCTATATGCCGCAGCGCGTCCGGCGGCTGGGGCAGGATACGGCGGTGTCCTGTTCGACGGGACGCACTGGCTGCTGAGCTTCACGCCCGAGCTGTTCCTTGCCGAGCGCCATGGCGCGGTGATGGTAAAGCCAATGAAGGGCACCCGCCCGCGCGGTCGCGATGCGGCAGAGGACGCGGCGCTGAAGGCCGAGCTTGCAGCATCCTCAAAGGACCGCGCCGAGAACCTGATGATTGTCGACCTACTGCGCAACGACCTCAGCCGGGTCGCTGAGCCCGGTTCGGTCAAGGTCGAACAGGCCTTCGCGGTCGAGAGCTACCCAACGGTGCACCAGATGGTCACCACGGTGCGCGCGCAGCTGGGCGCGGACACCGGCGCAGTGGACTTGCTGCGCGCGCTGTTCCCGTGCGGATCGATCACCGGTGCACCCAAGATCCGCGCGATGGAATTGATCGATGAGGTCGAGCGCGATGCCCGCGGGCCTTATTGCGGGGCGATCGGGCGGATCGATCCGGCCAAACCTGATGGATCGTCGGACGCAGCGTTCAGTGTCGCAATCCGCACCTTGCGACTGACCCCCGGCGAGAACCAGCGCGGCCGTGCGGTGCTGGGTGTCGGTTCGGCGATCGTTGCCGATAGCGAAGTGATGACCGAATGGCGCGAATGCCTGATCAAGGGCGGGTTCGTTCGGCTCGCGGCAGGCGGCGCGGATCTGATCGAGACGATGCGCTTCACGCCGGACGATGGCATCCCGCTGCTCGAATTGCACCTTGAGCGGATCAAGGCCTCCGCAGCCGAGCTGGGCTTCGCGTTCGATCGCCACGCGGTGCGCAACGCGATTCAGGCGCTGTGCTTCGAGGCCGATGCTCCGGCCAAGGTCCGCCTGCTCGCCGCGCGCAGCGGGGCCTACTGCCTTGAGCTCGGCGAGCTGCCCGCACCGCCGACCGAACCGCTGGCCTGTGCGGTGCTCCCGCTCCCGGTCGACAGCGGCGACTGGCGGCTGCGGCACAAGAGCAGCGATCGGCACTTCTACGAGGATGCCCTTGCGGTTGCGCAGGCGGCCGGGGCGCAGGAAGCCCTGCTGGTCCGCGACGACGGGCTGTTGACTGAGGGCAGCTTCACCAGCCTGTTCGTCGAGCGCGGCGGCACCCTCCTCACCCCGCCTGCCTCGCTCGGCCTGTTGCCGGGCGTGCTGCGCCGTTCGCTTATCGAGTGTGGCCGTGCGGTTGAAGCTGAACTGACACTCGCCGATCTTGAGCAAGGCTTCCTGCTGGGTAATGCCCTGCGCGGACTGATGGCGGCGCGACTCGCATGAAGCTCAGCCAGGCCCTCAACCGGATCGCCCCGTCGCGCACAGCAGCGATGATGGACCGTGCGTTCGAATTGAAGGCGGCGGGCAAGGACATCATTTCGCTTTCGGTGGGCGAGCCCGACTTCGCCACCCCGGCGCATGTCATCGCGGCGACCAAGGCCGCGCTCGATGCGGGCGAGACCAAGTACACTGCGGTTTCGGGCACACAACGGCTGCGCGAGGCGGCGGCGCTGCACTTCGCGCGCGATTTGGGCGTGACCGTCCCGGCGAGCCAGACGATGGTCAGTTCGGGCGGCAAGCAGGCGATATTCCACGCGCTGATGGTGACGCTCGATCCGGGCGATGAAGTGCTGATCCCCTCGCCGTGGTGGGTCAGCTACCCCGAAATCGTAAGGTTTGGCGGTGGGACCGTGGTGCCGCTCGAAACCACGCCGGTCAGCGGATATCGGATCACGCCGGACCAGCTTGCCGCCGCGATCACGCCGCGCACCTCTTGGCTGCTGCTCAACAGCCCGGGCAATCCGACCGGTTCGGTCTACTCGGCGGACGAGCTGCGCGCATTGGGCGAGGTGCTGGCGCGGCATCCGCAGATCATGGTGATGTCCGACGATATCTACGCGCCGCTGCGCTACCTGCCCGGCCGCCACGCGACGATCGCGGCGGTCTGTCCCGAACTGGCGGAGCGCGTCTTGACCGTTTCGGGTCTCTCCAAGAGCCACGCGATGACGGGCTTCCGCATCGGCCTTGCCGCCGGGACCGAATGGTTGATCAAGGCGATGGGCAAGCTGCAATCGCACAGCTCGGGCAACCCCAGCTCGATCAGCCAGGCAGCTGCAGTGGCCGCGCTCGAAGGCCCGCAGGATTTCCTTATGGACTGGTGCGCGATCATGCGCCGCCGCCGCGACCGGGTGGTTGCAGCGATCAATGCGGTGCCCGGTCTGAGTACCCCGGTTCCCGACGGCGCGTTCTATTGCCTGGTCGATGCTGGGCCGGTGATGGACCGGTTCGCTGACGATGAAGCGCTTTGCCTGCACCTGCTCGACCACGGCGTCGCGGTGGTTGCCGCATCGGCCTTCGGGGGCCATGACGGTTTCCGCATCAGCTTTGCCGCCAGCGAAGCCCAACTCGATGAAGCAGTGCGCCGCATTGCCGGAGCCCTACAATGAACACCCAGCTGCCGATCCTGTTCGAAGACGGCGAGGCGCTGGTGATCGACAAGCCGGCCGGGCTGCCGATCGATCCACCGCGCAATGGCGGGCTAAGCCTGGAAAACTACCTTGAGGCGCTCAAGCTGGGGTTCCAGCGGTTGCCGATCGCGGTGCACCGGCTCGATCACGATACCTCAGGCTGCCTGCTCCTCGCGCGCAACCCCAAGGCGCACAAGCGCTTCGCCGCCGCCTTCGAGGCGCGCGCGGTCGAGAAGCGCTATCTTGGCGTGGTTGCGGGGCTGCTCGAAGCGGACGAAGGCACGATCGAACTGTCGCTGAGCAAAATCAGCAGCGCCGAGGCCGGCTGGCGGATGATCCCCGCAAAGAAGGGCAAGCCGTCGATCACCCATTGGCGCAAGCTGCAGGTGGCGGGCGGCAACACGCTGGTCGAATTCCGCCCCGAAACCGGCCGCACCCACCAGATCCGCATCCATGCGCTGGCCGGGCTGGGCAAGCCGCTGCTCGGCGATCCGGTCTATGGCGATGGTTCGGGGGCCAAGCGCACCATGCTCCATGCTGCGGGCATCACCGTGCATCGCGGCGAGAAACCACCAATCGTTGCGCTGTCGCCGATGCCGGCTGATTTCCTAGCGCTGGGGTTTACCGAACCCGAATTCGAGGCACCGCTTGCGGTGGCCGACGATGGCTGACCTCCCGCCTGAGGTGGCGAACCGCGCGCTGGCGAACCTGAGCGAAAGCTTCATCACTTCGGCGGGACCGGGCGGGCAGAATGTCAACAAGGTCGCCACCGCAGTGCAATTGCGGCTCGATGTTTATGCCCTGCGGCTCGACCCGCAGGTCTTCGCGCGACTGCGCACGCTGGCTGGGAGCAAGCTAACCTCGGGCGGTGAGATCGTCTTCACTGCGCGCAAGTTTCGCACCCAGGACGCCAACCGCCAGGATGCGCGAGAACGCCTGTTGGCTCTGCTCGCCGATGCGCACGACTTGCCCCAGAAACGCGCCAAGACGCGGCTTAACCGGGTCGGCAAGGTCGAGCGGCTGGCGGGCAAAAAGATCCGCGGCGCGGTCAAGGCTGGCCGCGGCAAAGTGCGGTTCGACTAGGTCGCGCTCGCGCTCATCACCTGACGACCATCGGCGGCGAAGGCTCCCAGTTCCCAACCCGTTTCGCTAGAACGCATCGCCAGGTGCAGCGCTTCGCCGCAGATCGCCGGACTGACACCGCGGAAGGCGAACTTCGCGAGCGCATTGTCGCCGAGCTCGCGCCGGGCAAGGTCGAGCAGCAGGCTCGCAGTCAGCGGCCCGTGCACGACAAGTCCGCGATAGCCTTCCTCCTCGGTCGCGTAAGGCAGGTCGTAATGGATGCGGTGGCTGTTGAAGGTCAGCGCGGAGTAGCGGAACAGCAGCGCTTCACCCGGCACCACTGCGCGAACAGCGTTCCACGCCGACGCATCGAGCCGCCCTGCACCCAATGGCGGCGGACTTGGCGGTGAACCGGGCGGTGGTGGATCGCGATATACCAAGGTCTGCACCTCGCGCACCGCAAGCGCTCCGTCGGCAAACATCTCATGTGCAATGTCGACAAACACCAGGCTGCCAGAGCCGCCGTTCTTCTCGGTAATCGCCTGAACTCGCGAGCGGCGCTCGATCGCCTGTCCGGCGCGCAGGGGCGTGAGGAATTCGATCTTGCTCGAGGCCCACATGCGGCGCGGTTGCGGCAGTGGCGGTAAGAAACTGGCCGGACTGTCGTCGCGCAAGGGGTGGCCGTCAGGGCCAAGCGAAACGGTCGGCGCGTCTGGCAAGCACAGGCACCAGTGGAAGCCTTGGGGTACCGCGCCATCATCCCGCGAATCCCGATCGAAGGTCGCCAGCCATCGCGCCAGGTGCCCCGCGTCGACCCGGTCTCTGCGCGTCTCCTCGCGCCCGATCCAGGCCGACCAGTCGCCCATCCCTATTGTGCTGCGGCGAATTCGCGCAGCATGTGCTTGGCGATCTGCAGCTGCATGATCTGGCTGGTGCCTTCGTAGATGCGCAGGATGCGGGCATCGCGGAAGAAGCGTTCAGCGGGATATTCGGCGAGATACACCGCGCCGCCGAATATCTGCACGCAGCGATCGACCACCCGGCCGCAAGTTTCCGAGGCGAACAGCTTGGCGGCTGCCGCCTTGCGCACTACATTTTCGCCGCGGTCGGCACGGGCGCAGGCATCGGCGACCATGCAGTCGGCGGCGTAAAGCTCCGCCTCGCTGTCGGCGAGCATCGCCTGGATCAGCTGGAAATTGGCAATCGGTTCGCCGAACGCCTTGCGCTCGGTGGCATAGCGCAGCGCGGTGTCGAGCGCCCGGCGGCCCATGCCCACGCTCATCCCCGCGACCGACAGACGTCCGTTGTCAAGGCTCTGCATCGCGATGCGAAAGCCCTTGCCTTCCTCGCCGCCGACGAGCGCCGAGCCGGGGATATGGACGTCTTCCATGATCACGTCGGCGATCTGCGCGCCGGATTGGCCCATCTTCTTGTCGGGGCTGCCCACGGTGATCCCGGGGGTCTCCATGTCGACTATGAACGCCGAGACGTGCGCGTTCTTGGGCAGCGCTTCCTTGTTGGTGCGCGCCATGATCAGCGCGATTTTGGCGTGCGGGCTGTTGGTGATGTAGCGCTTAGTGCCGCCCAGCCGGTAGCCGTTGCCGTCGCGCACCGCGGTGGTCTGCATCGCCGCGCTGTCGGATCCGCTGCCGGGTTCGGTGAGGCCGAAACAGGCGATCTCCCCGCTAGCGATGCGCGGCAGCCATTCGGCCTTCTGCTCGGCGGTGCCGAAATTCTTGATCGCGCTGCCGGTCATCCCGATGTTGATCGAAATCGTCGAGCGGTAAGCGGGCGAGGCGTAAGACAGCTCCTTCACCGTCTCGATATACTGGCTGATGTTCATCCCCGCGCCGCCGAATTCTTCGGGGATGGTGATCCCGAACAGCCCCATTTCGCGCATTTCAGCCAAGATATCGGCGGGGATCGCGTCGTTCGCGATCACCTCGTCCTCTGCCGGGATCAGCCGCTCGCGCACATAGCGGCGCAGTTGCTCGATGAACTGCGCAAAGACTTCGGGGTCCATACCGGAGTTCATGTTCTAGCGCTCCTCAGATCGGATCGTAGGGGAAGACGTGCGCCGAAACCTCGTCGGCGCGGGCCATGCTGGGTTTGAAGCTGGGGATCAGCTCGTTGGCGATGGCTTCCGGCGTCCAGCCTTCGAGCTTGGTCATTGAGCGGACCGGGCGAGGCTTGCCAAAGAGCACGATCTCGTTCTTGCGGACCGAGAAAATCTGGTTCGACACGTCCTTACTGGCATCCGACGCCAGATAGACCACCAGCGGCGCGATCTTGTCGGCGCTCATCGTCTTGAGCCGTTCGACCCGCTCCTTCGCCTCGGGGGTTTCGGCGGGGATCGAAGCGGTCATCCGGCTCCATGCGAACGGCGCAATGCAGTTCGAGCGCACGCCCGCGCGCGCCATGTCGAGCGCGATCGACTGCGACAGTCCGACAATGCCGAGCTTGGCGGCGCTGTAATTCGCCTGCCCAATGTTGCCTATCAGGCCTGAGGTTGAGGTGAAGTGGATGAAACTGCCGCTCTGCTGCTCGCGGAAATAGGGCGTCGCCGCCTTGGAAACGAGGAACGCACCGTTGAGATGCACGTCGATCACAGCGCGCCAGTCCTCGAAGCTCATCTTGTGCCAGATCGCATCGCGCAGGATTCCGGCGTTATTGATCACCGCGTCGATCCGGCCGAAACGCTGGACCGCATCCTCGACGATCGAAGTCGCGTCGATTGGGTCGGCAACGCTGGCGAGGTTGGCGTAAGCCTTACCGCCCGCTGCAACGATGTCGTTCACGGTGGTCTGCGCGGGTCCTGCATCGCCCCCCTCGCCGCCGCCCCCGACGCCGGGATCGTTGACCACCACCGCTGCGCCGTGCGCCGCGCAAAGCAGCGCGATCTCGCGCCCGACCCCGCGGCCCGCGCCGGTCACGGCAACAACTTTGCCTTCAAGCATGCCCATCTCGCCCGAATCCCTCTCGCTTAATTGTTCGCTTAAACCGGCTTACGCCGCATGTCCGCGAAATCAACCGGCGGGTTTGGCGGGAGGTTTCGCACTTGGCGGCGCGGCAGGTTTTGCTGGTTGCGGGCTTTGCGGCTTGGGCATGGCACCTGGCGGGATCTGCTGCTCCTGCACCATCTGCGCTGCATCATCGAGCGCGCGCGCTTCGCCCGCGCTGACCCCGCCCGCGCCCGATGCGTTGTCGGGCTGCGAACAGGCCGCAATCAGGAGCAGCGCCGAAGCGAGGGCGGCGCGGCGCAACATGATCAGGGCTTGGTGGCGGAACTGGCAACCGCAGCGGGCGTCGAAGCGGCTTCGGCCCCAGCTGCGGCCGAGGCATCGGCCACCGGGGTGGCATCGCCCACGCCCTGCACCGTTTCCTCTGCCGGCATTTCGACGTTGTCGGCCTGCGCCTGCTCCTTGGCGCTGTCCGACTTGCCGCATCCGGCCAGCGCCAGGCAAGCGGCGGCAGCGACGGTCAACAGTGCGGAATTCTTCATTGGTAAACCTCTTGCCAAAATGCCGGGGCGCGGATGCGCTGGCCGGTGGACCCAATAGAGCCTAACCAACCCGCCGCGCGCTGCCAACCCGGCAATTCCGCGTAAGCCGCAAGATCGCCGGTTGATAAGATATAAAGCTTTCTTTATATGATCTGCCAATGCGGATCGATCCCACCTTGCGCGCACTGGCGGACCCGACGCGGCTGCGCATCATGCGGCTGCTCGCGGCGATGGAGCTCGCGGTGGGCGAGCTGGCGCAAGTGCTTGGGCAGAGCCAGCCGCGGGTCTCGCGTCACGTCCGCATCCTGTGCGATGCTGGCCTTGCGGAACGGCGCAAGGAAGGCAGCTGGGTGTTCCTGCGCAGCGCGATCGGGCCGGGGCGCGCTCCGCCGCTTGGCGCTGCCGCAGCGCACCTCCTCGCGATCGCTGAAGAGAGCGACACCCAGTTCGCCGCGCGGTGCAGCGAAGATCGCCGCCACCTCGCCGCGATCCGCGCCGCGCGTGAGGCGAGCGCGGCGGCATACTTCGCACGCTATGCTGCCGAGTGGGACAACTTGAGGGCGCTGCACAGCCCCGATGCGCCGGTCGAGGCCGCACTGCAACGCGCGCTTGGCGGCGAGAGCCTTGGCGCGCTGCTCGATGTCGGCACCGGCACCGGGCGCATTGCGCAGCTGCTCGCGCCGCGCGCTGCGCAGGTCACTGCGCTCGACAACAGCCCGGAGATGCTCCGGCTCGCCCGCGCGCGGCTGCAGCATCTCGAAACTGGTGTGCTCGAACTGGTCCAGGGTGATTTTACCGCGCTGCCCTTTGCCGAGGGTCATTTCGATACGGTGGTGTTCCACCAGGTGCTCCACTACGCGCAAGCCCCCGAACTGGCGCTGGCCGAAGCGGCACGGGTAACCAGGCCGGGCGGCACCATCGCGGTGGTCGATTTCGCCGCGCATGACCGCGAGGAACTGCGCAGCCAGCACGCCCACGCGCGCCTGGGTTTCTCCGACGAGCAGATGCTGGCGCTGCTGGGCGAAGCAGGGTTCACCCCGGCCCCGCCCGCCGCGCTTCCGGGCACGCCGCTCACCGTCAAGATCTGGACCGGACAGCGCGGCAATGCACTCGCCCCGGTCCGTGCCAGCAAGGCCAACGCATGACCCTCTACGACAGCCCTACAGGGGACATCTCGGTATCGTTCGAATTCTTCCCGCCCAAGACCGAGAAGATGGAGGCCCAGCTGTGGGATGCGATCACGCAGCTTGCTCCGCTAGCGCCAAGCTTCGTCTCGGTTACTTATGGTGCGGGCGGCACGACCCGCGAACGCACCCACGCGACTGTGGCGCGGATGGTGCGCGAAACCGATCTGGTCCCCGCCGCGCACCTGACCTGCGTCGGCGCGAGCAAAGGCGAAATCGCCGAAGTCGCACAGCAATACTGGGACGCCGGGGTACGGCATATCGTGGCGCTGCGCGGCGATCCTCCGGCGGAGGCAGGCGGCAAGTTCACGCCCCACCCTGAAGGCTATGCCAGTGCCGCCGAGCTGGTCGAAGGTCTGGCCCGCCAGCACCCGTTCGAACTGTCGGTTGCGGCCTATCCCGAGGTGCACCCCGATGCCCCTACTCCCGCCTCCGATCTCGACAACCTCAAGCGCAAGCTCGATGCCGGTGCGGTCCGCGCAATCACCCAGTTCTTCTTTTCGCCCGAGGCCTATTTCCGCTTCCTCGACGCGGCGCTGGCAGCGGGCATCTCGGTGCCGATCGTCCCCGGGATCATGCCGGTGACCTCCTTCACCGCGATCCGCCGGATGAGCGGCAACACCCAGATCCCGCAAGCCATGGAGCGGATGTTCGAAGGGCTCGATGATCGCCCCGGCCCGCGCGCGCTGGTCGCCGCGACCGCTGCGGTCGACCTGTGCCGCGAGCTTTATTCCGGCGGGGTGCGCGACTTCCACTTCTACACCCTCAACCGCGCCGAGCAGGCCTATGCGATCTGCCACCTGCTCGGCCTGCGCCCCAAGGACCAAACCGCATGACCCCGCGCGAACTGCTGCTGCAAGAGGCCGCCAAGGCGATCCTGATCAAGGATGGGCCTTACGGCACCGCAATCCAGGCCGCTGGGCTGGATGAAGCCGGCTATCGCGGCGATACCGGCCTGAGTCATGACCAGAAGGGCAACAACGACCTGGTCAACCTGACCCAGCCAGAGCTGATCGCCTCGATCTGCCAGGCCTATATCGATGCCGGGGCGCGGGTGCTGGCGACCAACAGCTTCAACGCCAACCGGATCAGCCAGGCCGATTACGGCGCCGAGCATCTGGTCCACGATATCAACGTGGCAGCGGCGCGAGTGATCCGCGAAACGGTTGATGCGGCCAGCGCCAAGGACGGCGTGGTGCGCTTCGTCGTCGGCGCGCTAGGCCCGACCAACAAGACGCTGTCGTTGTCGCCGGACGTCAACGATCCCGGCTACCGCGAGGTCGATTTCGATACCGTGGCGGAAGTTTACCGCGAGCAGGCCAAGGCGCTGATCGAAGGCGGGGCGGACTACATCCTGATCGAGACGGTGTTCGATACGCTCAACGCCAAGGCGGCGATCTTTGGCGTGAAGAGCCTCGAAGCTGAATTGGGTCGCGAAGTGCCGCTAATGCTGTCGATGACCCTGACCGACCTTTCTGGCCGCAATCTTTCGGGTCACACGGTTGAGGCATTCTGGCATTCGGTGCGCCATGCCCGCCCGGTCACCGTCGGGCTCAACTGCAGCTTCGGCGCAACCCAGCTGCGTCCGCATGTGCGCTTGCTCTCGGGGATCGCCGATTGCCTGCTGATGGCCTATCCCAATGCCGGCCTGCCCAACGATCTCGGCGAATACGACGAGCTGCCTGAGGAAACCGCCGCGCTGGTCCGCGAATGGGCTGAGGCGGGACAGGTCAACATTCTCGGCGGGTGCTGCGGCAATACCCCCGCGCACATCGCGGCGATGGCGCGCGCCGTGCACGGCCTTGCTCCGCGCAAGGTGCCGACCGTGCCAGTCGAAACCCGGCTCGCCGGCCTTGAACCGTTTGTAATGGCCGCCTGATGACCAACGCCCCCTCCACCGCCCGCCCCAGTGGCTCCAGCTTCGTCAATGTTGGCGAGCGTACCAATGTCACCGGCTCGGCCGCGTTCAAGAAGCTGATTCTGGCCGACGACTATGCCAAGGCGGTCGAAGTCGCGCGCCAACAGGTCGAGAACGGCGCGCAGGTGATTGACGTCAACATGGACGAAGGGCTGCTCGATGCGGTCCACGCCATGACCACCTTCCTCAAGCTGATCGCTGCGGAGCCCGACATCGCGCGGGTGCCGGTGATGATCGACAGCTCGAAATGGGAGGTGATCGAAGCGGGCCTGAAGTGCGTGCCGGGCAAGCCGATCGTCAATTCGATCAGCATGAAGGAAGGCGAGGCGCCCTTCCTCGCCCATGCGCGCAAATGCATGGATTATGGCGCGGCGGTGGTGGTCATGGCCTTTGACGAAAAGGGCCA
>JBJTLY010000064.1:0-8531 GCA_046063275.1 Novosphingobium sp. | reverse complement strand
CCTGCGCGACCTGCGACGGCTTTTTCTATCGCGGCAAGAAGGTCGCCGTGATCGGCGGCGGCAACACGGCGGTCGAAGAAGCGCTCTACCTTACCAATCACTCACAAGACGTGACCCTGATCCACCGCCGCGATTCGCTGCGCTGTGAAAAGATCCTCGAAGATCGGCTGATGGCCAATCCCAAGATCAAGGTGCTTTGGAACAAGGCGGTCGATCACTTCGTCGGTGGAGATACCGGGCTGACGGGTGTGATGCTGCGCGATACCGCGAGCGGCGAGATGTCTGTCGAACCGACACAGGGCGCCTTTGTCGCGATCGGTCACGCCCCGTCGACCGAGTTGTTCAAGGACCAGCTCGAAACCGATGCGACCGGCTATCTGATCGTCGAACCGGGTACGCCCAAAACCGCGATCCCCGGGGTCTTCGCTTGCGGCGACGTTATGGATCACGTTTACCGTCAGGCCGTGACCGCGGCGGGCACCGGCTGCATGGCCGCGCTCGATGCCGAACGTTTCCTGGCGGCACGCGAACACCGCCAAGCGCGTGACTAACCCAGCGACCTCAGCGCTCCGAGCAACTGCCCCTGCAACCAGATCCGCGCTTGCGGTTCGATGAAGCTGTGTCCGGCATCGGGGCAGATGCGGATGCGCGGATCGTTGTCCTGCCAGTTTGACAGGAACACCTGCGCAGTGCGGTCGTTCTCCGCCACCAGCAACGCGACCGATCCTGGGAAATCAGCGATTCCTTCGGCCATTGCGCGGGCGAGGGCGGTCTGCGCGGGGGCGGGTTTGGCGGCTTCGACCAGGCTGCCGGCCAACTGTTTGATCTTCACCTTGCCGGTGAGCAGCCGCACGAGCGAACGCGGATCGGCCAGGCGGCGCAAGTAGTGCGCGCGGATCGCACGCGGGGTCATCTGCGGCTGCGGCGGCGCTTCCGGCGCCGCTTCGGGTTCGGGATCGAAAGTCCATGGGTTGGCGAGAACCAGCGCATCGCAGTCCTGTCCCTTGGCCAGCATCAGCGCGCTCGCCCCGTCACAGTTGCCAAAGGCGACAATGTTCTTGAGCTTCGGAACGGTGCCGCGAAAGGCCGCAACCGCTGCGGCGAGGTCATCGGAGCTGGTGGTGAAACCGCCATTGTAACCGCTGCTGTCGCCAACACCGCGCCGATCGAACCGCATCACCGGAAAGCCGGCTGCAGCAATCTTCGCGGCGAGTTCGGCGTGGCTGCCGTAGGGTCCGCAGCGCAGCTCGTTGCCACCGGTAACGATCAGCAGACCGGTGGTCGCGTCGGCGGAATCGATCGTGCCAATCAGCGTGTCGCTATTGCATGCAAAGGCGATATGGCGGCGCATCAGGCGTTGACACCCACCGCAATGATCGCTGCCAGGGCATCGGCCTGCGCGCGATCTTCGTCGGGCTCGGCGCGCAGCCACAGCGGGCCACCGCTGATCAGCTCGTGGTCGATAGCGGTAACGCCGACCTGCTTGCCCGGAACCAGCTCGCCCATCTGGCGCAGCATTTCGCCCGAAAGCGAATAGCCGGCGAGTTCGAGCCCCATCGCGAGACCTTGCTGCATCAGGCTGTCGAGCAATTCCTCGCGTCCGGACTCGCGCGAGGCGATGATCCGGGCGCGGAGCATGGTTTTGAGCAGGCTCGCGCCCTTGACCGGGGCATAGTGCCAGCCGCCGAGCTTGCCCGGCAGGACCAGTCCGCCACCGCGCAGTGCAAGCACGTGGGTCGCCTCGAAATGCCGCGCCGCCGCCTCCAGCGCCATGCGCCAATCTTCGGGCTCGATCAGCGCGAGGTCCTGTTCGCTTTCGTTGAGCCCGGGCAGGTCTGGCAGGAAGCAGTCGATCCCCGCTCCGTTGAGACGGCGCATCACTTCAACCGTGAAGCGGCGTAACTTGTGGCCCTCGTCGAACAGCGCGGGGGCGATCAGGATGCGGACCTTGCGCGACTGGTCGAAAGTCAGCGCGTATTCGTTCGCCGGAGCGCCGCCGCCGGGGAGGGGGCAAGGGTAAGTGGCAGGTTTCAAGCCGCGTCCCGTTTGGCCTGGGCGAAGGCGAACAGGCTACCGTAGGTTTCGAAAATGTCGCCGTCGATCTCGTCTTCGTCGATTACGATATCGAGCCGGTCTTCCATCTCGGTGAGCAGTCCCGCCACGGCCATCGAATCGAGTTCGGGCAGGTCGCCGAACAGGCCGGTATCGGCGGTGAATGCCGTCACCTGGTCGTGGCTGAGGCCCAGCACATCGGCCAGGATCGTGCGCAGCTTGCGGTCGGTTGTATCCATGTCCGGCCCTCTAGCCGCGCTTCAGCATATGGCGCAAGGCAGCCTTGGCCATGCGCGGCCAGTTTCCGGGCCAGCCGGGGCGATACATGGTGAGTCGGTAGCGCGGACGGACCGCTTCCATCCAGTCGCGCTTGTAGGGATTGTCGCCGGTGCCGAAGTCGACGGTCTTGACGTGATCGACATCGATCACCCGCTGGAACAGCGCTGCCGACAGCGTGGTGCCCGGCGAAAGCGGCTTCGAAGCCTCGGTGTGAGCGAGCTTGTGGATGTAAGCCACCCCTTTCTCAACCGTCCAGAACCGCGCAGCGACCGCTTCGCCTTCAGCACGGGCGATCGCCAGCCTGAGCCGGCCCGCGGCGCCCTCTTCCTCTGCGAAAGCGCGCAGGAAGGCGGGCGAGCCTTCCTCCGGCTTCCAACTCTGGGCATAGATCGCCTCGTAGGCTGCCCAACTTTCAGGGTTGAATGCGGTTTCGATCGTCACACTGACCTTGCTTGCCTTGCGCTTCAGCGTGGTGCGCAAGGAGCCGGGTCGTGCGGCCATGTATTCCGCAAAGGATCGCCCGCGCAGGTGCAGAACGTGATTGATATCGCACTGCTCGCGCCAGATCGCCCACCCCGCTGAGCGGAAGGCGCCTTCGATCAACGCGGTTTCGCCGCCTTCGTCGGGAAGGGGGGAAAGCACGACGCATGGTGCCTGCCCAGCGAGATCGCGCGCCAAAGCGGTGAGCAGAGCGCGCCGGTCGGCCCCAGCGGTGAAGACCGGTGCGACCGTGAAATTGTACCAGTTGGCCAAAGCGACGATGTCTCTCGACCGGCGTAGCAGCGGCAGCACGCAGCGTTCTTGGCCGTCACGCGCGACGGCAATCAGCGGGAACATGTGGCAATGGCGCACCAACCCCTGCCACCATGCGAGCCGGTTAAACGGCGCGTCGGCAGCGGGCGCGGCAAGCAACGCAGCAAGCACAGGGTCGCCTTGCACTTCGTTAAGATCATCGTGATAGTTAACCACGATCACTGCTGCGTCCCTCTTCCTGGAGCCACCTGAACCTTGCTGTCCCCGCCCGAAACCGCGATCCGGCCGCTTGACCATCTCGCGCTGCGCGGGGCTGACGAAGCACCGGCCTTGGTGCTGCGTCACGCGGTCCTTAACTACAAGGACTTAAGGGATCGTGTCGCCCGCCTCGCTGGTTGGCTGGCAACCATGGTGCCGGAGAAGGGCGCACGCGTGGCAAGTTGGGCCGCCAAGGGCGAACTCACCTGCCTGATGCCGCTCGCCGCGCCGCGCGCCGGGCTGGTGCATGTGCCGATCAATCCGCTGCTCAAACGGGCGCAGGTGAAACATATCCTGGCCGACAGTGGTGCAGTGTTGCTGGTCGGAACAGCGGCACGACTGGCGAGCCTTGAGGGCGATGATGTTCCGTTGAATTGCAGATCGATAAGTGAGGAAGCTGCAGTCGACTCTTTCAGCAGCGCAAGCCCGCTCGGCCCATCTGACGCCGATCCAGACGCGCTTGCCGCAATCCTCTATACCAGTGGCTCGACCGGCCGGCCCAAAGGCGTGATGCTCAGCCACGCGAATATGTGGTTGGGAGCTGACAGCGTCGCGGAATACCTTGATCTAGCGGTCAAGGACGTGACCTTAGCCGTGCTGCCGCTGTCTTTTGATTACGGCCAGAACCAGTTGCTCAGCACGTGGTATGCCTGCGGTTCGGTCGTTCCGTTGGACTATTTGACCCCGCGCGACGTCATAAAGGCGGTTGAGCGGCACGGCGTCACCACGCTCGCTGCAGTTCCGCCGCTGTGGATCCAGTTGACTGAATTGGATTGGCCTGCCCAAACAGCGGCCAGATTGAATCGGCTGACAAATTCAGGCGGGGCACTGACGGTCGACCTGGTGCGCAAACTGCGCAGCCTGTTTCCGCAGGCCCGGTTGTTCCCCATGTACGGGCTCACCGAGGCGTTCCGTTCGACCTATCTCGATCCCGAACTGGTCGATGCGTACCCAACCTCGATGGGCAAGGCGATCCCCCACGCGGAAATTCTGGTGATCGCCGATAGCGGCGCGCTCGCTGCGGACGACGAGGAGGGCGAGCTGGTCCATTGCGGACCGCTGGTGGCGCAGGGCTATTGGCAGGATCCCGAACGCACAGCCGAGCGGTTCAAGCCTGCACCCGAGATGTCGCGCTACGGCGGCACGGCGGTTTGGTCTGGCGACCGGGTGCGCCGTGCCGCGGACGGTTTGCTCTATTTCAGCGGACGCCGCGATGCGATGATCAAGTCAGCCGGCAACCGGATCAGCCCGCAAGAGGTGGAGGAAGCCGCGCTCGACACTGGCCTCGTCGCGGAAGCCGTCGCGCTTGGCATCCCCGATACGCGTCTTGGTCACGCGGTGCATCTGGTTGTCCGGCCGACGCCCGGTGGTTCACACGCCGAAGAAGAATTGCCGCGCATGCTTATGCAAACATTGCCGAACTTTATGCAACCCAAGCAAATCCACTGGCGCGATGCGATGCCGATCTCGCCCAATGGCAAGATCGATCGTGCCGGGCTTTATGCGGAGCTGGCCGCATGAAGCCGCTCGGTCCGATCCCACTCGGGTTTGCGATGATCGACGGGCAACTGGCGATTGCCACGCGGACGGCGCTTTCGCTGGTCGCTGAGGCGGGACAGACTCCACTGTTCGTCTATTCGGCAGCGATGATCCGCCGCCGGGTGCGCGACCTGCTGAGCGCAATTCCGAGCCGGGTTGCGCTGCATTATGCGGTCAAGGCCAACCCTTATCGACCCGTGCTCGAACTGATGGCCGATCTGGTCGACGGCTTCGATGTCGCCTCGGGCGGCGAACTGGCGATGGTCCAGACGGCGGGTATCGCCGCCGACCGGATCAGCTTCGCTGGTCCGGGCAAGCGCGACAGCGAACTTGAGGCAGCCATTTCTGCCGGGGCGACGCTTAACCTCGAATCCGAAGGTGAGGCGGCGCGGGCGCTCGATATTGGGGCGCGGATCGGGATTACCCCACGGCTTGCGATCAGGGTCAATCCCACGTTCGACCTCAAGGGCTCGGGGATGAAGATGGGTGGCGGGGCCAAACAGTTCGGCGTCGACGCAGAACGGGTACCAGCATTGGCTCGGATGGTCATCGCGAGCGGCGCGGAATGGCGCGGGTTTCATATCTTCGCGGGCAGTCAGGCGCTCAACACTGACGCTATCATCGAGACCCAGGCGCAGTCACTGGCGCTGGCGGCTGAACTTGCGGAGGCAAGCGGTGCGCCGTTGCCGCACTGCAACCTCGGCGGGGGGCTGGGCATTCCGTATTTTCCCGGAGACGAGCCGGTCGACCTCACCGCGCTTGGTGCCGCCTTGGGCGAGGCGCTGGACAGAGTCCCCCACGTGCTCGCCGAAACGCAGTTCTGCCTTGAGCTTGGGCGGTTTCTGGTCGGCGAAGCGGGGGTTTACCTGACCGAGATCGTCGACCGCAAGGTTAGCCACGGCGAGACCTTCCTGATCACCGACGGCGGGCTGCATCACCAGTTAGCTGCCACGGGTAACTTCGGCACCGTGGTTCGCCGTAACTACCCGGTCGCGATCGCAACCAAATTCGATGCGCCGGTCGAGGAAGAGGCGAGCGTGGTCGGCTGCCTCTGCACCCCGCTTGATCGTTTGGCCGAAAAAGGCGGATTTCCGCGCGCCGAGGTGGGGGATCTGGTCGCGGTGTTCTGTGCCGGTGCCTATGGCGCAAGCGCCAGCCCGATGCATTTTCTGGGCCACGGTCCCGCCGCGGAAATGCTCGTTTAACCAATGGTTTGAGCGTTGTCCCGTTTCGGGACCAGCCTCTTGTGCGCACCGAATCTGCACATAAGGCTAACGCAATATTCACCCTTTTTAACGATAGCGGAGGCTCGAATTTGCCGGGTCTTCGCTGCGGGTAGGCACACCTGAAGCTTGGACGCGGCATCGCTGAAGGATGTGCCGTAATGAAAATCAACCGCTTCCATCGCCTCCTGGCCGGCAGCGCAATGCTCAGCCTGGCGCTGGGTGGCTGCGCCGGTGGCGCAAGCGGACCGCAGCTTCCTGCCGCCTCGTTCGTGGCGATGCAGGAAGGCCCGGGCGAGGATTACATCATCGGGCCGCTGGATGAGCTGACCATCTTCGTCTGGCGCAATCCCGAACTCGGCGCGAAGGTTCAGGTGCGGCCCGACGGGCGCATCACCACGCCGCTGATCACCGACATGCCGGCCGTGGGCAAGACCCCCAAGATGCTGGCCGACGACATCACCCTGCAGCTTTCGCAGTACATCCAGGATCCGCTGGTTTCGGTAATCGTCAACAAGTTCGCCGGCACTTTCAGCCAGCAGGTCCGGATCATCGGCGCCACCGCCAAGCCGGCCTCGCTGCCGTATCGCGCCAATATGACCGTGCTCGACGCGATGATCGCGGTCGGCGGCCTGAGCGAATACGCCGCGGGCAACCGCGCCAAGCTGATCCGCTTTGACAAGGAAAGCGGCAAGCAGGCCGAATATGGCCTCCGTCTGGGTGATCTGCTTAAGCGCGGCGACAGCAAAGCCAACGTCATGCTGATGCCCGGTGACGTGATCATCATCCCCGAAAGCCAGTTCTGAGAACGGCGGGCAGGGGCGCACAATGACCAACATCTACGACGAGCTTCGTTCGGCCATCTACTCGGTCTGGCACCGCCGCTGGCTTGCGCTGGCTGTGGCCTGGGCACTGTGCCTGCTGGGCTGGCTGGTCGTGGCGATGGTGCCGAACAGCTATGAGAGCAAGGCGCGGATCTACGTCCAGCTCGACGATGTTCTTTCGGACCAGCTGAATCTTGGCCATGCCGATACCAAGAACACGATCGACCGTGTCCGCCAGACGCTGACCAGCGCGGTGAACCTCGAGAAAGTGGTCCGCGCGACCCCGATCGGGCAAGGGATCACCTCGCCCAAGCAGATGGAAGGCGCCGTCCTTTCGCTCGGCAAGAAGATCAAAATCGAGAGCAGCGAAGCGAACCTGTTCGAAGTCACCGCAAGCTATGGTGACGGCGGCAATTCAGACGCCGCCAATGCCAAGATCGCGCAGGCAGTCACCCAGAAGCTGATCGACATCTTCCGCGAGGAAAACCTCTCGGGCAACCGCGGCGAAATGTCGACTTCGCTGACCTTCCTCGATCAGCAGATCGATCAGCGCCAGAAAGACCTTGCCTCGGCCGACCAGAAGCGGCTCGCGTTCGAATCGCAGAACCCCAGCCTTGCCGGCGGGGCTGCGGCCGGATTGCAAAAGCTTGAAGCCGCACGCACCGAACTGCGCGGGATCGACGCTGATCTTGCTGCGGCGCAAAGCTCCTACGCGGCGATCAATGGCCAGATGGCCGGTACCCCGCGGACCATCGCTGGCGCCGGCCCGGTTGGCGGCGCACGCGGTGCACTCAACGATGCCCAGGCGGCACTCAACTCGTTGCGTGCCCGCGGGCTCACTGAAAACCATCCCGACGTGATCGCCGCGCGCAATCAGGTTAAGGCGCTTCAAGGTGCTGCCGCTTCGGAAGGCGGCGGAGGGGGCGGAGTGCCCAACCCGGCCTATTCCTCGCTCGAATCGATCCGCGCCGAGCGTGCCGCGAACGTCCAGTCACTGTCCGCCCGGCGCGCATCGACGCAGTCCGAAATCTCGCAGTTGACCGTGCAGCAGTTCGCCAATCCCGAAGCGGCCGCCGAATACCAGCGCATCACCCGCGACTACGACGTGATGAAAGAGCAGTACGATAAGCTCGTTCAGGACCGCGAGGAACTGCGTTTGCGCGGCTCGGTCAACACCCAGCAGAACGCGGTCAAGTTCCAGGTCATTGATCCGCCAACCACCCCGCGCTCGCCGGTTGCACCCAACCGTCCGCTGCTGCTGATGCTGGTGCTGTGTGTCGGGATTGGCGCGGGCTGCGCTGCTGCCTTCGCGGTCGGCCAGTTGCGTTCGACCTTTGCCACCACCGAGCGGCTTGAAAAGGCGATGGGACTGCCGGTGCTCGGCGCGATCAGCCAGACGCTGACCGATGCAGGACGCGTGCTGCGCCGCCGCCGGATGAAGTATTTCTATGCTGCCAGCGGCGCGCTGGGCGGTCTGTTCGTGGTGCTGCTGACCATCGAATTCATCCAGCGCGGCATGGTGGCCTGAGGATTTTTATGACCGAGCACAGCAAAATCCCGCTGCCCGAAAGTGATGCAGACCAGCCGGCCAAGAAGGGCGCGA
>JBJTLY010000063.1:0-5076 GCA_046063275.1 Novosphingobium sp. | reverse complement strand
TCGAAAGTGTGTCTTCACGGGCAAGGCGGGGAAGGGAAAACGACTGTTTTACAAGACATTTCCTCCCGTCTGCCCATCAACTCGGTGATGGTTATTTATGATTGCTACGGTGCTCCGCCTATCGCAGACTGGTTGCGATCGGACTGACAGCGCCAACCCCGGGACTCCGAAGGCACGCAGATCAGCCCTTAGCTTCGTCGCAAAAAGGCACCCCCTCATCGATTCGAGAATTGACATTCATCTTTCGGCGTGCGCTTTATCGACAAATATGCGCAGGCTCCAATTCGCTCTTGCGTTCAGTTGCTTGGAAGTACCCCGCTAATTCTCCTGAATTAGGAATATTTAGGGATTACTTCTTCAATCGATTTTTGCGTTATTGCAACTATAAATAATATAACCCGTTGCGGGTCGCATTTTTTGTCTTACAGAAGAAAGGAAGCGACCATGCCTGACCCTAAATCCGCACACAGTGGTATTACCACCCATTCGATCGAAAAGCGGAAGCTGATCGGTCAAGCGATTATCGACGGCGTACTGAATCCCAGCCACGCTGCACTGTTCGGGCCGAGCGCTGACTACTCCCAGAATGGCGGCAACTACACCCAGAAGGGTGGTGACTATCGTCAGAATGGCGGCGGGAACTACAACCAGTCCAAGGAAATGCTCCCCTCGCTTGCCGGGATCAGCGAGCTCATCAACAAGACCCAGTTCGGGCGATAGGCCGACGAGATTGCTTCCGAGCAGAGGCGATCTCACAATCGCAGGAACGACCTCCTTGCGGGGCTCCGTTGACAAAACGAGCCCCGCGGGAGCGGCTTGTGATTGAATGCATGCGGGCCAGTCCGCGACGGAAATTCGGCTGCCTGAGAGGTGCAGCAGGAGAGCAGGAATGCCACAGGGCGAAGCCACTACAATTGGCTGGTCGAATGCAAACCCACGCTCGATCGAGTCGCTCCAGGTGATCTACAAGATCGCGGAGCGCTGCAACATCAACTGCTCCTATTGCTACTATTTTAACATGGGTGAAGAGACCCCCAAGTCTCGCCCGGCCTATGGCTCCGGCAAAGTCACCCAGGATCTTGCGCGCTGGATCGAGCAGGGCTGCACCGAGCTGGAAATCCCGCACACCTGCGTATCTTTTCATGGCGGTGAGCCCACGATGATTGGCCTCAAGGCCTTTGACTCCGCGTGCCAGACCCTTCGTGACACGATTGATCGGTCCGTGCGCCTGTCACTGACCATTCAGACCAACGGTGTCCTGCTGACCGAGGAATGGCTGGACACCTTTGAGCAGCACGGCGTGTCGGTCGGTGTCAGCATCGATGGACCGCAGGCGGCCAACGACCGATACCGTCTGGATCATCGGGGGCGCTCGACTTTTCTCGCCACTGAAAAGGCCATTCAGAGACTGGCCACGCGTCATGAGAGAGGCGGACCGCCGCCTTCGACAATCAGTGTGATCGACCCCGCGAACGATTATCGTGAGGTATATCGATATCTCCGATCGCTGGGCGTCAGACAAATGCGATTCCTGCTTCCGGATCGCAACCGCGATGATATTGATTTCCTGGATTCAGGGACTGCGGCCAGTTACGGCGAATCACTGTCGGATCTGTTCAAGGTCTGGCTGGAAGAGGACAATCAGGAAATCGAGATCAAATTCTTCTCGAACATGTTGATGTTCTTCCGACAAGATCTGGATCCGGCAACTCCGCGGCGCAGCGCACGCAAATCAAACCAGGTGATTGTCGCTCACAGCGATGGAACGGTCGGCGTCGACGACACCTACATTCCTGCCTTGTCCTGGTATGAAAAGGCGCCGCTGCACGCTTTGGCTGCCGGCACTTTGCGCAATTTTCTGTCAGATCCAATCTATCCGCGCATCGAGGAATTGACGAACAGCATTCCCGCAGCCTGCCGGCCTTGTCGCTGGCGGGATCTCTGCCGAGGCGGCGACATCGAGAACAGGTACTCGATCAAGAACGAGTTCGATAACCCATCGATATATTGCGATGCATACAAGGTTTTCTACGCAAACGTCTGCGACACTCTGGTCGACAACGGATACCCCCCTGAACTCGTGTTGAGGAAATTCGGGGAATGACGCACACTGCGCGCGGTCTTGGGTGGTTGCTCCACTCAATGAGCACGGAAGAATTCATCGAGAATATCTGGGCGCGCAAATTCCATCACTTCGTGAGAAGCACGCCGGACTTCTACGACAAGCTATGCACGCCAGAAGATATCGAGGCCTACCTCGATTCCGCAAGAGTTCCGGTCTCAGCAGTCCGGCTGACTTCGGTCAACGACGAGTTGCCGCGGACCAGATTCCGTTTCGAGGATGGAAGCCTTGATGTGGTCGAAATTCGCAACGCGTTCGCAAACGGCTACTCCATTGTCCTGAACGCCCTTGATCGCTATTTTCCGGACATTGCAGAAGTCTCTCACGCTGTCGAAATCGAGCTGCAGTTTGAATGCCAGATCAATGCCTACCTGACCCCGCCCGGCTCGCAGGCTTTCCCTGTACATTTTGACGATCATGACGTTTTCATAGCCCAGCTTCATGGCACGAAACTCTGGACTATCTACGAAAATACCGTTGTTGACGGAACGCGCCTTGCGCAGCGCGATGACATAGACACAGCCGGGCTACCAGAACCGCTGACTGTCACACTCTCCCCGGGCGATGCCCTCTACATTCCCCGAGGCATGCTGCATGCAGCCCAGACTCAAGACACGCCCAGCGTGCATCTGACCTTTGGCATTCATCCCCCGACGCTAAAGCACCTCATTGTGGAGATCGTCGAGGCCATGGCCTTGCGCGATGGGCGGCTCAGCGATCGTTTGCCGCCCCGGCTCTTCGAGTGTCCCGGGTCCAGGTTGCAGGTAATCGACATGGTGCGCAAAGCAGCCATGCTGCTGGCCGAGGAAAATTCGGTCGCCGATGGCCTTGGCTCGCTGCAGGACAACCTGGTACGTAGGGGCCGATGTCACGCACGTGGGCAAATGGTAGAAAATTCCATTAACTCACATCGGATCGAATGCACAACGAAGCTGGTCCGATATTCACCGCTGTACAGTCGTGTCATGGGAACCGCGGACGGGGTCGCGCTTCAGTTCGGCCAGTCGCTCGTCAACGCTCCGATGGGCCATCTGCAGGCGATGCTGTTCGTTTCAAAGGCAACCGGCGCATTCGAGGTTGGGGATCTGCCGGGACTCGAGGCCGAGGCTCAACTGGAGTTTGCACGCACTCTGGTGACGAGCGGATTCCTGAGTCTTCAGGAATCGTTGCCGACAAGATGACCGGGCCAGCTTCTGCCGACCTGATCATTCGATGCTGCATGGCCGGTTGGCTCGATGAAGAGCAAGCGGCCAGCAAACTTGATCTGGACATCGCTGAATTTGACGTCCTGATGCAGGATCACGGGCTGGCCGACAAGGCCATGATGCCATTTGCGATCGATTCTGAACATGTGGTGTCCTTTGCCGATGTCGGGCGTCAGGATTTCAGTTTGCCACGATTTGACGACACGATCGACGGATTGCGCGAGCTATCGCTCGGCAGCAAGCCGCTCTGTTTCCCTTTGGCTATTTCAAATCCTCCAGACTTTTTGAAGCCTTCGCATGTCGATCTTCCACAAGGTCTGATCTTCCATGTCGGTCGCTGTGGTTCGACGCTCCTGAGTGTGCTTCTTGGCGAGCTGCTCGACTGTACGACCCTAAAGGAGCCCGAAGTCGTCAACCATCTGCTTGCCCGGCGATCGCCGGATGCAGCCGCCGACGGCGTCTCTGACGAGATGCTCCTCAGGCTGATGCAGTCATTCGCCGCCGGCGTGCGCCGGGCAGGCGGCATACAGAGGCGCGACTGCCTGATAAAGATGACGTCCTGGAATCTGATCGCGATCGGCGATCTGCTGGACAGAGTTGTCGGCCTTCGAGCTGTTATGTTGGTGCGCGATCCGATCAGCACGGTTGCATCCATGGTCGCGAACCCGCCTGGTTGGTACTACTCGAGCCAGCACTCCCCCTCGTCATCAGTCGAGACAATGGTCCGGATTTTTGTGGCCGAATGGGCCAGTATTGTCCGCGCTGCCCTGCGGCTGAAGTCACCGCCGCTTATAATTGACTACGATGGCTTGATGCGTGATCCTTTTCATACCGTTTGCGCGATTGCCGATCACTTCCGGATGCCTGTCCCGGATACCAGGCAGGCATTGGCCGCGGCTGCCCCCATCCTTGGCAGGTATGTAAAGTCCGGTGGATACGAACACTACGATCCGGGCGGGCAGCACAAGCGCAGTGACCTTTCAGACGCCCACAAGGCTCTTGTCCACGACCTTGCAGGAGAAGTCTGGCGCGAGGTCCGGGAATTGGCAGGACTGGGAATGCTCCCCATATCGCATCTCCGCCAGGGACAGATGACCGCTGGCAGCTGATTGGTGTCACCGGCACTGTCAGACCAAATTGCCCCGCCCGGCCGAGTGCTGCTAATCTGCGCTGATGCGCCGCTACAAGCCGAAGCCCGCCAGTCCCTTCCGCTACTTCAACTCCTCGCCCGAGGTAATCCGTCTTGTGGTGATGATGTATGTGCGGTTCCCACTGTCGCTACGGAACGTTGAGGACCTGCTGTTCGAACGCGGGATCTATCTTTGTCATGAGACCGTGCGGATGTGGTGGAACCGGTTCGGCCCGATGTTCGCCGGCGATATCCGCAGGCAGCGGGTCAGCCGCATGCGCGGCTTCCGGCATTGGCGCTGGCACCTCGACGAGATGTACGTGAAGCTCAATGGCGAGATGGTCTACCTGTGGCGCGCGGTCGACCAGGAAGGCGAGATCCTCGAGAGTTACATCACCAAGACCCGCGACAAGGAAGCTGCGCTGACATTCATGAAGAAGGCGCTGAAGCGCCACGGCTCGCCCGAGAAGATCACCACCGACGGGCTGCGCTCATACCGCGCCGCGATGAACGAGCTCGGCAATGCCGACAAACAGGAGATCGGCCGCTGGGCCAACAACCGGGTCGAGAGCAGCCACCTCTCGTTCCGACGACGAGAACGAGCGATGCTCCGCTTCAGG
>JBJTLY010000062.1:0-2897 GCA_046063275.1 Novosphingobium sp. | reverse complement strand
GGCGTCGGCGTGATGGGGAAGAATTACGAAGCCAGCGTCAAGCGCGGGCGGATCGAGGCCGCCGATGCGCAGGCCGCGATGGGCCGGCTGACGCCTTCGCTCAAGTTCGAGGATCTGGCTGACTGCGATCTGGTGATCGAGGCGGTCTATGAATCGATGGATGTGAAGAAAGACGTCTTCGGGCGGCTCGACACTATTGTGAAGCAGGGCGCAATTCTCGCCAGCAACACCAGCTACCTCAATGTCGACGAGATCGCTGCGGCGACGGGGCGCCCCGAGTCAGTGCTCGGCATGCATTTCTTCTCGCCCGCCAACATCATGAAGCTTCTGGAAGTGGTGCGCGGGGCCAAGACTGGGGCGAGCCAGCTCGCCACGGTGATGCAGCTCGCGACCAAGATCCGCAAAGTTCCGGTTGTTTCAGGCGTGTGCCACGGCTTCATCGGCAACCGTATGCTGGCCAAGCGTCAGGAGCAGGCCAACGCGCTGCTGATGGAAGGCGCGGCCTATTACGATATCGATCAGGTCCTGCTCGACTTCGGTTTCCCGATGGGGCCGTTCCAGATGGGCGACCTCGCCGGCCTCGACATCGGCTGGCACCGCGATCCCACCAAGGTCACCACGATCCGCGAGGCGCTCTGCGCCAAGGGACGGTGGGGTCAGAAAACCGGCAAGGGCTTTTACGACTACGACGAGAACCGCCAGCGCTCGCCCTCCGACGAGGTCAAGGCGATCATCGCCGACTTCGCCAGCAAGAGCGGCGTGGCGCAGCGTGAGGTCAGCAAGCAGGAAATCTTCGAGCGCCTGCTCTACCCGATGGTCTCGGAAGGTGCGCTGATCCTCGAAGAAGGGATCGCCCAGCGCGCCAGCGACATCGATCTGGTCTGGCTCAACGGCTACGGCTGGCCGGCCTGGACCGGTGGGATCATGTACTGGGCCGACGATGAGGGTCTGGCGAAAATCGTAACCGGGCTGGAGGCACACAAGTTGTCGGTGGCACCGCTGCTGGCCAAGCTGGCTGGCGAAGGCGGGAAGTTCAGCGCTTAGCGCGCTGCGGGAATGCAATGCTCGCGTGGCAGGCCCTTGAAGCTGTCGCAGTTGTAGAGCGTGATTTCGGCGCCGCCGGGGTCGCGGGAGTAGCTGAACTGCAGCGTTTCGCGGGCCGATTTGGGGAGCGGGAAGGTTGCGGGGATCTGGCCGCGGCTGGTCCAGCCCATGACCCGGCAGGTGCCCTCTGACGTGCACAGGGTCTTGGCCATGGTCAGCGCCGAGGCGGCGCCTGCGTGGGGATTGACCACGACGAAGTTGGCCTTGCCCGAAGGGAGCCGCATTACCACTGAGCCGCCAGTGATCTTGGGGGTGTCCTTGGGCAGCGGGGCGATGATCGCGGCAGAGGCGTCGGCTTCTTCTGGGGTGCCGCTGGCGTCGGTCTGCGGCTCCGGGCCCGATAGCAGCGCCGCGAACGACATCTCGCCGCCGCGATAGCCTTGCCATGACTTGGCGGTGCCCCAGTCACCCGGCCAGCGGTAAAACAGGTGCGTTTCGACCTGCGCGATCTTCTGCAGCTTGGGGCTCCAGCTCGGATAGACCCAGTCGGTGTGGTAATGCGTCGCGGTACCGACTGCCGCGTCGACCCGGCCGCCGAGCGCCTGATCGGCACGGTCGCGCGCTTGGGCCCAGGCCAGGTCACCGTATTTGCGGGTCAGTGAGCCATCGCAAGTGAAGGTGAACTGGCAGCCGGTGCGCCGCTGCGATCCTTCGAACACCACCCCACAAACGGTTTTGGCAAAGGCCGGATGGCGAACGCGATTGAGGATCACCTGAATCACCGCGCGCTGGCCTTCGTCGGTATTGCCCGCCTCGGCCATCGCTGCGAGCGCCAAGCAGTCGCGCGCGTTGGTGCGATCGGCGTAAGTGCCAGTGAAGCGGAAGGGCGCTGCGGGGGCGACCAAACCGGTGTAGAAGGGATCACTCAAGTTTGCCGCGCGCGCGCGATCCATTTCATCCAAAGTCAACGCGGACTGCGGCAGCGCCGCTTCGGTGATCAAGGGCGCATCGGCCGGTCCGCCCGGAAGTTCAGCGATCTCAGCTGCCATCAGGCTAGGGCGAACTGGCTGCGGCGGCGGGTTGAACGCCTGGCTGGCGAGGGCAAACAGAAACGTCGGCAGAATCGCGAGCAGCGCGATGATCATGCGGCGGTTCAGCGGGTCAGTCATCGCCAGTTCCTTACCTGCCCCATCCAAAACAAAAAACCCCGCCGAAGCGGGGTCTATATGTGGTTGCGGGGGTAGGATTTGAACCTACGACCTTCAGGTTATGAGCCTGACGAGCTACCGGGCTGCTCCACCCCGCGTCACCAAGCGCCCAAGTAAGGCGCATTTTTGCGGACACAAGGCCAAAGACACGAAAAGGGCCACTGGGGCCCTCTAAGCGCTTGGGCCGAGGCCCTGACATGTGAATGGGTTTTTCCGTTTCCCGCCGGCTACAATGCCTGGCGACGTCCTACTCTTCCAGTGCTTGAGCAATAGTACCATCGGCGCTGTCAGGTTTCACGGCCGAGTTCGAGATGGGATCGGGTGGGTCACTGACGCTATGGTCACCAAGCAATGAAGCAGGCGGGATGCGGGTTTAATCGATGCGCTTGTTGCTGTTCTTAGGCGTCTGGCTGCGAAGATCGTCCGATCGACACCAGCAGGCCAAAATTGGCAGGGCTGACGTTGATGATGGGACTCTCAAGCGCGATCAGAGTTATTAGGACTGGTTAGCTTCACGCATTACTGCGCTTCCACACCCAGCCTATCAACGTGATGGTCTATCACGACTCGAAGATACCTAATCTTGAGGGAGGCTTCCCGCTTAGATGCTTTCAGCGGTTATCCCGTCCATGCATAGCTACCCTG
>JBJTLY010000061.1:0-2757 GCA_046063275.1 Novosphingobium sp. | reverse complement strand
CGGTGCAGCTGGAGGGTATGCCGCGCAACTCCTCCACCCATGCTGCGGGCGTGGTGATCGGCGACCGGCCGCTTGAACAACTGATCCCGCTCTACCGCGATCCGCGCTCGGACATGCCGGTGACCCAGTTCGACATGAAGTATGTCGAGGATACCGGCCTGATCAAGTTCGACTTCCTTGGGCTCAAGACCTTGTCAGTGCTCAAGAAGGCGCTGCAACTGCTGGCCCGGCGCGAGATCGAGATCGACCTCGACGCGCTGAGCTGGGAGGATCCGCAGGTGTACGAGATTTTACAGCGCGGCGACACCGTGGGGGTGTTCCAGCTCGAATCCGAAGGCATGCGGCGCGCACTGGCAGCGGTGAAGCCAAGCAATTTCGGCGACATCATTGCAATCGGCGCACTCTATCGGCCGGGGCCAATGGACAACATTCCGATGTTCGGGCGGCGCAAGAACGGCGTTGAAACCATCGAGTACCCGCACCCCAAGCTCGAGCCGATCCTGGCCGAGACTTACGGGATCATCGTCTATCAGGAACTGGTGATGCAAGCCGCGCAGGTCTTGGCCGGCTACTCGCTGGGAGATGCCGACCTGCTCCGCCGGGCCATGGGCAAGAAGGTCCAGGCTGAGATGGATGCGCAGCGTCAGCGCTTTGTCGTAGGCTGCAAGACTCACAACGATATCGACGCGAAGAAGGCCAACGAGCTGTTCGACTTGATCGACAAGTTCGCCGGCTACGGCTTCAACAAGAGCCACGCTGCGGCCTATGCAGTGCTGTCGTACCAGACCGCCTGGCTCAAGACGCATTACCCGCACGAATTCTATGCTGCTTCGATGTGTTTCGACATGCACCAGTCGGAAAAGCTCGCGGTTTATGTCGACGATATGCGGCGGCGCGGCATCGCGCTGGCCGGGCCGGATATCAACCGCAGCGAAGCCGAATTCACCGTCGAGCGCACCGATGACGGCTACCAGGTGCGCTATGCGCTCGCCGGGATCCGCAACGTCGGCGAAAAAGCGATGGATGCGCTCCATGCCGAGCGTGAGGGGAACGGATGGTTCGAAAGCCTCGAGGACCTGTTCCGCCGCGTTCCCGCCGGATCGATGAACCGCCGCCAGCTCGAAGGGCTGGCCGGGGCCGGGGCCTTCGATGTGCTCGAACCCAACCGGGCCAAGGTCATGGCCAACGCCGACATGCTGCTGGCGGTGGCGGACGAGGCAGCGCGGAGCCGGTCAAGCGGGCAGGCCGGGCTGTTCGGCGGCGAGGATCATGCCGCGCCCGCGCTGCGCATGGTCGATGCCGAACCGTGGAGCAAGGCCGAGCAGATGGCGAGGGAGCGCGAGAACTTCGGCTTCTACTTCGCCGCGCATCCGTGCGAGCAATGGCGGGCGGTCGCCTCGGCCAACGGGGCGCGGACCTTTGCCAGCCTGATGGACAGCGGCGCTCCGGCGGGCGGCCGCGCGCAGGCGATGATGGCGGCGATGGTCGAGAGCGTGAACCGCGGCAAGACCCGGCGCGGGGCCGATTTCATCCGCGCCGATTTCTCCGACAGTTCGGGCCAGTTCAGCGCCGCCTGCTTCGAGGAATCGCTGGTTGAACCGATGCTTGCCTGGGCCAAGGACGGCACTTGCCTGCTGCTCACGGTCGAGCTCGATTCGCCCAGTCCCGATGAGCCGCCGCGCGTTACCGTACGCGGCGCCCGGCCGCTCGACGAGGTCAAGAGCGCGGCGAGCATGGTGCTCAAGCTCGATGTTCACCGCGCAGAAGCCTTTGCCGATATGGCATTGCTGCTGGCCGGGGGAGCGGACGGGCGCGGCGAGGTGATCGCAACCCTGCACACCGTCGGCGGCGTGGAACAGCAGATCCGCCTGGGCCGCGACTTTCAGCTCGACAGCGACCTCGCGGAACGCTTGGCAAACGTGCCCGGGGTTGCCAATGTACAGCTAAGCGCGCGGCGCGGGGGAGCCAATCTCCGGCTGGTCGCTTGATCTGTTCGGGAGGGTTTGATGCTGGGAGCCATGCAGGACTGGGACCTTCGGGTAACCCGGATTATCGATCACGCCGCGCGCGAGCATGGGACGCGCGAGATCCTGTCACGCTGGGCCGATGGCAGCGAAACGGTGACGACCTGGGCCGGAGTGCGGCTTGACGCTTTAAAGATGACCCAGGCGCTGCGCAAACTCGGGGTCAAGCCGGGCGACCGCGTCGCCACGCTGGCGATGAACCATTCGCGCCATCTGGTCAGCTGGTACGGCGCAGTGGGCGTGGGCGGGGTACTCCACACGATCAACCCACGCCTGTTTGATGACCAGCTCGAATACATCGCCAATCACGCCGAAGATCAGGTGCTGCTCTACGACGCGGCGTTTCAGCCGATCATCGACCGGATGAAGAGCAAATGGACCACGATCAAGCACTTCATCTGCTATGATAATGGCGAGTTCGAAAGCTGGATCGGTGCCGAAGACGGCCAGACCGAATGGGCCACCGGCGACGAACGCGATCCGTGCATGCTGTGCTACACCAGCGGCACCACCGGCAATCCGAAGGGCGTTTTGTACGAGCATCGCTCGACCATGCTTCACGCGATTACCGCGGTGCAGCCGGCGATCTTCGATCTCGATGCGCGCTCGGTGATGCTCCCCGTCGTGCCGATGTTCCATGCCGCGAGCTGGGGCCTGCCCTGGTCCGGCGCGGCGGCAGGGATCAAGTTCGTGTTCAGCGCGGTCAACGATGCGGCGGTGCTGTGCGATCTGA
>JBJTLY010000060.1:0-4914 GCA_046063275.1 Novosphingobium sp. | reverse complement strand
CGCTGCCGCGCGCGGCGCATATCGATCACGAGGGGATGCGCATCTTGCAAGAGGCGGGCGCTGCCGAGGGCGTGATGAAGACCGCGCGGCGCGCCAACCGCTATGACTTCCTCAACGCCAAGGGCAAAGTGCTGCTGCGCTTCGAAGGTTCGGGCCAGATCGGCCCCGGCGGCTGGCCCGCAGCCAACATGATCCACCAGCCCAGCGTCGAGGCCGAACTGCGCAAGGTGCTGGCCGTGCAGCCGACCGCGAAGCTCAACAGTGGCTGGGAACTGCTGGACTTTGTCGACGACGGTGCCGGCGTCACCGCCCGGATCGCCACCCCCGAAGGTGAGCAGACGATCCGCACCCGCTACCTGATCGGAGCCGACGGCGCCCGCAGCCCGGTGCGCGAAATGTCGGGCATCCATTTCGACGACCTGAACTTCGAGGAGCCCTGGCTGGTGGTCGATGTGCTGGTCGACGATTATTCGAGGTTGCCGACCGATAACCTGCAGATCTGCAATCCCGAGCGCCCAACCACCTGCGTCCTGATGGGCGAAGGGCGGCACCGCTGGGAGTTCATGATCAAGCCGGGAGAGACCGCCGAGCAAGTCAGCGACCCGGCCTTCATCGAGAAGCTGCTCAAACCGTGGAATGTGAAGGGCGCGGTGCGGATCGAGCGCACGGCTGTCTACACCTTCCGCGCGCGGATCGCGGCGCAGTGGCGCAAGGGCCGGGTGCTGCTGGCCGGTGACGCCGCGCATCAGACCCCGCCGTTTGCCGGACAGGGCATGTGCTCGGGCCTGCGTGATGCGGCGAACCTTGCGTGGAAACTGGCGGCGGTGACCAAGGGCGAGGCTGGCGATGCACTGCTCGACAGCTACCAAGTCGAACGGGCACCCAACCTGCGCGCAACGATCGACATGGCGATCATGATGGGAAAAACCGTCTGCATCGCGAGCAAATGGGGCGCCTTTGTGCGCGACTGCAAGTTCAAGCTCGCCCGTGCGCTTGGAAAGCTGCCCGATGGGCCGCCCGCCTATCCGCCAATCTCGGAGGGCAAGATCCTGGCCGGAAGCAATGGCGCGGGAAGCTACTTTCCGCAAAGTGTCGCAGCGGATGGAGCAAGGCTCGACGAGGTGCTCGGGCTCGGTCACTGGCTGATCGCCCGAGCCGACCTGACGCAGGCAAAGCTGGCGCCATTCGCGCGGCACATCGAGGGCTGGCTCGACAAGCACGGTGCCGAGGCAGTGCTGGTGCGGCCCGACCGCTTTGTCTTCGGCACGGGCAGCGCCGACGAACTCAAAGCCGCGTGGGATGCGGCAGTTCGGACCTAAAGCGCCTGCGCCGCGGCGTGGGCGCTCGCCCAGGCCCACTGGAAGTTATAGCCGCCGAGCCAGCCGGTCACATCGACCGCTTCGCCGATCGCATAGAGCCCCGGCACCCTGCGCGCCTCCATGGTCTGCGAGGACAATTCAGCCGTACTGATCCCGCCGACGGTAACCTCTGCTTTGGCAAAGCCTTCGCTGCCGTTGGGGTGGAATTGCCAATTGCGCAGCGCGGCCTCGGCAGCGGTTAGCGCCTTGTCGCTCAGCGCGCCGAGTTCGCGATCGACATCGAGACGCTCAGTGAGAACGGTCGCCAGCCGCTCTGACAATGTCTCCGCCAGTAATTTGCGCACCGGTTTGCGTGGCGCTTCGCGCTTGGCGGCGGCGATCCATCCGGCAGGCTGTTTGGGGAAGAAGTCTATTCCGACTGGTTCACCGTGCTTCCAATAGGACGAAACCTGCAGGATCGCCGGGCCCGACAGGCCGCGGTGCGTGAACAGCGCCGCCTCGGCAAATCGCGCCTTGCCGCATTTGGCCACCACCGGCGCGGAAACGCCGGACAGTTCGCGGAACAGCACCTCATCACCGCCCAAGGTCAGCGGGACTAGCGCCGGGCGCGGCTCTACCACCTTGAGACCTAACTGGCGGGCCAGATCGTAAGCCAGGCCGCTTGCACCGAGCTTGGGGATTGAGGGGCCGCCCGTGGCGATGACCAAGGCCGGAGCCTTCGCGCCCACGACATGGAATTGCCCGTCACGATGTTCGACCGGGCCGACCGGACTGCCCAGCCGCAGCTCCACCCCTCCCTTGGCGCATTCGGCGAGCAGGAGGTCGACCACCTGCCGCGCCGAGCCATCGCAGAACAGCTGCCCCAGCGTCTTCTCGTGCCACGCGATCCCGTAGGCCTCGATCAGCGCGAGGAAATCGTGCGGGGTGTAACGGCTGAGCGCCGACTTGGCGAAGTGCGGATTGGCCGAGAGAAACCGCTCGGGCACGGTGTGCATATTGGTGAAATTGCAGCGCCCGCCGCCCGAGATCAGGATCTTGCGGCCCGGCTCGTCGTTGTGATCGAGTAGCAGCACCCGCTTGCCGCGCTGCCCGGAAAGGCCCGCGCAGAACATGCCCGCCGCGCCCGCACCGAGGACGATGGCATCGAAGTTCACAAATCCTCCCCGGCACGGGGAGGGGAACCATCCGCAGGATGGTGGAGGGGTACGTGCAGTGATCGCGACGCCGAAAGGTCAGGACCACTTGCCTGTACCCCTCCACCAGCTGCGCTGGTCCCCCTCCCCGTACCGGGGAGGATCAAGTTTAACGCCAACGCTTCGGCCACCTTGATCCCGTCAACGGCGGCTGAAAGGATCCCGCCAGCATAGCCCGCACCCTCGCCCGCCGGATAAAGTCCGCGAGTGTTGAGGCTCTGCAGATCCTTGCCGCGAGTGATGCGCACCGGTGAAGAGGTGCGCGTCTCGACCCCGGTCATCACGACGTCGGGATGGTCGTAACCCTTCATCTGCCGCCCGAACACCGGCAGCGCCTCGCGGATCGCGTCGGTGACGAATTGGGGCAAGCATTCGCTAAGCGCGGTCGGTTTGACCCCCGGCTTGTAGCTCGGTTCAATCGATCCGAAGGCCGTCGAGGGCTTGTCGGTGAGAAAATCGCCCACCGATTGACCCGGCGCGTGGTAATTGCTTCCGCCCGCCGCATAGGCCCGCTCTTCAAGCTCGCGTTGCAGCAGGACCCCCGCGAGCGGATGGCCGGGGAAATCGCGCTCCGGCGAAATGTCGACCACCAGCCCCGAATTGGCGTTGAACTCGGCGCGCGAATACTGGCTCATCCCGTTGGTGACGACCCGGCCCTCTTCGCTGGTCGCCGCAACCACCCGCCCGCCCGGGCACATGCAGAACGAATAGACCGACCGACCGTTCGATGCCTTGTGGGCCAGCGCATAGCTCGCCGGGCCGAGCAGCGGGTTGCCCGCCTCATCGCCATAACGCGCGCGGTCGATCCAGCCTTGCGGATGTTCGATCCGCACCCCGATGGCGAAGGGCTTGGCTTCGATATGCACCCCGGCCTCGTAAAGCGCCTCGAAAGTATCGCGCGCCGAGTGCCCAACCGCGAGCACGACGTGGCTCGCTTCGAGCCGTTCACCGGTCGACAGGTGCAGCGCGCAGATTGCACCGTCCTTGCGCTCGAACGCCTCGACCCGCGTGCCGAAGCGGTACTCACCGCCGAGCGCCTCGATCTTGGCGCGCAGGCTGATCACCATCGTTACCAGCCGGAAGGTGCCGACATGTGGATGCGCCTCGGTCAGGATTTCCTCGGGCGCGCCGGCCTTGACGAACTCGGTCAGTACCTTGCGGCCCAGATGCCGCGGGTCCTTGATCCGGCTGTAGAGCTTGCCGTCAGAGAATGTCCCCGCCCCGCCCTCACCGAACTGGGCGTTGCTTTCGGTCTCAAGCACCCCACGCCGCCACAGGCCCCAGGTGTCCTTCGTCCGCTCGCGCACTGCCTTGCCGCGCTCGATTATGATCGGCCTGAAGCCCATTTCGGCGAGCACCAGTGCGGCCAGCAGCCCGCAGGGGCCGGCGCCGATCACGACCGGACGCTCCCCCGCCCAGCCCTCGGGCGCGCGGACGGGGAAGTGGTAGGCGGTATCGGGCGTCGGGCGGACGTGGCTGTCACCTTCATGCGCGGCGAGCACGTCCGCTTCGTCCTGTACGACGCGGTCGAGCACGTAGACCAGCTTGATCGCCGCCTTCTTGCGCGCATCGTTTCCGCGCCGGACCAGGGTGAAGCGCTGCAGCTGGCCGGGACGCAGGCCGAGGCGCTGCACGATCGCCGCCTCAAGCTGGTCGGGCGTGTGATCGAGCGGCAGGGCAAGGTCGGACAGGCGGATCATGGCGTCCGCCCTAGACCGCGCTGCCCCAAACGGAAAGAGGCGCAGGACTCAGCCCGCACCTCTTGTCTCGTTTCGGTGCCGCTGGATCAGCGCGGCAGCTGGGTCACGCCCATCAGCGCCTCGTCCACCGCGCGGGCCGCCTGACGGCCTTCGCGGATCGCCCAGACGACCAGGCTCTGGCCGCGGCGCATGTCACCGCAGGCCCAGATCTGCGGGTCGCTGGTGCGGTAATCGATCACGTTCGCCGCGACATTCCCGCGCGCGTCGAGCGTTACGCCCGCCTGGTCGACCATGCCGGCCTTGACCGGGCCGACGAAGCCCATGGCAAGCAGGATCAGATCGGCCTGAAGCACGAATTCGCTGCCCGCGACTTCTTCCATCTTGCCGCCAACCCATTCGACGCGGACGCATTCAAGGCCGGTTACCTTGCCGTCTTCGCCGATCACGCGCTTGGCGTTGATCGCCCAGTCGCGCTCGCAGCCTTCGTCATGGCTGGTCGAGGTGCGCAGCTTGAGCGGCCAGTTGGGCCAGGACAGCGCCTTGTCTTCCTTTTCGGGAGGCTTGGGCATGATCTCGATCTGGGTGACCGAAGCCGCTCCCTGCCGGTTTGACGTGCCCACGCAGTCCGATCCGGTGTCGCCGCCGCCGATAACGATGACGTGCTTGCCGGTGGCGGTTAGCGTGCCGCGCGGCGCGGCGCGG
>JBJTLY010000059.1:0-4207 GCA_046063275.1 Novosphingobium sp. | reverse complement strand
TTCCTGAACGACGGCCTGAACGCGGCTGCCCTTCATGCCGACGCAGGCGCCGACCGGGTCAATGCTGGAATCGCGGCTGATCACGCCGATCTTGGCGCGGCTGCCCGGATCGCGCGCGGCAGCCTTGATGGTGATGATGCCGTCGTAGATTTCGGGCACTTCCTGCTCGAACAGCTTCTTCATGAAGTCCGGGTGAGCACGCGACAGGAAAATCTGCGGACCGCGGTTCTGGCGCTCGACCTTGAGGATCAGCGCGCGGACGCGTTCGCCGACTCGGGCCATTTCGCGCGGGATCTGCTGGTCGCGGCGGATCACGCCTTCGGCGCGGCCGAGGTTGACGATCACGTGACCGAATTCGACCGACTTGATCACACCCGTCACGACTTCGCCAGCGCGGTCTTTGAATTCTTCGTACTGGCGATCACGCTCGGCATCGCGAACCTTCTGGAAGATCACCTGCTTGGCCGACTGCGCGTCGATCCGGCCCAGGTCGACCGGCGGAAGCGGATCGACGATGAAATCGCCGAGCTTGGCATCGGCCTGCAGCTTCTGCGCCTGCTTGAGATCGACCTGCTTGAAGTAGTCCTCGACCTCCTCGACCACTTCGACCACGCGCCACAGGCGCAGGTCGCCGGTGCGCGGATCGAGCTTGGCGCGGATGTCGTTCTCGGCGCCGTAGCGGCTGCGCGCGCTCTTCTGGATCGCTTCTTCCATCGCCTCGATCACGATCGACTTGTCGATCAGCTTTTCGTTGGCGACCGAGGTGGCGATCGCCAGCAGTTCGGCACGGTTGGCGGAAATCGGACTGGCCATGTTCAGTCTTCCTGTTCTTCGTCTTCGAGAATCTCGTCGGCACCACTGGTGTCGAGCGGGCGGGTGGCGGCAATCAGCCGGTCGGTCAAGACCAGCTTGGCGGAATGGATGTCGGAGCGCGGAAATGAAACCATGCCCGACTTCTTGTCGTTCAAGGTTACAGTCTCACCGTCGATCCCGATCAGGTCGCCCTGAACGGCGCGGCGGTTGCCGTCGACCGGGTTCTTCAGCGCGATCCGCGCCTCGTGCCCGGCCCAGTTGGCGAAGTCCTTCTCGCGGGTCAGCGGACGATCGATCCCCGGGCTCGACACTTCAAGCCGGTAAGCCTCATCGATCAGCACTTCACCCGCTTCTTCGCAGGCGTCCATCGCATCGGATATCCGGCGTGACAGCGCGGCGCAGTCTTCGATCACCAGCTGCCCGGTATCGGGGCGCTCGGCCATGATCTGCAGCGTCACTTCCTCGTCACCAACCTCGCTTTTGCCGAACACGATCACGCGCACGAGATCGAAACCCAGGGCCGCGGCCTCGGGTTCGACAATCTCGGTAATGCGCGCGATATCCGCCATTGGTGCTCCGGCCCGATTGGTCAGCACTGCAAAGCGGTTCGGCGCCGGCCCCGTCTGGCGCCAGCCCCTGATTGCTTCACAATTTCGGGATTGAGCGCCAAATAGGCAGAGAGTCGCCAAAAAGCAAGCCCGAACGCTGAACTTGTGCGGATCGGCTTTCCAAGCCAAACCCGAGGCCCATCTTGCAGAAAGAACGATGCAAACGATGAAACGGCTTCTTTCCGCGTTCCTGTTTGCGATTATCCCGACTGCGGTCGGAGCGGGAGTGTTTTACAACAATTCGCCCCAGCGAGAGGGGCAAGAACGCGAGCGGATGGAAGGTGCCTGGCTGGTGCGAGTCAAGGCTGGCCAAAAAGCATTCTTCTACGCCACCGGCTACCCCGAAAATTGTCCAAGCCTCACCGTGGGTTGCAAGCGGCGCGGCTATGTCATCGGCGGCGACCTAATGGTGGCAAGCTACACCACAGGACCGTTCACGGTCGTGGATTTCATCGGCCCCAAGGGCATTCCGATCGACGGGGCCATAGAGACGCGACAATTGGAAACTGTCCCCGCTCCGCTGCCAGCGCTGCCAGCTTGGCAGGGGCTGTGGCAGTATGGAGGCGAGCAGCAGATCAGGATCAGTCGATCGGTCAGTGCAGGCGTCCTCTACTTT
Source organism: Novosphingobium sp. (assembly GCA_046063275.1). Taxonomy (GTDB): domain Bacteria; phylum Pseudomonadota; class Alphaproteobacteria; order Sphingomonadales; family Sphingomonadaceae; genus Novosphingobium. The sequence continues at coordinate 2,170 of JBJTLY010000059.1, read as the reverse complement.
CAGGGTGACGCTACGTGGGGAGCGGGCGATCCCGATCGCGTCAAACGCGGCGGCGTGCACATTGGAAGTTTTGCGGCTTTCGTGAAGCCGTCCGGCCAATGGGGCGGCTTCATCGATCAAGCAGGCGGCGCAAGCGACCCTGGTGCAAAAATGCCGCGCAAGGTCAGCCAGAACGGCTTACAGCTGGATTGGGCTCACGCGTTCCCATACCAGGCCGACGATGGCTACAACTGCCAAGTTCGCTTTCGCCTTCTCGGGCCGTACCTCTTGGCATACGATGATCACAACCAGTGCGGCGGGGTTAACGTCACCTTCACCGGGATCTATCGACAGATCCATTGAACGGCCTCACCGATGCAATCTGCATGTGGCCTGGAGTCTATCCGACCTGGATTGAACCGAACCCTGTATCCCCCTTCCCCGGCGGGGAAGGGTCGGGGATGGGGGAGCGAGGCCGCCAGGTCTCGCGTCCAAGCTGGCGTGGAACCCCCACCCCCAGCAGCTCCCCACCGGGGAGGGAAGATGAAAGTGGCTCAATCTGAAACGGCAAGACTCTAACCGCTCTGCTATTGGGGCGTTGCCTTCGCTGCCGCAGTAGCTGCGGCTTGAGGCGCAGGTGCAAGGGCCGTTTCTTGTGCGCTTTCGGCAGGGTCAACCGGCGGCGTCGGCCCAGGTGCCTTGAGCAGCCGGGTGGAATCCTCGGCAATGTTGCGCGCTTCTTCCTCAGCCGCAATTCGGGCCTGGAGCTGTTGCTCAGCCGCCTTGTGCGCAGCTTCCTTTGCCGCAAGCTTGTATGCATCGGGGCTATACCCGCTGCCGCCGAAGTCTACGACCCCCAGCAGGTTGGCGAGCCAGATCCCGCCGGCCAGACAAATCGCGAAGCAGATGGACAGATACCACGCAGCCATGGTCGAGCGCTGGATATCGCTCGCCCGGTCGCCCTTTCGATTGGTCAAACGCATTTGCCTGCGTCCCGCATAAATCACCACCTGACCGCAGAGACTGCGCTCAGGTGGTTAAGAACGCGTTATCGGGCAAGCCATCCGGGCCGGTGGTTTCAGTCGGGCGATTCCATGTTCGAGGAATCGACCGGGCCATGATCACGCTCATAGTTTTCGCGCATTTCATGCAGCACCTGCCGGCGATAGGCTTCATCGTCGATCTGCTCCTGCGTTGCCGGGAGGCCAGTCCGCTTGTCCACCCAGCGGTATTTCGGTGTAGCGCTGTCGCTCGATGAGTGGGTCGATGACGACGAAGTAGACGATGACGCAACGTAGTCCTTGCTCCACGGATTGCTGGCTTTCGCCGAACTGCTCTCGCCATGGTTAAATACCGACAGGATGCCCGCAAACATCATCAGACCCATGGCCATGACCATCCTGATCCCCAGCGAATAGAAAATACGGTTAAGCATTGCCTGCATCCACACAATTTGCGTCGAGCATAGATAAGCGGATGATGCCTAAGTATTTCCTAACAATAGCGCGGTGAGCGGCTAGCGTTCGCCCAGCCCGTGTTTCTTCATGCAGTGGCGCAGTTGGTCGTAGCTCAGGCCGAGCGCCTTGGCGGTCTGGCGCTGGTTGTAGCGGTGGCGGGCGAGCGCCTGCTCGACGATCGCCCTTTCGTGGGCATCGACCGCGCCGCGCAGGTCGGTGACGCTGTCGAGTGAAGGCGCTGGTGCACTGCGCGGCGCGGGCTGCTCGTCGCCCTGCACTTCGCGTCCCTCGGTGCGGTGCGCGGGTGCAGAAGGCTTCCACGGACTGTCGAACGGATCAAAGGTTATGTGCCCGATCGGCCGCTCCCAATCGTCCCAGCGATAAACGGCGCGCTCGACGACGTTCCTGAGCTCGCGCACATTGCCCGGCCACTGGTGTTCCTCGAGCATGCGCAGCGCCGCTTCGGAGAATCCGGGCCACGCCTCCCAGCCGATCTCGCTCGACATGCGCCGCCCGAAATAGTCCGACAGCACATGGATATCGCCCTCACGCACCCGCAGCGGCGGCAGGGTAATCACCTCGAAGCTGAGCCGGTCAAGCAGGTCGGAGCGAAACAGGCCTTCCTCGGCCAGCCGTGGCAGATCTTCGTTGGTTGCGGCGACAATCCGCACGTCGACTCGCACCGGACGCGACGAGCCGATCCGCGTGACCTCGCCATATTCGACCGCGCGCAG
>JBJTLY010000058.1:0-13405 GCA_046063275.1 Novosphingobium sp. | reverse complement strand
GATTGAGCGCGACGCCCATCTTCTCCTGATCGGCCTTGGTTTTTGGCTCCACCGACAGCTCGATGACCGGCTCGGGGAACTCCATCCGCTCGAGCACGATCGGCGACTTTTCGGCGCAGAGCGTGTCGCCCGTGGTGGTTTCCTTCATGCCCGCCAGCGCGATGATGTCGCCAGCGAAGGCTTCTTCGATGTCCTTGCGGTCGTTGGCATGCATTTCGAGCATGCGGCCGACCTTTTCCTTCTTGTCCTTCACCGAGTTCAGGTAGGTGCCCTTGGTGAGCGTACCCGAATAGATGCGGATGAAGGTCAGGCTGCCGACGAACGGGTCGTTCATCACCTTGAAGGCCAGCGCGCTGAACGGCGCGTCGTCTTCGGGCGGACGGCTGTCCTTCTCGTCGCTGTCCATCTTGACGCCCTGGACGTCAGGAATGTCGAGCGGCGAAGGCAGGTAATCGACCACTGCGTCGAGCAGGGGCTGAACGCCCTTGTTCTTGAACGCCGAACCGCAGCAGACCGGCACGAACGACTGGTTGAGCGTACCCTTGCGGATGCACGCCTTGAGCACTTCGACGCTGGGTTCGTTGCCTTCGAGATAGGCTTCCATCGCGTCGTCGTCCTGCTCAACGGCAAGCTCGATCAGGTTCATGCGGTATTCGGCGGCTTCGTCAGCCAGGTCAGCCGGAATGTCTTCGTAGAAGAATTCGGCGCCGAGCGATTCATCCTTCCAGATGATCGCGCGGTTGTGGACCAGATCGACCAGGCCCTTCAGGTCGGCTTCGAGGCCGATCGGAATGTACAGCACGGCCGGCTTTGCACCCAGGCGGTCGATGATCGACTGGACGCAATACTTGAAGTTCGCGCCGGTGCGGTCGAGCTTGTTGATGAAGCACATCCGCGGCACGCCGTACTTGTCGGCCTGGCGCCAGACGGTTTCGGACTGGGGCTCAACCCCGGCCACGCCGTCGAAGCAGGCGACCGCACCGTCGAGCACGCGCAGCGAACGTTCGACTTCGATGGTGAAGTCAACGTGGCCGGGGGTGTCGATGATGTTGATCCGGTGATCGTTCCAGAAGCAGGTCGTGGCAGCCGAGGTGATCGTGATGCCGCGTTCCTGTTCCTGTTCCATCCAGTCCATGGTCGCGGCGCCGTCGTGGACTTCGCCGATCTTGTAGGACTTGCCGGTGTAATAGAGGATGCGCTCGGTCGTGGTGGTCTTGCCAGCGTCGATGTGCGCCATGATACCGATGTTGCGGTACATGCTGAGGGGATGGCTGCGTGCCATGGTCGGTGTTTCCTCTTACCAGCGGTAGTGGCTGAACGCGCGGTTGGCGTCGGCCATGCGGTGGGTGTCTTCGCGCTTCTTGACCGCGTTGCCGCGGTTGTTGGCAGCGTCGAGCAGCTCGGCCGAAAGGCGCGCGCTCATCGTGGTTTCGCTGCGGTTGCGCGCGGCGGTGATCAGCCAGCGGATCGCCAGGGCCTGGGCGCGCTCGGGGCGCACTTCGACCGGGACCTGATAGGTCGCACCGCCAACGCGGCGCGAACGTACTTCGATCTGCGGCTTCACGTTGTTCAGCGCATCGTGGAACAGCTGGATCGGATCCGCCTTGGCGCGGGTTTCCATGGTATCGAGCGCACCATAAACGATGCTTTCGGCAACCGACTTCTTCCCGTCCATCATGAGGTTGTTCATGAACTTGGACAGAATCTGATCCTTGAACTTCGGATCGGGCAGGATTTCCCGCTTCTCGGGACGACGACGACGTGACATGTCGCTAATTCCTTCTCTTCGTGCCGGCTGACTGCCCTTCCCTTTTCGTCACCCTGAACTTGTTTCAGGGTCCATCGGGAGGCTGGGTCGACCGTATGAATCTAAAAACCTGGACTTGCGGCACCATGGATCCTGAAACGAGTTCAGGATGACGGCCCAGCGAGGCCGTTACTTGGGCCGCTTGGCGCCGTACTTCGAACGGCTCTGCTTGCGGTCCTTGACGCCCTGGGTATCGAGCACGCCGCGCAGCACGTGATAGCGCACGCCGGGAAGGTCGCGAACGCGGCCGCCGCGGATCAGCACCACCGAGTGCTCCTGCAGGTTGTGGCCTTCGCCGGGGATGTACGAGATGACCTCGCGGCTGTTGGTCAGGCGGATCTTGGCGACCTTGCGGAGTGCCGAGTTCGGCTTCTTCGGGGTGGTCGTGTAGACCCGGGTGCAGACGCCGCGCTTCTGCGGGTTCTGCTCCATCGCCGGAACCTTGCTCTTGACCTTCTGCGGAACGCGACCGTGGCGGACCAGCTGGTTGATAGTAGGCATTAAAGACTTCACCTTGCTTGCGGCTTGCGCCGTTGGGCTTGAGCCGCAAGGCAGAAAAGGTGAAGGGTCAGCGGAAAGCCGCGAATGCGCGCGAAGGGCGAACCCGACAAAGGGCCGCAGCGCTGCATGTCACGAACCGAAAACACTCCACCCCGCCGCCAGCGGCCGGGTTACTTTGACGGATTACCAGGGACCCGAAGGCCACGACGCACCGCCAATGTTCAGCTCAAAGTTTCCCGAAGAGACCGTCGCCCCTCCGGGAAGTGGCGGCCCTTAGGGGGAGTCGGGCGGGAGGTCAAGCGGGTTCCCTTCTCCGCCGAGAAACGGCAGTGACAGGACAACTACCCAATCCAAGGCTTGGGTGGGCTCGCGTCATGAATACCAAGCCATTAAGCCGAACGCCAATATCCCAGCATAGATGATCAGACATAGCGCGTGCTCGATGTAGAATGATCCATGCGAACGTCTACACATGATGATCAAGCTACGCTTCGTAGCGAATTCATCGCCCTTCATAACTGTTTCTCATCAGCTTTAGAGATGAGGTAATCGTCAAGAGCGATGAGTTTCTGGTGATCAAATTTTGATATATCTTCGAATAGTTCGCGCATTAATTTCGTTCCGAAGTTCGATAAACGAACCCAAGTAACACGCTGATCATTTTTACTGTCGAAACGCTCGATCAAGTTTCGATCTGCGAGAATGCCTAGCCACCTTAAACCCGTAGTTGATGGAACGTCTGCAGCGTAGCAGGCGCTGGTTATCGAAACGCGCTTATTGTAGAGCCGAGCAATGAACAGATCAAGAAGTAGATCCCACGCCGGTTCAGCAAATAAATCAGGAGGAAGATACCGCTTTCTCCTGCGCCTTGTTCTGTACATCTCGCTTGCGCGAATTATCAATTGATCTGTTCCAGAACTGTCTAAGCTACTCAGATACGATTTACGGCGCGCTTGATCGGATACTTGCGGAAATTCCTGCTGACGCTCGATATCATCGGCAATCAACATAATCTGCGCTGCTAAAGAGCGTAATTCTTCCACACGCTTGTCTTTCGCGTCGATCATTTAAAAAATCCAGCCGTTCGCATGCTGAACACGGTGCTTCCCGACACAATCAAGTGATCGACAAGTTCGATACCGAGGGATCGCGATACCTTTTCTACTTCACGCGTAAATTTAATATCTTGTTGTGAGGGGTTTGGATTGCCCGACGGGTGGTTATGGCAAAGGACAATTTTAGCTGCACTAATTTCAACGGTACGTCGGAACAATGGTCGAAGTCGGACTGAGATCGTCGCCCAGTCACCGTTCACGACACGCTCGTCTCTTAAATAGCAGCCGAGATGGTCAAGAAAAACGGCATGCAGATTTTCTTCCGCACCCCTCGTCTGCGCAACCAAATAGGCGATAAATGATGGGTCGCGCAGATTGATCTGGGATCGACAAATTTCCTCACGAAGCCCTTCAACAACGGCAACACGGGCCGCTTTGAATGCTTCTGCCAAGCGCAAGTTGCCTGTATAACGAGCGATCGAGGCTACGCCGGCGTCGAGTACCTGCCCCAACGACCCGAATTCGACGATAAGTGAACGTGCGAGTGATTCAGCCCCTACAGGCTCGATGGATTGGACCAATCGCGCCAAGACGGAGAGCTGTCGCTCTTTTGTTGCCTGCGAAGCTGATTTACGGTTCCGAGGATCAGAGTCAACGGAATGAGATCCGACGGAGCCCAGCTTATGATCGCGTATGCTATCGGATGGATTGGAATGTTCAACCCACGGATTACATGCGCCATCAGCGCGATTAGCTGTAACGATGAAACCCATAGCGGCCATACTCTCCGAGCGAAAATGGCAACCAGACAAAACCCGGCAAAGCCGATGGAATCCGTCACAGCACTAACCACGTCGATCTTCGTGTAATGAAATGACGTCAGCCAATGCCCGACAAACCCAGCCAGCACTTGGGACAGCATGATCCAAGCGACGGTTTTTTCCGGAGACCCGCCCCTGACTAGGGCGAAAGAAATCGCGATGCCGATCAACAGAATCGTAGCGATGAAGAGGGCCATTCGCACCGACTGCGCGGCCCTCAATCATCCGTCAAGCGCCATCAAGCAACCAGCTTGATGCCTTCGCCCGGCGTACCGACTTGACCATTGGGGCACCCATTCGGATCTAGGCTGTAGTCGCCGCGTTCCTGCCCAACTTTGAGCAATTCGCCGTGGACTCTGATTAGATCGCCTCGAGCATCCGAGAGTGAATTGAGAGAACGGACCAGCCGCATGATAGCTACATGCCCGGTTGCTACCGGTGCATCGGTATCGATTCGAGCCTTTGCCATCGTTGCCAGTAGCGACGCGCTGCTCGCCAACGCACTGTCGATTTCAGTTTCGCTTCTGACCAGATCGCGAATGATCCGCGCAGTAGCTACGTTATTAATCATGCTCATTGATGCCTCCACCCAGCCGAATATGACGCTGGTCTTTGATGTTGGGAGGCGAGCTTGGTTACAAAACGGCGGGCAAAATCATCGCAATGGCTGTCATAGCCAGCGCAAGCAGCGCAAGCAGAACAGCAAGAGCTGGTATGACTAACACCCGTCCAAAAATTCCAAACCGTCTGTCGAATGCCTCCAGGCCAGAAGGCTGTTCCGGTTGTAGATGCCATGGCAGGTCGATTGGAATCGATCCCGCATCAGACAACATGAACACCGGATCAGACCCCTGATCCCGAGGCAGTTCTTGCGCAGGAAAATCGTCGGTTCCTACGTACGAAAAATCATATGCGGTTCTCTCGGATACTCCGAGCAACCGCGAATATATGCGCGCGAGCTCACTCCTCGTGGAAACCCCGAGCTTTTGTCGCGCCGCAGCAACACGTTGATCAACCGTGTAAGGGGAAATCTGTAACGTTCGTGCAATCTCTTTGGAACTCTTGTGCTCAAGCACAAGGTCCAGCACCTCCCGCTGTTTTTCGCTGAACATCGACAGCGTCACCGCTGGCCGTTCGCGAGTTCCGATAGCGGTATTTTGCCCCATTGCGCTTAACCATATACATCTGACGGCGAATCTTGCGAAGCTTTGATTAAGGGTCAGTGGTTTCGCGTAAAGATTAATCCTAAATATTCAGTTTCTTAGCTAAGGCGATTTGCTCGGCTTGGAGGCGCTCAATCGCCTCGTTCAGATGAGCCGAGACCATCATAAGGCCCGCCAAATCAAGAATTTTCATTTGTAAAACAAGGACTTCTCGCGCGGTTACAATTACATCCATTTTGGATGCAATTGGTAAATCCCCTCCGTGGGGTTGAGCGTTTTCAGTGGGCATGTTGCATAACCCCGAAGTCAATCTTGATTTTCTGAAGTCCGACTGCCTTTGCGATCCATGGAAGTCAATCACTCAGGGCTCGAGAATCTACGTAATAATACAGGTTTCGAGCAAGAGATCGCGCTGCAGGTGGTCCCACATCTTCTGGCTTGCCCGTATTTCTGCGTGCAGACGCGTTCGGTCCCCACCAACGCAATTCATTTACGAGATTGATTGGCAACTGATCAAAGTGACAGATGCTGAACAAGGGGACTGAATGTGAAAGCCAAAATTTCGATTGCGGGGTTAGCCCTCGCAGCGTGCGGGGCAACACCAGCCTTTGCGCAAGACAATTGGAGCGGGCCCTACGTCGGTGTGTACACTGATGCCGCGTCGTCCGAAGCAGGATTCGAAGACTTCGGCTGTTGGGCTGCGTGCACTAAAGTCACGCTTCAACGCACAAACGTAAGCGGCGGTGTGACGGCAGGGTTCGATGCTCAGATTACTGACGGTCTTGTCGTTGGAGTGCTCGGCGACATAGGCACTGGTGCTAAAGGTGACCTTGTCTCCGGTGCCGGTCTACCGACCTCGACGACCGGTTCTACCACCTACCATTCGGATGTCTCGAGGCTAGGCTCAATTCGAGCCCGAGTAGGTGTCAATCACGGCAACGCCTTGATGTACGTCACTGGAGGACTCGGATTCGAGAAGGCGAACCGAAATGTTATCGTTCGCGGAACCACAGTTTGGGATCCAACTCATTCGTCAAATTATGAGGCAGATTGGTCGGGCAATGTCACAGGCATGACATTCGGTGCCGGCGTTGAATACAAGTTTTCCCGCTTTAGCGCGAAGGCCGAAATTCTGACCACCCGCTTCGGCACAACCTCAGCCTGCTATGCAAATTCGGACGGCGCGAACCGGGGCGTATGTTGGACCAGTGCCTATTTGATCCCGCCTCAACTCAACGTGACTTCAAGTCGCACTTCTATCCGCCTCGGATTGAACTATCGTTTTTAAGATGGTGCAAAAATTGCAGCGAGACGGGAATATCCATTTTCCTACTCGCTGCAAAATTGCAATCTATCCGGGGCTATGTCTGGTCTGCCCCCCTCTCCGTCACCCCGCCCCACCCGCAAGACCCCACGTCAGGCTACCTCGCTCGTCGCCTATACTCCCGCGCCTGAGCCGGAGGACGACGATCCGCTGCTCGCCTTCGCGCCCTATGTCCACCCCTGCCCGCGCAGGAATTCGATTACGCCGGACAAGCAACGCAAGTTCATTGCCACGCTCGCCGCCAGTGGGATCGTCAGCCAGGCGGCGCGCGGAATCGGGAAGAGCATGGAGGCGCTTTACAAGTTGCGGCATCGGCCCGGGGCGGAGGCGTTCTCTGCGGCGTGGGATGCGGCGGTGGAGCGCGGGCTGACCCGGCTGGAGGACTGCGCGCTCGAGCTGGCGATCGCGGGCGAGGAGTTGCCGATCGTCTCGGCGGGCAAGCTGCTCGGTACCTATCGCAAGCACAATTTCGGGCATGTCCGCTTTGTGCTGCAGCAGCGCCGCGCGGCGCGGTGGGACCATGAGAGCGGAAACCTCGCCAGCCTGCGCCCCGGCCATCCGGTCTATGAACGGCTCAAGCGCGAGTGGCAGGCCGAGGACAATGCCCGCCGCGCGGCAGACAGCGAGCAGGTGCTGCTTGGTCTCAACGCCAAGCTGGAAACGATGAGGCAGCGGCGGCTGGCGGCGCTCGCACAGGAGGCGGCGGCGGAGGCTGCGGAGGAGGACTCTGGAAGCTAGAGCGAGAAGCTGGCGCGCGCCGCCAGCTTCTCGCGCCACTTGGCGATCGCGGGGCGGCCCTCGTTGACCTCTACCTTGACCCAGCCGGCGAAATCGAGCGCGACGCCGGCGGTGATGTCGGCGAGGCTGAAGGTGTCGGTCGCCACCCAGTCCCGGCCCTCCATGTGCTGCTCAAAGCGGTCGAGGAAGTGGACCAGCCGCGCCCTCCCCCGTTCCGCGAGTTCGGGGATCTGCGCGTAGTCGTTGGGCCCGGGCAGCGCGCGGCCGGCCATGGCCTTGGCGGTGTTGCGCAGGACTTCGGCGATCGCGGCGAAGCATTCGCCTTCGATTTTATGGTTCCAGCTGGCGACGGCGGCCTTTTCGACCGGGCTGGTGCCGAGCAACGGCGGATCGGGCTGGACCGCCTCGGCTCAGGCGGCGACACCGGCGTTGTCGGTCAGCACGCTCCCGTCATCGAGCACCAGCGCGGGGACGGTGCAGGCCGGGTTGATCTTGCGGTAGGCTTCGGACAACTGCTCGCCGCTGCGCAGGTCGACCTGGCGCACTTCGCACTGGATGCCCTTTTCGGCGAGCACGATCCGCGCGCGGCGCGGGCTGGGGGCGGTCTGGCAATCATAAAATGTGGGCATCGGTGGGCTCCCTCTTGGCGCGCAGCCTAGCAGCGCGGTGGCGCGATGCCAGTGGGGTCTTGACAATATTGCGTCATGTTATACTGTCTCATTCTTATAACAGGCGTCGCCTTCCTGCGACTCGGCAAACGGGCCAGCGGCGGCGCTCCACCACAAGGAGACGGTGCCATGGCCTATGCAGATGCCCAACAGACCCAACGCAAGTTCGGTGCCGGCGCTTCGGTGCTGGCGATCGAGGTGGGGATCGCCTGGGCGATCGTCGCCGCGCTGGGGATGACGATTACCCGGCAACCAAAGACTGTGCTTCAAACCTATCCCACCACTCCGGAAAGCCCGAAGCCGCACGAGCCAGTGCCGCAGCCGACCGTGCATCCGCGCGCGCCGGTGCCGGTACCGCCGATCAACGACTTTCCGCAGCTCCTCCCGACCAGCGTGCCGACCTTCATCCCCGAGACCTTCGGTGGCGGCACCGATGGTGGCGGCATCGTCGACATCCCCCGCCCCAACCCTGTCCCCTCGCCGGTCCCGAGCTTCACCCCCAAGTCCGCGCGGCCGCAGGGCAATTATGCGGGCTGGGTCACCACCAACGACTACCCGACCAGCGGGCTGCGCGGTGAGCACGAGGGGTCGACCCGCTACAAGCTGAGCGTGGATGCCGCTGGCAAGCCGACCGGCTGCACCATCGCGGTTAGCAGCGGCTTTGCCGACCTCGACGCAGCCACCTGCTCGACGCTGATGCGCCGGGCGAAATTCACCCCCGCCACCGACGATGCCGGGGCCAAGGTCGCGGGCAGCTATAGCGGAACGGTCACCTGGCGCTTGCCAGAGGAATGAGGCTCCGGCATCCCCCGCCTGGCCCGACCGGGCGGGGGAACCCTCAGCCGAACAGCTGCCGCCCGGCGAGGTCAAGCATGATTTCCTCCGAACCGCCGCCGATCGCATTGACCCGCACTTCGCGGTAAATCCGCTCGACCTTCGATCCGGTGATGTACGATGCGCCGCCCAGTACCTGCGCGGCATCGCGCGCGACCCGTTCGAGCATCTGCGTGGCCTGGACCTTGAGCAGGGCAAAGTCGGCGGGCTGGTCGCACCCGTTCTGCACTTGCCACGCGCACAGATCGACCCAGGCCTGCGTCGCGTCGATCTGTCGCGCCATGTCGGCCAGCTTGATCCGGATCGACTGGTGCTTGACCAGCGCCTTGCCGAAGGTCTCGCGCTGCTGCGCCCAGGCCACCGCTTCATCAAGGCAGACCCGGGCAAACCCGCAGCAGCCCATCGCCATGCCCAGCCGTTCGCGGTTGAAATTGCGCATGATTCCGATGAACCCGGCGTTTTCAGTGCCGATCAGGTTTTCGCGCGGCACCACGACATCGTTGAAGTGGATCGTCGCGGTATCCGAACAGCGCCAGCCCATCTTGTCGAGCCGGGTGCGCGAGACACCGGGGGCGTGCATCGGGATGAGCAGTAGCGAGATGCCGCCCGCTCCCGCCCCGCCGGTGCGCACCGCCGTGGTCAGGTAGTCGGCGCGCATGCCGGAAGTGATGAAGGTCTTCGAACCGTTGACCACATAGTGATCGCCCTGAGCGACTGCACGGGTCTTCAGGTTGGCCACATCGGACCCGCCCGATGGCTCGGTAATGCCCAGCGCGATCAGGATCTCGCCCGCCAGCACCCCCGGCGCGATCCGCTGCTTGAGCTCGTCCGACCCCAGCGCCAGCACCGGCGGCAGGCCGATGCCATGCGTCATCAGCGAGGCCCCCAGCCCGCCGGCACCGACCCGGCACATTTCCTCGGTCTGGGTCATGCCATGGAACAGGTCGAAGCCTGCGCTGTGCCCGCCGTACTCTTCGGGATAGCCGAGTCCGAGGATCCCCGCCTGCGCCGCCGCGACATGCAGCGCGCGGGGCAATTCGCCCTCCAGCTCCCAGCGGTCGATATGGGGCGCTATCTCGCGCTCGACGAAGCGCCGCACGCTCTGGGCCACCGCCTCGTGGCTCTCATTGTAATAGGGCGAACGCGCGCGCCACCGGTCGAAGCCTGTCATCGGGTTCCATTTCCTCCCGCCCTATCATGCTGCCCGAACTCGCCGCGGTCGAGTCACGATTTTACCGTGATTTCACTGATAGTTGGGGAACGCACCGCAGTTTGCTGCGTTCGGAAAAGGTACTCCTCGGCTCTCCAAACGATCGGATTCCCCATGGCCAAAAAGCCCGCCGCAAGCCCTGCGCTTGACAACGCCCTTCACGATCATGCGCCGGGCGCGGGAATGACGGTGCCGCATGAGAACTTGGGCAACGCGGGCGAGACCCATCAGGACGTTGGCCATGACAGCGATCATTCGGATGGCCAGGCGCACTTGACCACAAATTTTGGTGTCCGCGTGTCGGACAACCAGAACAGCTTGCGCGCCGGGGAGCGCGGGCCGACCCTGCTCGAAGACTTCGTATTGCGCGAGAAGATCTTCCATTTCGACCACGAGCGAATTCCCGAACGGATTGTCCACGCGCGCGGTTCGGCGGCGCACGGCGTGTTTGAATGCACCAAGGCAATCCCCGAACTGACCAAGGCATCGCTGTTCCAGAAGGTGGGCAACAGTTGTCCGGTGTTCACCCGCTTCTCGACCGTCGCAGGCGGCGCTGGCTCATCTGACACCCCGCGCGACGTGCGGGGATTTGCGGTCAAGCTGTACACCGATACCGGCAACTGGGACCTTGTCGGCAACAACATCACGGTGTTCTTCATCCAGGATGCGATCAAGTTCCCCGACCTGGTGCACGCGGTGAAAATGGAAGCCGATCGCGGCTATCCACAAGCCGCCAGCGCGCATGACACCTTCTGGGACTTCATCGGGCTGATGCCTGAGGCGATGCATATGATCATGTGGGCGATGTCCGACCGGGCGATCCCGCGCAGCTTGCGCAACATCGAGGGCTTCGGGGTGCATACCTTCCGCCTGGTCAACGCCAAGGGCGAAGGCACTTTCGTCAAGTTCCACTGGAAGCCGGTGCTCGGGCTCGCCTCGACCACGTGGGACGAGGCGGTGAAACTGGCCGGGGCCGACCCTGATTTCCATCGACGCGACCTGTTCGAGGCAATCGACAGCGGTCACTTCCCGGCATGGGACTTGGGCGTGCAGGTGTTCGACGAGGATTTCGCAGCCAAGCAGCCATACGATGTGCTCGATGCAACCAAACTGATCCCCGAAGAAGATGTTGAGGTCCAGATCATTGGCCGCATGACCCCTAACCGCAACGTCGACCACTTCTTTGCCGAGACCGAGCAGGTCGCCTTCCTGCCGACCAACGTGATCCCCGGGATCGATTTCAGCAACGATCCGCTGCTTCAGGGACGGCTCTTCTCATACCTCGACACGCAGAAATCGCGGCTGGGCACCACCAACTTCCACCAGATTCCGATCAACGCGCCCAAATGCCCGTTCCACAACTTCCAGCGCGACGGGATGATGCAGACGCTGGTTCCGACGGGACGCGCCAATTACGAGCCCAACAGCCTGGCCGAGGCGGGCGAGAGCACCGGCCCGCGCGCCTGCCCTGAAACCGGATTCAGCAGCTTTGCCGCCAACGACGAGCGTAACGAAGGCAGCGAAAAGTTGCGCATTCGCGCCGATACTTTTGCCGATCACTACAGTCAGGCGACGCTGTTCTACGCCTCGCAAACCGAAAACGAGCAAGCCCACATCGCCTCGGCGCTGGTGTTCGAATTGTCCAAGGTCACGCTCGAACACGTCCGCACCCGGGTGCTCAGCCGCTTGCGCAACATCGATGAAGACCTCGCCAAGCGGGTCGCCACCGGGCTAGCCATGCCGCTCCCGGCCAAGGCGAAAGCCGCACGCGAACCGATCAAGATGCCCCTCTCGGATGCTCTTTCGATCCAGAAGCAGACGGCTGGCGTGTCCGCGAAGGAATCGCTCGATGGCCGCTGCGTGGGCATCCTGTTTGCTGAGGGCTCGGACAAGGCGATGATCACAAAGCTCAAGAGCGAGATCGAAGCTGCTGGCGGCCGGGTCAAACTGGTCGCGCCCAAGGTTGGCGAAACCCCGGTCAAGGGCGGCACGCTCAAGGCCGATGGGCAATTGGCCGGTTCACCGTCGGTGGTGTTCGACGCGGTCATCGCGATCCTGATGCCCGATGCCGCGGCCAAACTGGCCAAGGATGTTGGCGCAGTGGCATGGTTCGCCGATGCCAATTTCCACTGCAAGACGATCGCTGCGTGCGGCGGCACCCGCGAGCACCTGTTGCCACGCGCCAATGTCGAACCCGACGACGGCGTGCCGCTGCCGGAGGACTTCATGAAAGTCGGCGCGATTCGCCACTGGCACCGCGAACCGAAGGTGCGCGATCTCGCCTGAGCGGGAAGCCGAACACCCGATTTTAACCCGGATCGGCTACCGCGCGGGAGATGACTACGCCGATTTTCCCGCCCGAAATGCACACGGCCTTTGCCGCGTGCTATCCGCATGAGCCGGCCAAGCTGACCCACCGGCTGCTCGGCCATCCTTTGCTAACCCTCGATGCGCTGGCTGATCTGGCCACTGCGCTCCCGGCGGAGAGCATCGAATACAACCCTGGCGCGCTGCCGATCGGGATTGCGCCCGATGCGGTACCCAAGGCCGCGATCAGCGTGCAGGAAGCAATCCGCGAGGTCGATACGGCGGGCTGCTGGGTGGTCCTGAAGCGGATCGAGCAGGTCCCCGCCTATGCTGCCTTGCTGCACGATCTGCTAGGCGAGCTTGCCGAAGAGGTCATGCCGCGAACCGGGCCGATGCTGCAGATGGAGGCCTTCGTCTTCGTCACCGCGCCGGGCGGGGTGACCCCGTTCCACTTCGATCCCGAGCACAACATCCTGCTCCAGCTGCGTGGCAGCAAGACGATGACACTGTTCCCGCATGTCGATGAACACGTCTTCCCCGATGAGGCGCAGGAACTGTTCCACCTTGGCCAGCATCACCGCAACCTCACGTGGCAGGACGAGTTCGCTTCTTATGGCAAGCCGATCACGATTGGCCCCGGCGAGGCGATCCACGTGCCGGTCAAGACCCCGCACTGGGTGCAGAACGGGCCCGAGCCGTCGATCTCGCTGTCGATCACCTGGCGTTCGGAATGGTCCTATGCCGAGGCCGATGCGCGCGCGTTCAACCACCTGCTGCGCGGGATGGGACTGAACCCGGCGCGCCCCGCGGCTTATCCTTCGCGCAACATGGCGAAGTCGCTCGCCTGGCGCGCTTACCGCAAGGTCCGCAAGTCCGCGTGACCGCACTCTACCTCACCATTGACACCGAATACTCGTTCGGCATGGCGCGGCGCATGGGTGGCGGCGGGCGCGCGGGGAATTTCGCCGCCTCGATTC
>JBJTLY010000057.1:0-5435 GCA_046063275.1 Novosphingobium sp. | reverse complement strand
ATCAGCTGCGCCAACTGGCGGATGAGCTGCGCTCCGAGATGATCAGCGCGGTGGGAACGACCGGCGGCCACCTCGGCTCCGGACTCGGCGTGGTCGAACTGACCGTGGCGATCCATTATGTGTTCAACACCCCCGACGACCGGCTGGTCTGGGACGTCGGCCACCAGGCCTATCCGCACAAGATCCTGACCGGACGCCGTGAACGTATCCGCACCCTGCGCCAGGGCGGCGGCCTTTCGGGCTTCACCAAGCGCAGCGAAAGCGAGTACGATCCGTTCGGCACCGCGCACTCGTCGACCTCGATCTCCGCCGCGCTCGGGTTTGCGATTGCCAACAAGCTCTCGGGAAAGCCGGGCAAAGGCATTGCAGTGATCGGCGACGGCGCGATGAGCGCGGGCATGGCCTACGAGGCGATGAACAACGCCGAGGGCGCGGGCAACCGGCTGGTGGTGATCCTCAACGACAACGACATGTCGATCGCGCCGCCAGTGGGCGGACTTTCCGCCTATCTTGCGCGGCTGGTCTCCTCGCGTCCGTTCCTCTCGCTGCGCGACATTGCGCGGCGCATCTCGCGCAAGCTGCCCGAGCCACTGCACCGCGCCGCCAAGAAGACCGACGAATTCGCGCGCGGCATGGCGATGGGCGGGACCTTGTTCGAGGAGCTCGGCTTCTATTACGTCGGCCCGGTCGATGGGCACAATATCGAGCAGCTGATCCCGATCCTCGAAAACGTCCGCGATGCCGCCGAAGGGCCGTGTCTGGTCCATGTCGTGACGCAAAAGGGCAAGGGCTATGCTCCGGCCGAAGCGAGCGCCGACAAGTACCACGGGGTGCAGAAGTTCGACGTGATCACCGGGCAGCAGGTGAAGGCCGCAGCCAGTGCCCCGGCTTACCAGAACGTATTCGGCGAAACGCTGGCCAAGCTTGCGGACAGCGACGAGCGGATCTGCGCGATCACCGCCGCGATGCCCTCGGGCACCGGGGTCGACAAGTTCGCGGCTGCGCACCCTGACCGCAGCTTCGATGTCGGGATTGCCGAGCAGCACGCGGTGACTTTTGCTGCCGGCCTCGCCGCGCAAGGCATGCGTCCGTTCTGCGCAATTTATTCAACCTTCCTCCAGCGCGCATATGATCAGGTGGTTCACGACGTCGCGATCCAGAACCTGCCGGTGCGCTTTGCGATCGACCGCGCCGGGCTGGTCGGTGCCGATGGCGCAACCCACGCCGGCAGCTTCGACGTGACCT
The DNA here is from genome assembly GCA_046063275.1 of Novosphingobium sp. Classification (GTDB taxonomy): domain Bacteria; phylum Pseudomonadota; class Alphaproteobacteria; order Sphingomonadales; family Sphingomonadaceae; genus Novosphingobium. The sequence goes on along the minus strand of JBJTLY010000057.1, from coordinate 4,190 downwards.
ATTTGGCGACCCTGCCCAATTTCGTGGTGATGGCCGCTGCGGATGAGGCCGAGCTGGTCCACATGACCTATACCGCCGCGCTGCACGACTCCGGCCCGATCGCCTTCCGTTACCCGCGCGGCAACGGCACCGGGGTCGAATTGCCTGCAGTTCCGCAGCAGCTTGAGATCGGCAAGGGCCGCATTGTCCGGCATGGTAGCAAGGTCGCCCTGCTCTCACTCGGCACCCGGCTGGCCGAGGCGCTCAAGGCCGCCGACCAGCTCGAAGCCAAAGGGCTGTCGACCACCGTCGCCGACCTGCGCTTCGCCAAGCCGCTCGACGAGGCCCTGATCCGTCAGCTGATGGCCAGCCATGAGGTGATCGTCACCGTCGAGGAAGGCAGCGTGGGCGGGCTCGGTGCCCACGTGCTGACCATGGCGAGCGATGAGGGCTTGACCGACACCGGCCTCAAAATCCGCACCCTGCGCCTGCCCGACCTGTTCCAGGATCACGATTCGCCCGACAAGCAGTACGAAGCTGCTGGCCTCAATGCTGGCGGAATCGTCGACTGCGTGCTCAAGGCACTACGGCACAACAGCGCCGGGGTCGAAGAGGCGCGGGCTTGATCGCCTCGCGCGCCGACGAGCGCGCGTTTGGGCGAGTCCTCGCCTTGCTGTTCGCGATTCAGTTCTTCAGTTGGAGCGGGATGTTTGCGCTTTGGATTTGCGCCGTTCCATTTGTCGCGGCGCAGGTACTGCATGTTCCACTCAGCGGAGCGGCAGGGATGCAGTCGGCGCTGATTACGGTCAGCCTTTGCTTCACGACCTACGCCACCCTCGGCGCACTGGGCGGACTGGTCTTGCCGCGGCTGGTCGCTGGCTGGGGTCACGCCGCGACATACGCGGCTGGGCTGACGGCCGGCGCCGCCGGCCTGCTCCTGCTCAGCCAGGCGCAGGGCCCTGCCTTGCTGGTGCCAGCTTTCATCGCGATCGGGCTGGGCTGGAGCGCGATTGGTTCGCTGCCCTACGCCATCCTCGGCAAGCTTGCCCCCGAAGGCCGCGGAGCGGGGTTGATGCGGGTGTTTTCGTTTTCGACCGTGTTGCCGCAGGCAGTGACGACCTTGCTTTACGCGGCCTTCGCGCAGCGCTGGGTCGGCGACCGGCTCGATCTGGTGCTGCTGGCGGGCGCTGGCGCGATGGCGGCTGCAGCGCTGATTGCATTCTCGGCGCGCGGCGTTTTCGCTGCTGCCGACCTGGTCAGCGAGGACTGGTAAGGGCGGTCAAATCAACCACCGCCACACGCCTGCCGCCATTCCGATCGCCGGGATATGCGCCCAGGTTGCCGCCAGCCACAGCAACACCCCGCCGATCCACGGCACCGCGCCCGCCTTGATGAACCCGCCAAGGCGCGGCCAATAGCTGGTGCGGTGTTCCCACTTCGCCCAGGCCTCGCCCATAAGCACTTCCTTCTTGCGGTCCTGCATGTGCGATCCGACCAAAGCGAGGAAGGCCACTGCACCGGCAAGGATCATCACCCGCACTGACGGGCTGACCAGCACATGGCTCGCGCTCCACAGCGTGAAGCTCCACATCATCGGATGGCGGGTCACGCGGAACACGCCCTTGGGCTGGTGCGAGGCAAGTTCCTTGGCATTGGGTTGGGGAAGCGCCGGGTTGCCCATGAACGACCCAACCAGCAGCACCGAGGCCATGAGCATCAGCAGCGTCGCCAGCGCCCAGGGTGCGTCGGCGCCGCCGTTCCACGGCAAGTCGGCTTGCGGTGGGATGGCGCGGAAAGCCATGATAATCCAGACGAAAGTCACTAGCGCGACCAGCGAATAGGCGGCTTGGAAACCCCCCGGCCCCAGCGTCTTGACCAGCCCCCGGCGCAGCGGATGCGACATCGCGAAGTGCAGCCCAACAAACGCCAGCGCTGCGGCGACAAGGTTTGCGTATTCCTGATCCATCGGCTGCCCCTCCCAAAGCCTGTGCCGGCTTATGCGTCGCTTACCATTGATAGGCTTTGGGCAATGCGCCTTCGCCTGGCTGGCTGTAGCGCTCACGCAGCCGGGTCTGATGGTTGCTCAGCGGCTGCTCGACCCCGTCGATGAACACCCGCGTCACGCCCGATGACACCTCGAGTGGATCGCCGTCCCAGATCACCACGTCGCCCGCACGGCCTGCTCGCAAGGATCCGAACTTGTCGCTCATGCCCAGGGCCTCTGCGGGGCCAGAGCTGATTGCAGCGAAGGCCTGGCCCCAAGTCAGCCCGCTCGCCCCTGGCAGCTTGGTCAGCGCGACGAGGTTGCCGGCGTACTGCGGCGCATAGCGCGGCTGGTCGCCGAAATCGCCCAGCGCAACCTTGACCCCGGCGGCTTTCATCCGTCCGACGTTGGACTGGGTGGACCCCAGTTGCTCGAACGAATTTGGCAGGTCGGTCAGCGGTGTAGCCAGAACCGGGATGCCCGACTTGGCCAGCTCAGGCGCGACCATCCAGCCCTCTGCGGCCCCGACGATCACCAGATTGAGCAGCGGAAACTCGCGCCTCAGCCCCAGCACCATGCGGATATCCGAAGCGCGTTCGACATGGACGTAGAGCGGCTGCTTGCCGCTTACCACCGGTCCAAGCGCCACCGCATCGCGGCGGGTCAGCAGCACGTCGTCACGGCGAGGCCCAGCCGGGGCAAGCGAGATTTCTTTGGCCTCGCTCAACGCGTTGAACAGCATCGCATAGGTCGCCGCCCGGCTTCCCCCGGCCCGCTTCGCACCGGTTTCGCCAAGTTCGACGTACTGGAACGCGCGCGGCACTGTTACCGCATCGGGATCGGCGCCAAGGTCGATCACCGCACCCTGCCCACCAAAGATCGAGCCCGTCCCGATCGGCGCCACCGCGGCGCGGGTCACCCCGCCAGCGCGGCTGACTTCGATTGGCAAGTCGTTGGGATTGATCGCCGCCGAAATGTCGAGCGCGGCGCTGAACGGGCTTTTGTCGGCATCGCTGTCGTTGCTGTCATCGACCGCACCGACATCGACCAGACCAAGGTCGGTCACTGCGACCACCAGCCCAGGCGTGACCCATTTGCCGCCGGCGTCGATCGTCTTGACGCCCGCCGGAACCGGCACCGAGGCCCCGGCGGCGACCACTTTGCCGCCCTGGATCACCACCGTCCCATTGTCGATGGGCCCGCCGCCATCGCCGATGACCAATTTGGCATGCGTGATCGCCACGCTTTGGGCACGCGCCATCGAACCGCCGACGAAAGCACCGGCAATCCCGCAAAAGATGCCGAACGCGCCGAGCGGGGTGAGGCGCTTGCGCGCTGGACGCGGGATCACTTGACGTCTCCTTCGCCCGGCTGGCCCAGCTCGAAGTCGCTCACCGGGCGCAGCTTGCGATTGCCCGCATCGTACAGCAACGCGCCGTCGACCCAGACCTTTTCGGGCCGCGAATAGACCGACAGCGGGTTGCCGTTCCACAGCACCACGTCGCCCATCTTGCCCGGTGAGAGGCTGCCGGTCAGCTTGTCGATCCCGATCGCCTTGGCGCCGTTGAAGGTCAGCCATTTGATCACTTCGGCATCGGGAATGTCGATCCCGATCCGCCGCGCGTCGCCCTGCGCCTTGGCGGCTTCCTGGTTGAGCCGCTGGATCCCGTTCTCGTCGTCCGAGTGGATCACCACGCAGGCCCCAGCCTTGTAGAGCAGTCCGGCGTTTTCGGGGATCGCGTCGTAGGCTTCCATCTTGAAGCCCCACCAGTCCGACCACACCGCGGCGCAGGTGTCGCTCGCCTTCAGGAGATCGCCGATCTTGTAAGCCTCGACCGCGTGGTGGAACGCGCTGACGTGATAGCCCATCTCCTTGGCCATATCGAGCACCTGCGCCATCTCGTCCGCGCGGTAGCAGTGGTTCTGGACAAGGATCGAGCCGTCGAGCACCCCGGCGAGCGTCTCCATCGCCAGGTCGCGGCTCTCGAGCTTGCTGGCGTCGCGCTTGGCGCGGTATTCCCTGGCCTTGATCCAGGTCGCGCGGTCGACCGCGAAGTTGCCCATCCGGGTGCTCGGCATCCGGCCCTTCGAGCCGTAGACCCGCTTGGGGTTCTCGCCGCACGCCATCTTCATGCCGTAAGGCGCGCCGGGGAACTTCATTCCCTGCACGGTGCGCGAATAGACGTTCTTCAGGACCACCGAGCGCCCACCGATCAGGTTGGCCGAG
>JBJTLY010000056.1:0-3573 GCA_046063275.1 Novosphingobium sp. | reverse complement strand
CTCGAACCCGCGACCTTCGGCGTGACAGGCCGACACTCTAACCAACTGAGCTACACCCGCGCAGCCACTTGGGAGCAGCGCCACTAGGACAGCGCGTGGGGGCTGTCAACCGGCATCGGGCGCCTTCGTGTCAAATGCGCGGAGCCTCATATAAACCATCGGAAATGGCCGATTTGCGCCATGCGCGCCCGCAAAGCCCGTGCTTTCAAAAGGCCGGGTTAACCATTCTTTTGCCTCTCTTTGCGACAAGCAGCGCCATCGGTCCCGATGCGGACCCAGATGGGGGCAATCCAAGTGAATCTTCGCCGCAGCTTCATCGCTATCGCAGCCGTAATGTGCCTCGCCGCACCCGCGCTCGCCGCACCGCTGATCGCCATCGACAGCGCAGTCTATGTCGAGAAGTCTGCGCCGGGCAAAGGCCGCATGCTGCAACCAGCGAACCAGTTGCAGCATGGCGACCGTGTGATCTACGTGGTTAGCTGGACCCGCATGGGCGGAACCGGCGCCTTCACCGTAACCAACCCCCTGCCCCGCAGCGTTTATTATCAGGGCAGCGCCGATGGCAGCGAGGAAGTCTCACTCGATGGTGGCCGCAGCTGGGGCAGGCTTGACCAAATGCGCGTAGGCGGCCGACTGGCGACTCCCGAGGACGTCACCAATGTGCGCTGGCACGTCCCCGCAAGCGAAGCGGCGCGCGGCGCAGGCGAAATCACCTACAGCGCGATCGTTCGCTGAACCGCTCGTCCTGAGCCTGTCGAAGGATCAGCAGTTCTCGTACTTCCAGTTCCGCTTCTTACCTTCTGCGATCCATTCGCTCGCCTCGGCAATGCGCTTGGCGCGGGTTTCAGGCCGCTTGGCTTCGGTGATCCATTCGAGGTATTCGCGGCGATGTGAAGGCGCAAAGGCATCGAACTTGTCGCGCGCGCCTTGCAGGCGATCAAGCTCGGACGCGAAATCGGCAGGCATTGGAATTTCAGGCTTGGCGACCTTCGGCTTGGACGCAATCTTGAGAGCGGTGCCGGTGCTGTCGATCCGGCCTTTCGCCGCAAGCAGCGCGGTGACGATCGTTGCATCGCCCGGTAAGTCGCCCATCGTATGGATCTTGCCATACTGCCCCATTCCCTCGATCGCGCGGCCATCGCCATGCACCCCGAACGAGCAATGCGCCTTGAACGCGGCCATTCCGGCGAGGTTCTTGCCCTTGTAGGTCAGGCACGGCATGCCCCATTTGATGTCCTCACTTGCGTCGGGGACGGTCTGGTGGACCAGCGCGCGCAGGTACGTCAGGATCGGCTGCGCAAACTCGGGTGCCTTGGCGATGTAGGCATCGATCCGCGGATCACTTCCCATTCCCGCCTCCCATCTAGTCTGCCAGCAGCAGCACCGGCGTTTCGATCAGTTTCTTCAGCGCCTGGACAAAGCTGGCCGCGTCCCAACCATCAACCACGCGGTGATCACAGCTGATCGAAATGTTCATCAGCTTGCGCTTGGCGATGCGCTCGCCGCCCATGCCATCGGGCACGAACATCGGGCGCTCGATGATTCGGTTGGGTCCGATGATCGCCACTTCCGGGCGGTTGATCACTGGTGTAGTCGCAACCCCGCCGAGCGGACCAAGCGAGGTGACGGTCAGCGTCGAGCCCGATAGCTCCTCGCTTTTGGCCGAGCCGCTGCGCGCTGCATCAGCCAACCGGACGATCTCGGCGGCGAGCTGCCACAGGTTCTTGTCCTGCGCATCGCGGATCACCGGAACCATCAACCCCGCATCGGTCTGTGCCGCGATGCCCAGCTGCACTGCGCCGAAACGCTGGACCACTCCGGCCTCGTCGTCATAACGCGCGTTGAGCATCGGGAATTGCGGCAAGGTCCGGCAGATCGCGCTTATCAGAAGTGGCAGCATGGTCAGCTTGGGCTTGGCCCCACGCGCCGAATTGAGCTGAGCACGCAGTTCTTCGAGCGCGGTGACATCGCATTCCTCGACATAGGAGAAGTGCGGGATGTTGCGCTTTGAGGCGGCCATGTTCTCGGCAATTCGGCGGCGCATGCCGATGACCTTGATCGTTTCGTCCTTGGCTCGCTGGCCGGCGGAGCCGTAACCCGAGGAGGCGCTATAGGCGAGGAACGCATCGAGATCAGCATGGCGTAAACGCCCGTCTTCGGCGGCCTTGACTTGCGCCAGATCGATCCCGAGGTCCTTGGCGCGGGCGCGGACGGCAGGTGACGCCAGAACCTTGCCTGCGGGCTCGGCTGGCGCAGCGGTTGGGACCGGCGCAGGCGCAGGTTTTGGTGCGGGCGCTGGTTCGGGCGCCGCATCCGGCTGACTGACGGGCGCTGCCGCCTCAACCCGCGCAACATCCCCAGCATCGGGCGTTTCCACTTCGATCCGCTCGGCCACTGCAGGCACCGAATGCGCATCTTCCTCAACTTCGCCGTCGGTTTCGATCACCACCAGCGGCGAGCCGATCGCGATCATGTCGCCCTCGTCCCCGGCCACTTCGAGCACTACGCCCGAGACCGGGCTTTCCATCTCGACCGTGGCCTTGTCGGTCATCACGTCGGCAACGCGGCCGTCTTCCTCGATCCGGTCGCCAACCTTGACGTGCCACGAGACGATCTCGGCCTCGGCGATGCCCTCGCCGATATCGGGGAGGCGGAAGGTGAACTTGCCCATGCGTCTATGCCTTCAATAGCCGGTCGACCGCTTCGCCGATGCGGACGGGACCGGGGAAATACGCCCATTCGAGGCTGTGCGGATAGGGGGTGTCGAACCCGGTCACGCGCTCGATCGGGGCCTCAAGATGGTAGAAGCAGCGCTCCTGCACCAGTGCGCTGAGTTCCGCGCCGTAACCGCAGGTCCGCGTCGCTTCGTGGATAATCAGGCATTTACCGGTCTTCTCCACCGACTTTTGCACAGTCTCGATGTCGATCGGGACCAGCGTGCGCAGGTCGATAATCTCGGCGTCGATGCCCTTATCAGCGAGCACCGCCTCGGCGACGTGGATCATGGTGCCATAAGCGAGCACGGTCATCGCTTCGCCTTCACGCACCACCCGCGCCTTGCCCAAGGGGATCGAATAATAGCCTTCGGGCACCGCGCTGTCGGGGTGGCGCGCCCAGGGTTCAACCGGCTTGTCGTAATTGCCGCTGAACGGGCCGTTGTAGATCCGCTTGGGCTCGAAGAAGATCACTGGATCATTGTCTTCGATCGCGGCAATCAACAGGCCCTTGGCATCGTGCGGGGTCGCGGGGATCACGGTCTTGATACCGGCGACGTGGGTAAACAAAGCTTCGGGGCTCTGGCTGTGGGTCTGTCCGCCAAAGATGCCCCCACCAAATGGCGAGCGCACGGTGATCGGCGAGGTAAATTCACCCGCCGAGCGATACCGCATCCGCGCCGCTTCGGAGATCAGCTGGTCGAGCCCGGGATAGATGTAGTCGGCAAACTGGATTTCTGGGACTGGACGCAGGCCATAGGCCCCCATCCCCACCGCCGCGCCGATGATGCCGCATTCGTTGATCGGGGTATCGAACACCCGGTTCTTGCCGAACTTCTTCTGCAAGCCAGCCGTGGCG
>JBJTLY010000055.1:0-3787 GCA_046063275.1 Novosphingobium sp. | reverse complement strand
GCGGAATTTTGCAAAATTGCACTTCGCAACTTTGCAAATTCACATTGGACATTGCCGGTCAGTAGCGCCATGCCAAGCCTTCGCAATCTCTGACGGGGCCGGAATGTCCGCAAATATCGCCGAAATGGAACGCCGCCGCGCCGCTGCCCGTCTGGGCGGGGGGCAAAAGCGGATCGACGCACAGCACGCCAAGGGCAAGCTGACCGCGCGCGAACGGCTGTTGATCCTGCTGGACGAGGGCAGCTTCGAAGAAACCGACATGTATGTTGAGCACAACTGCGTCGATTTCGGGATGCAGGATAACATCGTGCCGGGTGATGGCGTGGTGACCGGCAGCGGCACCATCAATGGCCGGCTGGTCTATGTCTTCAGCCAGGATTTCACCGTGTTCGGCGGCGCCGTGTCTGAACGCCACGCGATGAAGATCTGCAAGGTGATGGACACCGCGATGAAGGTTGGCGCGCCGGTGATCGGGCTGAACGACAGCGGCGGCGCGCGCATTCAGGAAGGCGTGGCCAGCCTTGGCGGATATGCCGAAATCTTCCAGCGCAACGTCCTCGCCAGCGGCGTGGTGCCGCAGCTTTCGCTGATCATGGGGCCGTGTGCGGGCGGGGCGGTTTACTCCCCGGCGATGACCGACTTCATCTTCATGGTGAAGGACAGCTCCTATATGTTCGTCACTGGGCCGGACGTGGTCAAAACCGTGACCAACGAGGTGGTGACGCAAGAGGAACTGGGCGGGGCGATCACCCATTCCACCAAGACCAGCGTGGCCGATCTGGCGCTGGAAAACGACATAGAGGCGCTGCTGACGGCGCGCGACCTGATTGATTTCCTGCCGCTGTCGAACCGCACCGGGGTTCCCGAACGCCCGACCAGCGATGCCTGGGACCGGATCGAGGACAGCCTCGATACCCTGATCCCGGCCAACGCCAACCAGCCCTACGACATGCACGAAGTGGTGAAGAAGGTGCTGGACGAGGGCGATTTCTTCGAAATCCAGCCAGCCCATGCTGCCAATATCATCGTCGGTTTCGGCCGGATCGAGGGGCGCACGGTGGGCGTGGTCGCCAACCAGCCAATGGTGCTGGCGGGCGTGCTCGATATCAACGCCAGCAAGAAGGCCGCGCGGTTCGTGCGGTTCTGCGATGCGTTTGAAATCCCGATCCTGACCTTTGTTGACGTACCCGGGTTCCTCCCCGGCACCGCGCAGGAATACGGCGGGATCATCAAGCACGGTGCCAAGCTTCTGTTCGCCTATGCCGAAGCAACCGTGCCCAAGATCACCGTGATCACCCGCAAGGCCTATGGCGGGGCCTACTGCGTAATGAGCTCAAAGCAACTGCGCGGCGATCTGAACTATAGCTGGCCCACCGGCGAAATCGCGGTGATGGGCGCCAAGGGCGCGGTGGAAATCATCTTCCGCCAGGACATCGGCGATCCGGACAAGATCGCGGAACGGACCAAGGAATACGAGGATGCGTTCGCCAACCCGTTCGTGGCGGCAAGCAAGGGGTTCATCGACGAGGTGATCCATCCAAGGAATACAAGGCGGCGGATTGCGCTGGGGCTGCGGAAGCTGAGGACCAAGAGCCTCGAGAATCCGTGGAAGAAGCATGACAATATTCCGCTCTAACTTGGCAAAGATCGACTGGAAGGTGCGGGTGGCCACGCTTGCAATGTACGTCGGGATGATCGGCTTCGCTGGATGCTGGATCGTGAGTTGGACGACGGAAAAGCGTGTCTTTAGCGACGTTAGCTACTCGCAGTCGTCAGCAGCTCGAACGAATGCCATCATTGTGAAGAGTGCCGTCTACTACGTCGAACCAAACTACGGCCTGAGATACAAGATCGCAGACCGCAGTATTTGGGTGTTCTTCCTAAGCCTCATATTGGGTGGCACATACCTCAAGACCCCAAAGAGGACTTTTTTGAAATGAAACTAGGCCGCCTCAACCACATCGGTGTCGCCACGCCCTCGATCGCGGACTCGATCGTGTTCTACCGCGACGTGATGGGCGCGACGAAGATCCATGCGCCGTTCGACCTGCCCGATCAGGGGGTGAAGGTCTGTTTCGTCGATACCCCCGGCGCGGATGGCGCGCTGAACGGCACCCAGATCGAGCTGATCGAGCCGCTGCCCGGCAACACCAGCATTGCCAGCTTCCTCGAGAAGAACCCCGCCGGCGGGCAGCATCACATGTGCTACGAAGTGCCCGATATTCATGCAGCCAAGGCCGAGTTCCAGGCCATGGGCAAGCGCGTGCTGGGCGAGCCGCGCATCGGCGCGCATGGCACGCTGATCTTCTTTGTGCATCCCCGCGACATGCAGGGGGTGCTCACCGAGATTATGGAAACGCCCAAAGAAGGGCAGCACTGGTCGAACTGACCGGGCAAGGGAGGAAACCTCAATGACCTACGAAACGATCCTGGCCGAACGCGTCGGCAATGTGCTCAAACTCACGCTCAACCGGCCCGAGCGGCTCAACGCCGCCTCGATCCAGCTGGCCGAGGAACTGGGCGCGGCGTTCTACGACATCGGCGACGCGCGCGCGGTGTTGATCACCGGGGCGGGCAAGGGCTTCTGCTCGGGCGCGGACCTTGCCGCGCGCGGTGAGCGCAGCCCGATCGAGCAGAAGGGCGGCAGCCACCGCGCATTGCAGAACTTCTACAACCCGCTGGTCACGCAGATCCTGCGCTGCCCGGTGCCGGTGGTGACGGCGGTCAACGGCGCGGCGGCCGGGGTCGGCTGCTCGATCGCGCTGGCGGGCGATTTCGTGCTCGCCGCCAAGAGCGCCTATTTCCTCCAAGCTTTCGTCAACATCGGGCTGGTTCCCGATGGCGGCAGCACCTGGCTGCTCGCCCGCGCGATCGGCCGGGCGCGTGCGACCCGGATGATGATGCTGGGCGAGAAGATCGGTGCCGAACAGGCCGAGGACTGGGGCCTGATCTACAAGGCGGTCGAGGGCGAGGCACTGATGGATGAAGCGATGGCGCTCGCCACGCGGCTCTCCGAAGGGCCGACGGTCTCGTACTCGACCATGAAGGCCAACATCCAGACCGCGCTCGACGGTACGCTTTCGCAGGTCCTGCTCGCCGAAGCCGAAGGTCAGCGCGTCGCTGGCGCGAGCGCGGACGCGATGGAGGGCGGGCTGTCGTTCATCCAGAAGCGCAAGCCGGCATTCCAGGGCAAGTAATGCTGTTCTTCAACAGCCCCAACCCCGCACCCAACCCGCGCCGGGTGCGCATCTTCGCGGCGGAGAAGGGGATCGCGCTGGAAACGCGCGATCTCTCGATCCCGGCGCGCGAGCACAAGTCGGACGAATTCGTCGCGCTCAACCCGCGCGGGCAGACCCCGGCCTTGCAGCTCGATGACGGGACGGTGATTGCTGAGTCTGTGGCGATTTGCCGCTACCTTGAAGGCCTGCACTCCGAGCCGCCGCTGTTCGGGACCAGCCCCAAGGAGCAGGCGCTGATCGAGATGTGGAACCGCCGGGTCGAGATGGTGCTGATGCCGCCGGTCGGCGCGGTCTGGGTCCATACCCACAAGTTCACCGAGCGCCTGCCGGGCCGCAATCTGGAATGGGGCGAGAGCAACCGTCCGCGCGTGGATGAGGCGCTGCGGTTCTTCGACAAGTCGCTCGAAGGCCGCCTCTTCCTCGCTGCGGACAGCTACTCGATCGCCGATATCCTGCTGCTGACCACGGTCGATTTCTCGACCTTCATCGGCATGCCGATGCCCGAAGAACTCACCAACCTGCACGCCTGGCACGCGCGCGTATCGGCC
>JBJTLY010000054.1:0-8231 GCA_046063275.1 Novosphingobium sp. | reverse complement strand
CGCGTCGGGATCGCCCGCGCGGCGCGGGCTCAGCTTGCGGACGATCTTGAGGTTGGTCACTCGGTCAACCGCGTCGAGCACTTCGAGCACCGAGAAGCCGCGGCCATAGCCCGCGTTCATGGTCAGCGATTCGGCCGGGTTGGCAAGCAGTGCCTCGAGCGCGAGGACATGCGCGGCGGCAAGATCGCTGACATGTATATAATCGCGCACCCCGGTGCCATCGGGGGTGGCGTAATCGGTGCCGAACACCTCGACATGGCCACGCTTGCCCAGCGCCGCTTCGACCGCGACCTTGATCAGGTGAGTCGCCCCGGCGGTCGATTGCCCGGTGCGCGCGCGCGGATCGGCTCCCGCAACGTTGAAATAGCGCAGCGCGCAGAAGTTAAGCGGATGCGCCGCCGCGACATCGGCCAGCATCGTTTCGGTCATCAGCTTGGACATGCCGTAGGGATTGATCGGCGCCTTGGGGCTGTCCTCGCGCACCGGCGATTCCTTGGGAATGCCATAGGTCGCCGCGGTCGAGCTGAAGATGAAGTGCGGCACGCCTGCCGCCACCGCGGCGGCAATCAGTGCGCGGCTCTTGGCGGTGTTGTTGTGATAGTATTTGAGCGGGTTCTCGACCGATTCCGGCACGATGATCGACCCGGCGAAATGCATCACTGCCTTGATGCCCTGTTCGGCAAAGATCCGCGCGAGCAGGTCTGCGTCCTCGATATCGCCCTGATAGAACGGAACCTCGTCCGGAATCGCCCAGCGAAAGCCGGTGGTCAGGTTGTCGATCACCGCCACCGGCCAGCCCTGATCGAGCAATGCGAGGACGGCGTGGCTGCCGATGTAACCGGCGCCGCCGGTGACGAGTACGGGAACTTTTTCGCTCATGATGGGCACTGTCGCTAGCATGGCTGCGCGGCAAAGTGGTTAACGGCAAGCAGGCTGCAGACGTTTTCATCAACCGTTCAGCGCAGCGCAAGCTTTTCGGGCGAAGGACGGACCTGTCCCACCCTCCCAGACCAAGGACCTTTCATGCTGCCTTCCCGCTCAGCCGTGCTCCAAACCCTCATTGTCGCAACTCTGGGCCTGTCGGGAACGGCCTTGCTAGCGCAGCGCGGGGGCTGGGGCGAGCCGGGCTGGGATGGACCGGGCTGGCGCGAACCGGGCTGGGGCAGCCGGATCGATCGGCGTGCGCCCTCGCGCGAAGGCAAGGTCGATGTGGCGCGGTTCCGCGCCGAGGGCGATGCCGCGCTGGCGCTGGGCCACGGCGCGGTAACGGTCGTGCCGATGGTGGCCGAGCCCGATGCCGAGAGCGGCCTGCCCGATTCCACTGGTCCCAATCCGACCTTCGAGGCGGCGGTGGAAGACCGCTTGGTCAAGGCCGGGTACGACACCGCGCATCCTGCCCCCGGCACCGGCCAGATTGCCGAAGTGCGGATCATGCGGGCACAGGCCGAACCCGCCGAAGCGCCGCACAAACCGCTCAGCGGCGAGATGACCATGGGTGTTTCAAATCATGGCTCGATGCTCGGAGTCGCTTTGGCTTATGATGGCTCCAAGCCGCGCGGCGCGCTGATTTCGACCCGGCTCGAAGCCCGGATTCGCGACCGCGCGACCGGCAATGTGCTGTGGGAAGGCCGCGCCGACATCATTACCCGCGAAGGCGACCAGCGCTGGACCGAACAGGCGGTGGCGACCAAGCTCGCCGGGGTGTTGTTCGACGGCTTCCCCACCCGCACTGGCGAACGATAGCGACTTGCATCGCCGGGCAATCGGACCGAGGATCGCACCGGCTCGATCCACGAAAGGCCGATTGCCATGAACCGTTTCGTCATCACCGCGCTCGCACTGGCGCTCACCGGCTGCGTCGCGCCGGTTGGTCCGGTCGAGGTGACGCGGTTCCACGCCGCCGATGTCTCGCCGCTGGGCAAGGGCGGAATCGCGGTCGAGCCGATGCCGCTCAACGATCCTGCTTCGCTCGAATGGCAGAGCTATAGCGCCGCGGTGATGCGCCAGCTTCAGTTGCTCGGTTACACCGAGGCCAAGCCCGGCAGCGGCGGACAGGTCGCGCTGGTCTCGCTGACCCGCCGCACCTTGCAGCCTCCCGGATCGCGCAGCCCGGTCAGCGTCGGGGTGGGCGGATCGACCGGAAGTTACGGCTCGGGAGTCGGACTAGGGTTGGGGATAAACCTCGGGCCCAAGCCCGCGCCGCAAATCGCGACCGACCTTGCCGTCTCGATCCGCGACCGCGCCAGCGGGGCAACGCTGTGGGAAGGCAGCGCGAGTTTCACCGTTTCCGCCAAGTCGCCGCTCGCCACCACAGCGCTTGCCGCGCCGAAGATGAGCGAAGCGCTGTTTGCAGGCTTCCCCGGCCAGTCGGGTGAGACTATCGAAGTCAAATGACCACACCCATCATGATCGACGCCGCCTTCGACAGCGGCAATATCGAAGTGCTTTCCATCGATGGCACCGCCGCGAACCTCAAGATCCGTCTCGATCACCAGTCCGAGTTCTTCCAGTGGTTCCACTTCCGGGTGAGCGGCTGCGGGGGGCGTGAGCTGACGCTGCGGATCACCGGGCTCAACAGCTCGGCCTATCCCGGCGGCTGGCCCGCTTACCGGGCCGCAGTGAGCGAGGACCGCGAGTTCTGGGCTCGCGCCGCCAGCAGCTTCGATCCCAAGACGGACGATGGCACCCTGACCATCACCTACCAGCCCGCCGGCGGGATTGCATGGTTCGCCTATTTCGCGCCCTATTCGATGGAGCGGCATCACGATCTGGTCAGCCAGACTGCCTTGGCTGACGGGGTGACGCACCGGGTGCTCGGCCGCAGCCTTGATGGCCAGCCAATCGACTGCCTCGATCTGGGTGACGGGCCCAAGCAGGTCTGGCTCTACGCCCGCCAACATCCGGGCGAGAGCATGGCCGAATGGTGGATGGAAGGCGCACTGGGGCGGCTTACCGATGCCTCCGATCCGGTGGCCCGCAAGCTGCGCCAGCTGTGCCGCTTCCACGTGGTCCCGAACGCCAATCCGGATGGATCGCGGCGCGGCCACTTGCGAACCAATGCGGCGGGGATCAACCTCAACCGCGAATGGGCCGAGCCGAGCGCCGAGAAATCGCCCGAGGTGCTGGCGATCCGCAATGCGATGGACGAGAGCGGGCTCGATTTCGCGATTGACGTCCATGGTGACGAGGCGATCCCGGCGGTGTTCCTCGCGGGCTTCCAGGGTATTCCGTCGTGGAACGAGGCGCAGCAGGCCGGGTACGACCGCTATGCCGCGATCCTTGAACGCCGTTCGCCCGACTTCCAGACCCGGCTCGGCTATCCGGTCGCGCGCTCGGGCCATGCCAACATGACCATGTCGACCAACCAGCTCGCCGAACGCTTCGGCGCGGTGACGATGACGCTGGAAATGCCGTTCAAGGACAATGACGACCTGCCCTGCGCGGTTCAGGCCTGGTCACCCGAACGCTCGGCGCAGCTTGGGCGGGACTGCCTCGGCGCGCTGCTTGAGTGGCTGCTCTCGTCCGCCTGACGGCCGGTGTTGCAAGCTTTTCGCGGAGGCGAAAAGCGCACCCGACAAAGAATCCTTACTTCGTCAGCCTGAGGTTTGAGATCCCGCCGGCGATCTTCTTGAACACTTCGGCCAGTTCCTGACCGTTGCTGGCCTGGAACGCATGCCCCGGCCCCGCGCAGTCGGTCATGATCGGGTTGAGCTCGGTGCCGAAGGCGATGAACCAGACGGTGATGTTCTTCTTCTTCACTTCCTGGCAAACGAAGCTGAAGCGGTCTTCGACCGTCTGGGTCAGGCTTCGGGCCGATCCCGGTGCCCAGCGGCGCTGGTCGATCGGCTCGATACCATAGGCGGTGTAGCTCAGGTCGAGCGCCGAGGTCTGCCCATCGGTCATCATGATCAGGTTGCGGTTGGTCGGCTGGCTGGGCGAGACGTCGGCGTTTTCGCTCGCGAAGATACCGGTCGGCGAAAGCAGCCGTCCGCCCCAGATCAATCCGATATCATGGTAGGTGCTGCCCGCAACCTTGAGACCGGCGAGGTACGTCGAGAGCTGCGACGAGGTCATTTCCTTGAGCTTTTGCGCAGCGGTCGGGCAGGCGGCAGTGTCGCCAACCAGCGGCGCGAAATATTCGTCGTTCGTGGTGACCTTTGCGGCCGTGAAGCTGCCGGAATTGTCCCACTTGAGCGAACGGGCGTAGATCTTCTCCGGGAACTGCGGCCGCCACTGGGTGGTGCTGTCGCCCGGAGTGGGAACGCGGTCGAGATCGAGATCCAATGCCCGCGTCAGGTCGACGTTGTCGTAGTCGTCGATCTGGTAGGTCGCCCGCTCCTCGATGCAGCCGTTCGAGGTGCCTCGCCATGACGAGACGTCCGAGGCCACCGGCTGGTACTGGAACTTCGAGCTGGACTGCAGTGCGGGGATCGTCACCCAGTCATAGGCGACGACGTAATTGGTGTAGGTCTGCTTGGTGACCTGGCAGGTGTTGCCCTTGAGCGCGACCGAATATTGTGCGCCATTATATGTGTACCAATAGGTCGTACGCGTTTCGGTCCCGGCTGGCGGCCCGGCATAAGGCAGCGTTACCGTGCCCATTTGCACCGAGGTGGCCTTGAGCGTGCTCGAAGGCGGCGATGAGCAGGAGTAGCTTCCGTTCGACCCATTGGCGGGATATTGCGAATCCTTGGTCGAAACGAGCGAGCCCGAGACCACCGAGCCGACCGCCCAGAACGATTTCTTGCCATTGCCGCCGCCGCCGCCGACCAGCGTCCTTGACTGGTAGGTCCAGTTGTTGACCACCCAATCATCCTTGAGCAGGCCGCCGACGTTGACGTTGGTCGAATAGGGCACGAAGCCGTAGCGGATCCGGGTTCCAGTCGGCTTGTTGCCTTCAAGTTCGCCGTAGAACTGTTGGATCGTCGAACGCAGGAGCGTGATCTTGGACGAGGAATCGCCCGGGTTGGTCTCGTTCATCGACCCGGTGACATCGAGCACCATCATCACGTCGGTGTTGGCCATGCCGACCTGGGCACCGCATTTGACCGCGATCGCGACGTTCTCCTGCCCGAACAGCCGCATCAGTGTTGTCGGTACGTTGACCGTGGCTTCGCCGGTCAGTGAAAAGTTGCCTTCGAGGGTCAGCTTGAATTCGCGGTCTGCGGTGCCGTACTGGCCGTCACGAAAGTTGAGATTGAAGAACCGCGCGCCGATATCAGCGACGTCTGCCGGGATCTCACCATTGTTCGCAACTTCGGTGCCGAGCCGCTTGCGCGCGGCGAGCACGCCCGCATCGCAAGCCTGCTGGAGGCGGCTTTCGGACAGGTAGGACCGGCCCATGTCGATCGACCCGCCGAGCAAGGCGAGCATCGGCACCAGTGCGGCGGCGATCAGCATGATCGCATTGCCGCGCGCGTCGCGCAGCAGCGCCGATGCGAACGCGCAGAGCATGCGCAGGGCGCGCTGGTCGAAGTTGCGGTGGGGCCTCATTCTGCTCATCCAATAGCAGAGCAACTAATCCGGCTGACTAATGAGGCTGGTTAAGCGACTGCTAATGGAGGGCTAAGGGCCGCAGACATTCGGCAATAACTTGTGAACCATGGTTGAGGCGGGGGTATTAACCCGCGCTCGCTATCATGCGGTGTGGCGTCGAAAATCGAACCTGTGGGACCTTCCCAGAATTATCAACGCTTTGCGTGGGGAACGCTGGCGCTTGCCGGCATGGTCGCGCTGTTTTCAACCGACCATGCCGAACCCGCGGCAGGAGCGACCATAGCGCAGGCTCCGGCCACCGATCCGGCCCCTCCCAAGCCAAAACTGTCGCGAGCAAGTTTCAGTCCTTCTCCGCCTGTAGCCATGGCAGAAGCCGAATCGGATGATGGGACAGGCTCGCCCGAAAGCGGGAACGCCGAGGGTGAAATCGCACCTTCGCCGACCCTGGCCGCAGAGCCTGTTCTGACCGAAGCCAAGGCGCCGGGCGCAGGTCCGTCCTCGGCAGCCGAGGCAGGGCAGCTGATGGCTTCATCGCGCAATCGCTCGGGCGGGGTCGATCAGGGCGATGAGCCGATCCGCGCACCGGCGCGGTAATTCCCCGCTCAGGCGAGGGCGGCCGGTCCGAAGGCATGCGGCAGCAGCTGCGAAAGCCGCAATTCCAGCACCTCGTCTGCTCCGACGCAGAGCACCGCGGGGTCACTGCCGCCAAGCTGCGCCACTTCGTTGAGCATTTGCCGGCAGCGACCGCACGGGCTGACCGGCGCACCGCCGCCGACTTGTCCGGCTTTGCCGCCGATCACCGCGACCGCTTCAAGCGTTCCGCGCGTTCCGGCGGAGAGCGCCTTGCCCACCGCAATGGTTTCGGCGCACAGCGTCAGCCCATAGCTCGCGTTCTCGACATTGGCGCCGGTCACCACGCTGCCATCGGCAAAGCCCAGCGCCGCGCCGACGTGAAAGCCTGAGTAGGGAGCGTAGGCGCCCTGCGCGGCTTCGCGTGCCGCCGCGATCAGGCTTTCGCGGGTCAGCTCATTTCCCCACGACCACCCAGCGCAGCGCTCCATCTGCGGCGGCGCTGTCCAACATCGAATTGGCGGTCCACAGCATCCACGGTCTCCCGGCATAGTCGGGCGCGAAGCGGGTGCGCTCCAGCCACAGGTTGCGATCGATCTTCGTCGCCAGATGATAGCGCTTCTCGAAGCGCGATGAAATCTTGAGGATCGTCGGCTTGCCGGTGTGAGTTTCGATCTGGTTGAGGAAGGTCATCAACTCGCTGGTCACAGCGGCATCGCTGACCTTGACCGGGCATTCGTCGGCCAGCAGGTCAAGATCGACCGCAGGCGGCAACAGGGCGGCATCGCGCGGCACCACGGTGACGAAGTTCGCCGCCTGCTTTTCTGCCGGTTGGCACGGATCGTACAGATGCACCGCGCCGACCTGCAGCTTGGCCGCGCGGGCGTCTTCAAGGTTCTTGGCGAAGGCCGGATCGCGGGCGAAGGCGCTGGCCGAGGCGTCAAGATAGGCGAAGCTTGCCCCGATCGCTTTGGCCGCCTTCCAGTTGACCGCGCCATCATCGGCTCCGACCTCGATCCCCTGGACCGGGAAGTCGGCGCGGCCCGGGCGCCAATGGTGGAGCTGCCACCAGCCCCAACCCGCTGCGATCAGGCCAAGCAGCAGCACCGCACCGAACAGGCGCAGCCGCGATGCGGTGGATTTCTTGCGTGCCATGGTTGTGTGCCGGACCCCTCAGCCCCTGATATGCAGCACGCAGATCAAGGTGAACAGCCGTCTTGCGGTGGCATGATCGGTTTCGACTTTGCCTTCGAGCCGCTCGACCAAGAGTTCGGCGGCTTCGTTGTGAACCCCGCGCCGGGCCATGTCGATCGTCTCGATCTCGCTGGCGGTGGCCTTGCGGATCGCCTGGTAATACGAATCGCAGATCGCGAAGTAGTCGCGGATCGGGCGGCGGAAACGGCCGAGCGCCAGCACCAGCAGCTCGAGCACCTGGCCGTCCTGATCGGCGATCTCCAGCGCGAGCCGCCCTTCCTCGACCGCCAGCTTGACCCGGTATGGCCCCTGATGCCCGGCCTCCCACGCGCGCAATGGCTTGAAGGTGTTTTCCTCGATCAGGTCGAAGATCGCGATGCGGCGTTCTTGCTCGATATCGGCGTTGCGCCACAGGATCGTCGCCTCGTCGAGCTCGATATGAATGATCCGCGGGTCCGCCATGCTGGCGCGGCTTCTCGCAAATGCAGCAATGAGGGGCAAGGGCTTCCTTTGCCGCGGAATTTGCCAAGCTGTTCCCGCCTTCCACAGCCTGTGGATGATTTGGTTGTCGCATGCGGCTTGAATGGTTTCGCACCCACGCGCATTGAGCCGCTATGGCCGAGACCGCATTGATCACCCGCCCCGATGAAAGCGCCGCGCGCGCGTTGCCCTCAAATGTCGAGGCCGAAGCCGCGTTCCTTGGTGCGGCGCTGATCGATAACCGGGTGATCGAGGAGCTTAACACGCCGCTCCGCCCCGACCACTTCTTCGAGCCGGTTCACGGGCGGATCTATGAGCGGATCCTGCAATTGCTTGATCGCAAGGCGGTGGTCACCCCGGTAACGCTACGGCCCTATTTCGAGGCTGACGAGGCGCTCAAGGATCTGGGCGGGGCGGGCTACCTCGCGCGGCTGACTTCTGATGGCCAAGGCCTGCTCGCCCCGCGCGAACTGGCCGAACAGATCTATGAC
>JBJTLY010000053.1:0-7883 GCA_046063275.1 Novosphingobium sp. | reverse complement strand
CATCCGAGCCGTGCTCGGGCTCGGTCAGGCCGAAGGGGGTGCGGCGGGTGCGCTCGAAGCCGCCGAGGATGAATTCCTTCTGCTGCTCCTCGGTCCCGAAGTGTTCGAACATGTTCACGAACGGGAAGTTGCCGACGATCGAATGCTCGTTCTGCAGATCGTTGTGCAGGCCCAGGCCCATTGCGGCGAAACGGTCGCGGATCACCGCCATCCACAGGTTCGAACCGTCCTTGCCGCCGTACTTCTTCGGTGCGGAAAAACGCCAGTGCCCGGCCTTGTCAGCGCGGATGCTGGCCTCGCGCAGCAACATTTCCCACTCGTGACGGGGCAGGCCCTGGTTCTCGAAATCGGTCCGGGCATATTCGCGGCGGTGGTCGAAGAACCGCTCGTTATCGTCCTGCGCCTGGAGCGGCCTGATCTCCGCTTCGATGAACCGATCCAGCTCGGCCAGATAGGCCTCAAGTTCGGCGGGGATTGCAAAATCCATGTCAGGTTCCTTCCCATTTCGCCCGCGCGGTGGCGAGGGCGGGATATTTCGGCATGTCGGCGGCGAGCTTGCCCAGCGCCATGCGGCGCAGGCTGGCCAGTAGGCCGGGTGTGGCAAGGGTGGCTTTGCCCGAGATCAAATCGGCGGCCAGCGCAGCATCTTCGGCAATCGGGCGCTGCTCAAGCTCGCGCGCCACGATGCCCAGCGCATTACGCGCAACCGCCAGATCGAACTTGCCGCGGCCGCTGACCAGCGGCTTGATGTCGCTGGCCAGCCATTCGGACACGGCGCTGAGGATTTCCGCGCCACTTGGTTCACCGTTTCCGGGCTGCAACGGAACTGCTGCTGGCGGTAATGGACGCACACGCTCCTCGGCCGGGGCCTGGTCTTCGAGCAGTAGAAGCAGGTCGAGCTCTTGCTCGGCAGTGCGCCGGGCCACCACCACCCGCTCGACCGAGCGGTCATGGCCTTCACGCCAGAATCCGCCCATCTGCAGGCAGCCCAGCGCCCACCAGAAGGTCCGGTAGATCGTCCAGAAGCGGAAACGCTCGGGATCGAAGCGCTCACCGCCGGCGGCTTCGTAAGCACGCGCCAGATCTTCCACCGTGGTCAGCCCATAGCCAGGCCGATCGGGGCGTGAGAAGCGCCACACGGTCATGCAACCGAAGGCAAGGTCCTCGTGCGGGTCGCCCAGATGCGCCAGTTCCCAGTCGAGCACCCCGGTCAGCCGTCCGTGCTCGAACATCAGGTTGCCCAGCCGGAAATCGCCGTGGACCAGCCGCGGGGCGACCGGAGGCGGCACATTGGCTTCCAGCCAGCGCAGCGCCAGCGCCAGGATCGGCCGATCGCCGCCATAACTGAGGAAGCGCCTGCGCAGCTCGCCCAGCGCCTCTCCTGTGTCCATCACAGGCACAGGGAGTCCGGTAGGATCGATACGGTGCGTGGCGACCAGTTCGCGCGCGATGTCGGCAATGCCGGTGGCCGGGTCAGCCTCGGCAAGGAACAGATTGGGGTCGGGCGATCCGGGGATTGCCCGCATGACATAGCCCGAGCCGATTCCGTCGGCCGGCTCAAGCTCGACCAGGACCTCGGGAGCCATCACCCCGGCCTTGTGCGCCGCGCGGATCAATGCGGCTTCGCCAGCATGGTCCATCGGCCGACCCGCCATCATCTCGAGCGACGGCGCACGGCGCAGCACGCAGGTGGTCGCGCCTGATTGGAAGCGCCAGCTTTCCATGTTGGCCCCGCCCGACAACCGCTCGAGTGCGGATGGAGGCGACATTCCGGCGCGGGCGAGCGCGGCAGTCAGCCCGCCAGTCAGGCGCTCGCTCAAGCTGGGGGCCGGGGAACTGGACAACCGCATCCTCCTGTCGGCGCTGCGGCCGGTCGATGCAGTGTTAATCGATCGATTAAAAAGATCAAGCGGCGCGCTCCTTAGGCAAAGAAAAGGGGCGCCAGGTTGCCCCGGCACCCCGATCCATTTGCCTGACGGCGAAGATTACATCTTCTTCGCGGCGTCCGAAGCAGCCTTGTCGGCTTCAGCAGCGGCGTCCTTGACGGCGTCGCTGGTGGCCGAGCTGGCAACCGAACCGGCCGACGAAGCGGCACCGGCAGCAGCACCCATCGCGTCGGTCGCGGCGGTGCCGGCGGCGTCAGCAGCGGTGGCGGCGTCAGTCACGGCGTCCGAAGCGACAACTGCGACATCGTCGGCGTCCTTCTTGCAAGCCGAGAGCGAGAGAGCGGCGCTGGCAACAGCAGCTGCGAAAATGATCTTGCGCATGAATAGTATTCCTTGAACAGCTAGTGGACCACGTTCGGATTGAGGCCGAAACCTTGCGCCGAACGGAAAGCCAACCAAGACGGTAGACTTCGCGGCCCAAATAGTCACGTTCGCAGCATCACGCAAGCGATAGTCGCCGGACTGCCGCTAGCGCGCGCGATTCCGCGCTTGCTGAACTGTGGCGGGTAATTGTGGCAGGCGCGTGACCGTCGCGGCGCAGGCTGCATGATCTTACGATTCGCAGGTTAGGTGGCCCTTACGTCCACGCTAAGCTCCTGCTAGCGTGGCCCCCATGGACGCCAAGCAGCACCTCTACCTGGTCGACGGATCGGCCTATATTTTCCGCGCTTACCACCGCCTCCCGCCGCTGACCGATCCGCAAGGGACCCCGGTCGGCGCGGTCTATGGCTATACCACCATGCTGTGGAAGCTGGCCGACGATCTCAACAAGGCCGATGGGCCAACGCATCTGGCGGTGATCCTCGACAAGTCGTCGAAGTCATTCCGCAACGATCTTTACGATAAATACAAGGCCAACCGCCCGCCGCCGCCCGAAGATCTGGTTCCGCAGTTCCCGCTGATCCGCGATGCGACCCGCGCCTTTTCGCTGCCGCTGATCGAGGAAGAAAACGTCGAAGCCGACGACATGATCGCGTCCTACGCCCGCGCGGCAACATTGCGCGGCTGGGACGTGACGATCGTTTCGTCGGACAAGGACCTGATGCAGCTGGTCGGCAAATGCGGCACCGGCGGCGGCTGTATCGACATGCTCGATACGATGAAGAACCAGCGGATCGACATTCCCGAGGTGGTCGAGAAATTCGGCGTGCTGCCTGACCTCGTCGGCGATGTGCTCGCGCTGATGGGCGATGCGGTCGACAACGTGCCGGGCATTCGCGGGATCGGGCCGAAGACGGCGACCAAGCTGATCCAGGAGTACGGCAGCCTTGAAGCGGCGCTTGCTGCCGCGCCGACGATGAAGCCTTCGAAGATGCAGGAGAGCCTGATCGAACAGGCCGACATGGCGCGGCTTAGCCGGGTGCTGGTGGCGCTTAAGGAAGACTGCCCGCTGCCGATCGAGATCGATGATTTCAAGCTGGACGCGATCCCGCCCGATCCGCTTGCGGAGTTTTTGACTCGGCATGGTTTCACCAGCCTGCTCAAGCGGCTAGGTGACGGGCGCGGCAGTCCTGAGCGGCGCACCGATCTGCAGCCGGCCAAGGCGGTCAATGCCGGAGCGAAGACCGCGCCGGGTGCCGGTGGCAGCCGCCAGCCGCTGCCCGAACTGCCGCCGATCGATCGCTCGAAGTACGAATGCGTTCAAACCGCCGCGGCCCTGCAAGGCTGGGTCAATCGGGCCATGGCGGCGCGGCTGGTTGCGGTCGATACCGAAACCACCGCGCTCGATGCGATGCGCGCCGATTTGGCCGGGGTGAGCCTGTCGCTCGGAGCGGGCGATGCGTGCTACATCCCGCTGGGCCATGGCGGCAGCGACATGTTTGCCGAGACCCCGCAGCAAGTGCCGATTGCTGAAGCGCTGGCGATCCTGAAACCCATGCTCGAAAGCGATGCGGTGCTCAAGGTCGGGCAGAACATCAAGTACGACATCAATGTGCTCGCCCGTCACGGTATCAATGTCGCCCCGATCGACGATACCATGGTGATGAGCTTCGATCTCGACGCCGGGCGCAGCGAAGACGGGATCGGCGGCGGTCACGGGATGGACGAATTATCCACCCGGCACCTTGGCCACACCACGCTGACGTTCAAGGAGATTTGCGGGACCGGCAAGAAGCTGATTCCGTTCGGCGAGGTGCCGCTCGACCGCGCCACCGAATATGCGGCTGAGGATGCTGAGGTGACTTGGCGGCTGCACCGTGTCTTGAAGCCGAGGCTCAGCGAAGAAGCAGCGACACGGATCTACGAGCGGGTCGACCGCCCGCTGATCCCGGTAATCGCGCAAATGGAGCGCCAAGGGATCAAAGTCGATCGCGACCGGCTCGCCGGGCTCTCGGCTACCTTCGCGGAAGAAATCGCCAGGCTCGAAGCCACGATCTATGAGGCCGCCGGGCAGTCCTTCACCATCGGCAGCCCCAAACAATTGGGCGAGATCCTGTTCGACAAGCTCGGCTACAAGGGCGGCAAGAAGGGCAAATCGGGCGACTTTTCGACCGATGTTTCAGTGCTCGAACGGCTCGCCGGAGAAGGCGCCGAAGTCGCCACCAAGGTGCTCGAATGGCGCCAGCTATCAAAGCTGCGCTCGACCTATACCGAGGCGCTGCATGCGGCGATCAACCCCGCGACGCAGCGGGTCCACACCAGCTACAGCCTGGTCGGCGCGCAGACCGGGCGACTCGCCTCAAGCGACCCCAACCTGATGAACATCCCGATCCGCACCGAGCTGGGGCGGCAGATCCGCGATGCCTTCGTCGCCGAACCGGGCAACGTGCTGCTGGCGGCCGACTATAGCCAGATCGAACTGCGCCTCGCCGCGCACATGGCCGACGTGCCGAGCCTCAAGGGGGCTTTCGCAGCGGGCGAGGACATCCACGCCCGCACCGCGATGGAGATGTTCGGCGAGGTCAATCGCGATACCCGCGGCCGCGCCAAGACGATCAACTTCGCGATCCTCTACGGCATTTCGCGCTGGGGGCTGGGCGGACGGCTGGGGGTGTCCTCGGACGAAGCCCAGGCGATGATCGACCGCTATTTCGAGCGCTTCCCGGGCATCCGCAACTACATACACGCGACGCTTGAGAGCGTACGCGGCTGCGGTTATTCGCAGACGCTGTTCGGGCGCAAGACCTGGTTTCCGCGGATCAATTCGCAGAACCCCAATGAACGCTCAGGCTCCGAACGCGCCGCGATCAACGCCCCGATCCAGGGGACAGCGGCGGACATCATCAAGCGCGCGATGGTGCGGATGATGCCCGCGCTGGAGGCGGCAGGGCTGGTTCACGTCCGGATGCTGCTGCAGGTCCACGACGAACTGGTGTTCGAACTGCCCGAAGCCAATGTGTCCGCCGCGAGCGAGGTTATCCGCGCAGTGATGGCCGGAGCGGCCGAGCCGATGGTCAAGCTCGATGTCCCGCTGGGGGTCGAGATCGGCACCGGGGCCAGCTGGGGCGCGGCGCATTGACCTTTCCGCAGGAATAAGGCCAATACCCGGCAGGGTTTGCAGGGGCATTCATGAATTCAACAGCAGTCAAACCGCTCACCAGCGATACCTATGAGCGGGCGCTGGCCTTTGCGGCGTCGGCCTTGTTCGTGATCGCAGCCTTTGCAGTGGCGAAGGGGCACGAACAGTGGGGCCGGGTCCCCGCGATCATCTGGCTTCATCTCGGCACGATTGCACTGGCGCTGGGGCTTACCCCGGTGTTGCTGCTGCGCCGGCGCGGAGATAGTCGCCACCGCCTGCTCGGCTGGATCTGGGCGGGTGCGATGTTCACCACTGCGGCACTGACGTTCTTCGTGCGGGTGATCAATCCGGGCCACCTGAGCCCGATCCATCTGCTGTCGTTCTTGACGATCGTCGCGGTGCCGCGGCTGGTCCTGCAAGCACGGGGCCACCGGATCACCCAGCATCGCCGCGGGGTCCGCACGGTCGTTACCTTTGCGCTGCTATTGGCCGGTGTATTGACCTTTCCGTTCGGGCGCATGCTCGGCGTGTGGTTGATGCAATGAGCAAGACCGGCACCAAGGTTTCGGGACACGCGGCTTCGCTCAGTTTCGAACGTGTCGCCTTCTTCAGCGATGCGGTTTTCGCGATCGCGATCACCCTTCTGGTGATCGACTTGCGTCTGCCGCACTTCGCAGAATTCGACGACAAGGCGCTGCTCAACGCCTTGCTCAATCTGATCCCGCAATATGTCGGTTTCTTCGTCAGCTTCTTCGTGACCGGGCGGTTCTGGATCGGGCATCACCAGCTCTTCACGCTGATCGACCATGCCGACGATGCCTTCATCTGGCGCAATCTGCTGCTGCTCTTGGCGATCGCCTTCATGCCGTTCCCCACGGCGATTGTCGGGGAGTTTGCCGGCCTGCGTTCTGGTGTGTGCTTCTATGCACTGTGGTTGGCTTTCGCCGGGTGGATGAACCTGCGGCTGGTCAAGTATGCGCAAGACAACCTTGCGACCGCCAACACCGGCGTGGAATTCAAGGCGATGCGCCGCAATGCCTGGGTGCCGATAGCAATCGGTCTGGTTGCCTGCGCACTCGGGCTGCTCCAGCCCTTGCTGGCGCTGGTGCCGCTGATCGCCAGTCCGCTGATCGTGAAACTCAGCAGGCGGGCATTCAGGGCCTAGCTGGAGTGCTTCCGGTCGCGAGTCGACTGGACCATGCCCGGCGCGACGAAGCCGATCGGGGTCAGGTTGACCTCGTTGACCCGCTGTTTCAGCTCGCCTTTGATCTTGGCGTATTCGGCCTCCATTTCGGGCGTCACCGTCGCGCGCGAATCCTTGAGCGCTTCGGCGAAATCGGCGGCATCGACTTTCTTGGCGTCCGCGCCGTGCTTGCGGATCGCGACCAGTCCGGCGCGGCGGACCACGTCCTCCAGGTCGGCGCCGGTGAAGCGCTCGGTCTGGCGTGCCACCTCGGTCAGGCTGACATCCTTGGCGAGCGGCATCTTCTTGGTGTGAATGCCAAGGATGTGCTCGCGTCCCGCGGCGTCTGGCGTGCCGACATAGATCAGCTCGTCGAGCCGGCCGGGGCGGAGCAGCGCCGGATCGACCAGCGTCGGGCGGTTGGTCGCGCCGACCAGCACCACGCTCGCTAATTCCTCCATCCCGTCCATCTCGGCGAGGATCGTGTTGACCACGCGCGCGGTTACACCCGGCTCGTTGCCGCTTGACCCGCGCGCCGGGACCAGGCTGTCGATCTCGTCGATGAAGATGACGCAGGGCGCAACTTGCCGCGCGCGCTGGAACAGCCGGCTGATCTGCTGCTCGCTTTCACCGTACCACTTCGAGAGGAGGTCGCTCGATTTGATCGAGATGAAATTGGCCTCGCTCTCCTTGGCCACGGCCTTGGCGAGCAAGGTTTTGCCGGTGCCCGGCGGGCCATCGAGCAGGAAGCCCTTGGCCGGGCGGATACCAAGGCGGCGGAAGGCGTCGGGGTTCTTGAGCGGGAGCTCGATTCCCTCCTTGAGCTTCAGCTGCGCCTCGTCCGCGCCGCCGATGTCCGCCCAGCCGATGTTGGGCACTTCGACCATCACTTCGCGCATCGCGCTAGGCTGGACGCGCTTCAGCGCATTGAGGAAATCGTCGCGGGTGACGGTGAGGTTTTCGAGCACCTCGGGCGGAATCGTCTGCGCTTCGAGA
Organism: Novosphingobium sp.; assembly: GCA_046063275.1. Lineage (GTDB taxonomy): Bacteria > Pseudomonadota > Alphaproteobacteria > Sphingomonadales > Sphingomonadaceae > Novosphingobium. The sequence goes on along the minus strand of JBJTLY010000053.1, from coordinate 298 downwards.
TCGAGCTGCGGCATGATCCGCCGCACCGCGTCCATCGCTGCCTCACGCGCCAAGGCCCCGATGTCCGCGCCGACGAAGCCGTGGGTGGTCTTGGCCAGTTCGTCGAGATCGACCCCTTCGGCGAGTGGCATGCCGCGGGTGTGGATGCCGAGGATTTCGCGGCGGCCCTTCTCATCGGGCACGCCGACCACAATTTCACGGTCGAACCTGCCGGGGCGGCGCAAAGCCTCGTCGATCGCATCGGGGCGATTGGTTGCGGCGATGACCACGATGTTGGCGCCGCTGCCGAGCCCGTCCA
>JBJTLY010000052.1:0-10730 GCA_046063275.1 Novosphingobium sp. | reverse complement strand
ACAAGCCAAGGCAGGCAACGCACGAACCGCAAGGGGAGAGCGCAGTCAGCGGAAGCAAACCCGGGCAAGGCGATCGCCCAAATCGACCGGAAACATGGCGGGTGTGCTTGGGGCTGACAGCAATGTCGGCCCCATTTGCATTTGGGGGCCAGAAACCGGTCTCGCTCCAGTCCGACCTTGCATGCCACCTCAAGACGATTAGAGCCATCGAATGATCCGGGCCGTGGTATTTGATGTCGGCGAGACTCTGGTCGATGAGACCCGCCAATGGGGCATGTGGGCGGATTGGCTAAAAGTCCCTCATCTCACTTTCTTTGCGGCCTTTGGCGCGGTCGTGGCCCGCGGCGAACATCACCGCAAGGTGTTGGACTATTTCGCCCCCGGCATTGATCTTGAACATCAAATGCACCTGCGCGAAGCCGCAGGCTTGGGCTATCGGATCGAGCTGGAAGATTTCTACCCGGACGCGATGCCATGCCTGTCGGCGCTTCGATCGCTTGGTTATGTAATCGGCATTGCGGGCAATCAGCCAGAAACTGCTGAAGCGGCGCTAAAATCCTGCGATGTCCCAGCCGATTTCGTGGCTTCGTCCGCACGTTGGAAGATCGAGAAACCATCCCCCCGTTTTTTTGAGAAGCTTCTCGATGAAACCGGCTTAAGGCCTGGAGAGATCGCATATGTAGGCGATCGACTGGACAATGACATTCTGCCCGCAGTGGATTTGGGGATGTTTGGTGTGTTCATTGAGCGGGGTCCGTGGGGTGTTCTCCACGCGCGCAAGCCCGAGGCTATGAAGGCGCACGTCAGGATAAGGACCCTGGCCGAATTGCCCGATGTGCTGGCTCCATGCCCCGCCTGATCCTGTTCAACAAACCCTACGGCGTACTGTGCCAGTTCAGCGACGATGGCTCGGGCAAGCCGACGCTCGGGCAGTACGTCAAGGTGCCGGGGGTCTATCCAGCCGGGCGGCTCGATACCGACAGCGAGGGGCTGCTGCTTCTGACCGATGACGGCCAGCTGCAGGCGCGGATTGCAGATCCGCGGTTCAAGCTCGCCAAGACCTATCTGGTGCAGGTTGAGGGTGTGCCTGATGCGGTGGCGCTGGAGGTCTTGCGGCGCGGGGTGCAGCTCAAGGATGGACTGACCCGTCCGGCCGAGGTCGAGGCAATACCTCCCCCCCCGCTCTGGCCGCGCGATCCGCCGATCCGGGTGCGGCAGACGGTGCCCGATAGCTGGATCAAGCTCACTATTCGCGAGGGCAAGAACCGCCAGGTCCGGCGTATGACCGCAGCGATGGGGTTTCCTACGTTGCGGTTGGTGCGCTGGGCGATTGGGGAGTGGTCGGTTGAGGAGCTTGAAGTGGGGGCGTGGCGGGAGGCCTAGTTCCTCCCCGGCACGGGGAGGGGGGACACGCCCTTGCATGTTGGAGGGGTACGTGCGGTGATCACCACACCTCGAGGTCGGGACCACTGGCCTGTACCCCTCCACCAGCTTCGCTGGTCCCCCTCCCCGTGCCGGGGAGGATGTTAGCGCACGAACAAACTCGCCAGCTCGACATGAGTCGACCAGCGGAACTGGCCGACCGGACGCAGTTCCTTGAGGCGATATCCCGCCCCGACCAGCGTCTTCGCATCGCGCGCCCAGCTAGACGGGTTGCAGCTGATATAGACCACCTTTGGCACCGCGCTATCCGCCAGCCGTTCGACCTGATCACGCGCGCCGGCGCGGGGGGGATCGAGGACCACCGCATCGAAGCGCTCAAGCTCGTCGGGGAGCAGCGGGCTACGGAACAGGTCGCGGTGGAGGCAATGGATCGGCATTTGCGCGCGGCCCGCGGCGCTTTTGCAGGCCTGGTGGGCATCGCGCGCGGCCTCGACCGCGAGGACCTTGCTGCCCTGCCCGGCCAGCGCGAAGGCAAATGTGCCGAGGCCTGCGAACAGATCGGCGACACTGCTAGCTCCCGCCAGCCATTCGCACACCGCGCCAGTCAGCGCCTGCTCGCCATCGAGAGTCGCCTGCAGGAAGCTTCCCGGCGGGAACGGCACCGAGACGCCCGAGAGCGAGACGGTCACCGGTTCAGGCTCCCACAGTGCTTCGGGTCCATAGCCCTGATCGAGCACCAACCGCGCCAAGCCATGGTCGCGGGCGAAATCGAGCAAGGCCTCGGTTGCGGCGAGGCCTTCAACCGTCAGCCCCTTGATCGCCACATCGAGGCCCTGCTCGGTCATCCCAAGGTCCAGATCTGCGGCGAGTTTGGCGTGGCTGTGTTTGCCCTTGCCCTGTTTCTTGCCGCTGCTCGCCGCAATCAGCAGCTTGCGCAGCGGGCCAAGCAAGGCGACGAACTGCGGCAGCATCACCGGGCATTCGGCCAACTCAACCAGCCGGTGCGACTTCGCTTCGCGGTAGCCGATCACCACCCGCCCCTGCGAGCTTTCGGCGCGCAGCGAAACACGGCGGCGCGCGCCCGGTGGCGAGAGGTGCGGCGGCGTGATCAGCTCGGCACCCAGTTCCTGCGAGGCCGAGGCATTGCTGACCCGCGCCGAAACGAACTCGGCCAGGCTTTGTTCGTCAAGCTGCTGCAACAGGCACCCACCGCAGCGCCCGAAATGGTGACACGGCGGCGTGACATGGTGCGGACCCGGCTCGAGTGTACCGTCGGCGCGCAGCAGATCGCCCGGCGCGGCCCCCCAGGCGAACCGGCCCGAGGCGGTGACGCCGTCGCCCTTGGCGGCAATGCGGATGATTTCTTCGGCTTGATCAGTCACAGGCAGGCCGCGTAGGCGGCCTTGATCACGTCCGCAAGCTCGCTTGCGGTGAATGCCGACCCAGCGAGGTGCGCCGCCTCGGCATGGAGCCAGACACCTTCGCAGGCGGCTTCAAAAGCATCGGCGCCGCTGGCAAGTCTGCTGGCGATCGTTCCGGCAAGAACGTCGCCGGTGCCTGCGGTCGAAAGCCAGCTGCTCGCTCGGCCGGCAAAGGCCAGCCTGCCATCCGGCGTGGCGATGACCGTATCGGGTCCCTTCGCGACCACGACCGCGCGGGCGGCGCTGGCGAGGGCGAGCGTGCGATCAGCTTTGCTTCCCTCACCCGAGCAACCAAACGCCTGTTCCAGAGCTTTGAGTTCTCCCTCATGCGGAGTGAGGATCAGCGGCGCGGCGTGCTCGGCGAGCATCCGCGGAGCGAGCAGGACCAAGGCGTCGGCATCGGCGACAGTCGGCTTCTGTTCTGCCAGCGCCAATGTCAGCGCCTCGCGCGCGGCACCCTCGCGGCCAAGCCCCGGCCCGACCAACAGGGCATTGAAGCGCGAATCGGCGAGGCTCTCTGCCAGCGGCCGCGCATCGTGAACCAGCTCAGCAGGAACGCTGCCGTGGGGTCCCAGCAGCTTCACATAGCCTGCCCCGGCATGCTGCGCCGCGCGCGCGGCGAGCACAGCGGCACCCGGCATTGCCCCGCCGATCACGCCAAGCAAGCCGCGGCTGTACTTGTGCGCGCTAGCTGCAGGTGCGGACAATCGAGGCCGGGCAATGGCGCAGGCCGCACCTTGGCAATCAGGCAGCCCGATCGACACCAGTCGCACCGCGCCCATCATCTGCGCGGCGGGCATCAGAAAATGCGCGCGCTTCCATGCTCCCAGTGAAACGGTCAGGTCGAAAGTCGGCAGTCCTGCGTTGAGCATGGCCCCGCTGTCGCTGTCGATCCCGCTCGGCAGGTCGATTGCAATGCGGTGGTGATGCGTGGCGGCTAATCGGGTCAGTAGCGCAAAGTGCTCGTCAGTCAGGGGCCGGGTTAGGCCGGTGCCAAACAGACAATCGACCAGCACTTCCGCATGTGGGGCAGCATCGGCACCAAGGACTTCGCCCCGATAAAGCCCGCGCGCGTTCCTCGCCGCCTCGGTGGCAGGCTCGGCCGCCGCAACAACCGCCACATCCCCGCCCCGCTCGCGCAGCGCCTCAGCGATCACATAGCCATCGCCGCCGTTGTTGCCCGGGCCGCACAGCACGGTCACACTGCGCCCACCCGAGAGCCGCCAGACCCAATCCGCCGCGCCGCGCCCGGCGCGTTGCATCAGTTCGTCAACCGAGGTCCCGGCATCGATCAGCGCCTGCTCGGCCGCGCGGACCTGCGCGGCGGTCAGGACAAGGTCAGCTCTTTGCGGCACCGGCGCTGACCGGAATGACATAGCGGTCCTGGCCAAGGATCACCTCGAACCGGTCCCCTTTGCGCGCCGACTGCGCCTTGTCCGCCCCGTCAGCGGCGTCGAGCGACTGGCCGTCCTTGCTCACGGTGAAGCGGTGGAAGGCGCCGTCGGGTAGCCGCACAACGATGCTGCCTCCGTCGCGCTCGACGGTACAATCGGGCTTGAACTGCTGCGAACCGCCGAGCGCGCAGGCGATGCTCTCGCCCGCTTCCGCCGGAGCGGTGCCGCCTTTGCTGCAGGCGGCGAGCAGAAGTACCGCCAAGACCGCCCAGCGCATCACTTCACCCCTAGCTGCGAGAGATCGCGCACTGCGCCGCGCGCGGCGCTGGTGGTCATCGCGGCGTAGGCCTTAAGCGCGGTCGAGACCTTGCGCGGGCGCTCCTTGGCGGGGAGCCAGCCTTTGGCTTCCTGCGCAGCGCGGCGGTGAGCCAGTTCCTCGTCGCTGACGTCGAGGTGGATCGTGCGACCAGGAATATCGATCTCGATCCGGTCGCCCGGCTGAACCAGCCCGATCGCCCCGCCCTCGGCCGCTTCGGGCGAGACGTGGCCGATCGACAGCCCTGAAGTACCACCCGAAAAGCGACCGTCAGTCAGCAGCGCGCAGGCCGCACCCAGCCCCTTCGATTTGAGATAGCTGGTCGGGTAAAGCATTTCCTGCATGCCCGGACCGCCCTTGGGCCCTTCGTAGCGGATCACCACCACGTCACCTGCGACGACCTGCCCGGTAAGCACCCCGGTGACGGCGTCGTCCTGGCTTTCGAAGACTTTGGCCGGCCCGGCGAACTTGAGGATGCTGTCATCCACCCCGGCGGTCTTCACGATGCAGCCCTCGGTGGCGATGTTGCCGTAAAGCACCGCGAGCCCGCCATCCTGGCTGAAGGCGTGCGCCTTGGCGCGGATCACGCCGTTCTCGCGGTCAAGGTCGAGCTCGTCCCAGCGGCGGCTCTGGCTGAACGCGGTCTGGGTCGGTACGCCGCCTGGTGCGGCCTTGAAGAAGGTCTGCACGCTTTCGGAATTGGTCTGCTTGATGTCCCAGCGGCTCAGCGCCTCGCCCATCGAACGGCTGTGGACGGTGGGCAGATCGGTGTGGAGCAGCTCGGCGCGCGCCAGCTCACCCAGGATCGCCGGGATGCCCCCGGCGCGGTGAACGTCTTCCATGTGGACGTCACTCTTGGCCGGGGCGACCTTGCTCAGGCACGGCACCTTGCGGCTCAGGCGGTCGATATCGCGCATGGTGAAATCGATTCCCGCCTCGTGCGCCGCGGCGAGCAGGTGGAGCACGGTGTTGGTCGACCCGCCCATCGCGATGTCGAGGCTCATCGCGTTTTCAAAGGCCTGGAAATTGGCGATGTTGCGCGGCAAGGCGCTTTCATCGTCCTGTTCGTAATAGCGGCGGCACAGGTCGACCACCAGCCGTCCGGCTTCGAGGAACAGGCCCTTGCGGTCCGAATGGGTGGCAAGCTGCGAGCCGTTGCCGGGGAGCGACAGCCCCAGCGCCTCGGTCAGGCAGTTCATCGAATTGGCGGTGAACATGCCGCTGCACGAACCGCAGGTCGGGCAGGCGGCCTTCTCGATCGCATCGACGTCTTCCTGCGAAATCCGCTCGTCGGCGGCGGCGACCATGGCGTCGACCAGATCGAGCGCGACTTCCTTGCCGCCGAGCACAACCTTGCCCGCCTCCATCGGCCCGCCCGAGACGAACACCACCGGGATGTTGATGCGCAGCGCAGCCATCAGCATGCCCGGGGTGATCTTGTCGCAGTTGGAGATGCAGACCATCGCATCGGCGCAGTGGGCGTTGACCATGTACTCGACGCTGTCGGCGATCAGGTCGCGGCTGGGGAGCGAGTAGAGCATCCCGTCGTGACCCATCGCGATCCCGTCATCGACCGCGATGGTGTTGAATTCCTTGGCCACCCCGCCCGCCGCCTCGATCTCGCGCGCGACCATCTGGCCCAGGTCCTTGAGGTGGACGTGGCCGGGCACGAACTGGGTGAACGAGTTGACCACCGCCACGATCGGCTTGCCGAAATCGCCGTCCTTCATCCCCGTCGCGCGCCACAGCCCCCGCGCACCGGCCATGTTGCGGCCGTGAGTGGAGGTGCGTGAACGGTAGGCGGGCATGGGAAACGATCTTTCGTGGAAGGGGCTTCTCGCGCCGCCCTACACCCTCAATCTCCCAGCTTCAACGCCACTTCATTGCAAATCCGCGCGAGCCGCTCGGCCCAGACGGCGTGTTGGTCAGGCGAGGCGATCTGGTCTTGCCGCACTTCGACGCCAAGGTATGGCCGGCCGTCAGCCTCGGCGTGGCGGTTCATCGTGTAATTGAGGACCTGCCCCGAATAGGGCTGCTGGTCACCGACGATCAGTCCCTCGGCCTCCAGGCGCGGGATTGCCATCCGCGCCGCGCGGTCGTCTTCGTTGTAGAGTACCCCGCAATGCCACGGACGCGGTTCGTCGCTGGTGGCGAGCGCGGGGGTGAAGCTATGCAGCGACAGGATCAGCGCGGGCGGTGCATCGTTCAGCACCCGCTCCAGCGCGGCGTGGTAAGGATGGAAGAACCGCGCCAGCCGTGCCTGATGCGCCGCGTGATCGAGCGCATTGCCCGGGATTGCGTGGCCGTCGCTGGCGATCGGGATCACTGCCGGGGCATGCTCCTCGCGGTTGCAGTCGCAGACCAGCCGGCTCACCCCGGCCTGGAAGGCGGCGATACCGGGACGCTGGGCCATGATAGCGCCGACTTCGGCCACCCCGAGATCGATTGCGATGTGCTGGTCGAGCAGCGCCGGATCGATGCCGAGGTCGATGTCTGCGGGGACATGGTTCGAGGCGTGGTCCGAGACGACGAGGATCCCGCCGAAACGGGGTGTACCGAATAGGTGCCAGGCTTCATGCTCGCTCATCGCAGGTTGCCAGCCATTTGCCACCAATCGGGGTGAGCAGACAAAATCGCTGTTGCTGCTGCATCCCGCTTGCTGGCGGTTTCGTAAAGCGCAAAGCAGGTCGCGCCGGATCCAGACATGCGCCGAAGAAAGGTCGCGGTCTCCGAAAGTGCGTTCAGAACCTCGACGATTTCGGGGTGATGACAAATGGCAATATCCTGCAGGTCGTTGCCGTTGAGAGTGGCGATATCCCAAGCCGTCTCACCTTCCAGCGGACCGCTGTCTTTTCCGTCCCAGAAGGAAAAAATTGGACCGGTTGGCACGGGTATCCGAGGATTGACGAGCAAGACCGGAGTTCCAGCCAAATCTTGGGGACCAGGTCCAAGCTCGGTCCCGGTCCCGCGCCCGATGCAGGTCGCCGAGAGGACACAGGCGGGCACATCCGCCCCCAGCTTCGACGCGCGCGACTGCCAGTCATCCGGCAGGCCAAACTGCGCCTCGACCATCCTGAATACCGCGCCGGCATCGGCTGAACCGCCGCCAAGCCCGGCGGCGACCGGCAGGTTCTTTTCCAGCGTTACCGCCCAGCCCGGACCATGCGACAAGGCTTGCAACGCTTTGGCGACGATATTGTCAAACGGATCAGTGAGTTGCCGCGCAAACTCACCAAGCGTTCTGATTTCGTCCTGCGGCGCAGGTTTTGCCGAAAGCACATCCCCCGCATCGACGAAAGCGAACAACGTCTCCAGCTCATGATACCCATCTGAGCGCCGGCCCCGCACATGCAGCGCAAGGTTGATCTTGGCGTAGGCGGTTTCGATCATTTGCCTGACTTGCCAAATTTCAACTTGATAAACCACCAGCGCGAGAGCGTTACAGCAACAATTCCGACGATGAGCAAAACCGTGATCGTGATCAAAGAGCTTGAATCGCCATTTCTTTCGATTTTCGCAGCCAGAAAGAGCCCAGCCGCCATTGCTCCGATACCACCCCACCTGAACTGCGCACTGCGCGTCGCAGATAACCTGACGAATGCAGACATCCTTTGAAGCCGCCGCAAGTCAGACGCGGTTGGTCTATTGTATCTAAACGCAAGCCGCGTGTTCCATTCCAGAACCCATGATGCGATCGCAGAACCTACTGCAAGTATCACATCGGTGATCACGGCCTGTGCCCCTCCACCAGCAAAGCTGGTCCCCCTCCCCGTTTCGGGGAGGAATTAGCATCACATATTCGGATAATTCGGCCCGCCGCCGCCTTCGGGCGTGACCCAGTTGATGTTCTGGTTGGGGTCCTTGATGTCGCAGGTCTTGCAGTGGACGCAGTTCTGCGAGTTGATCTGGTACTTGGGCTTGCCATCGGCATCCTCAAGCCATTCGTAGACCCCGGCCGGGCAATAACGCGTCGAAGGCCCGCCAAACACGCCCAGTTCGCTGACCTTCTGCAGCTCAAGATCCTTGACCTGCAGGTGGACCGGCTGGTCTTCGGCGTGGTTGGTGAAGCTTTGCGCCACCGATGAGAGGCGGTCGAAGCTGATCACGCCGTCGGGCTTGGGGTAGACGATCGGCTTGTAGAGGTCGGCGCGGCGCAGCGCCTCATAGTCCTCGTGGTGTTTCATCGTGATCGGCAGGCCGATCTTCAGTGTGCGCATCCACATGTCGATCCCGCCGAGCACGGTGCCGATATCGTCGCCGAACTTCTCCATTGCGGGCAGCACGTTCTTGACCAGCTTCAGTTCCTTGGCGATCCAGCTGTCGCGCACTGCGACATCGTATTCGCTCAGCGCGTCACCGCCCCGGCCCGCGCCGATCGCAGCGGCGGCGGCTTCTGCAGCGAGCATCCCGCTTTTCATCGCGGTGTGGCTGCCCTTGATCCGCGGCACGTTGACGAAGCCAGCCGAGCACCCGATCAGCACCCCGCCGGGGAAATCGAGCCTGGGCACCGATTGCCAGCCGCCATCGTTGATCGCCCGCGCGCCATAGGACACACGGCGCCCGCCTTCGAGAATGCTGCGGATTTCCGGATGCTGCTTCCAGCGCTGCATCTCTTCGAACGGGAAGACGTAAGGGTTCGAGTAATTGAGCCAGGTGACGAAGCCGAGCGCGACCTGATTGTTCGCCTGATGGTACAGGAACCCGCCGCCATTGGTCCCGCTTTCGCTGAGCGGCCAGCCTTGGGTATGGATCACCCGGCCGGGCACATGCTTGGCGGGGTCGATGTCCCACAGTTCCTTGATGCCCAGCCCGTAGATCTGCGGCTGGCTTTCATCGGCGAGACCGAACCTGGCCTTGAGCTGCTTGGTCAGATGGCCGCGCGCGCCTTCGGCAAACATCGTGTACTTGCCGTGAAGCTCCATGCCTTGCTGGTAATCGCTCTTGTGGCTGCCGTCCTTGGCCACGCCCATGTCCTGCGTCGCCACGCCCTTGACCGAGCCATCTTCGTTGTAGAGCACTTCAGAGGCGGGGAAGCCGGGGAAGATCTCTACCCCCAGCCCCTCGGCCTGTTCGGCCAGCCAGCGGCACAGGTTGCCCAGGCTGCCGGTGTAATTGCCCTTGTTGCTGAGCAGCGGCGGCATCGGCCAGTGCGGGATCGAGGTTTTCTTGCCCTTACTCAGCACCCAGTGCCAGTTGTCGGTCACCGGGGTTTCGGCCATCGGGCAGCCCATCGTGCGCCAGTCTGGCAGCAATTCGTCGAGCCCCTTGGGATCGACCACTGCGCCCGAAAGGATGTGCGCTCCGATCTCCGAGCCTTTTTCAAGCACACAAACGGTAAGATCGGGATTGACCTGTTTGAGCCGGATCGAAGCAGCGAGGCCGGCCGGCCCGCCTCCGACGATCACCACATCATACGGCATCGATTCGCGTTCGCTCATCACCCTGGTCCACACCCTGTTGATCTGTTTTGTCAGGCAAACCCTTGATTGCTGGCACGGGGCAGGTCAAGACCGCACGGTGACTTTATCGGCTTCAGCCCCAACTCCCACCCCCGGCGCAGCGATCGCTGCCGCGCTGCAATGGTGGCGCGAAGCCGGGGTGGATTATAGTTTTGCCGACGAAGCTAGTTCGTGGCTTGCCGCGCCCGAAGTAAAGTCGGCTGCGGCACCCGCTGGAGCACCCGCTGCATTTGTCGCGCCTCCGTCCCCGCCCTCACCCCCGCGGCCGTTGTTTGGCGGCGATCAGGCACATTGGCCGCAGGATCTTGCCGCGTTCCGCACCTGGTGGCTGAGCGAAGCGTCGCTTGATGCCGGGATGACCGATGGCCGGATTGCCTCGCGCGGAGACGCTGGCGCAGCTCTGATGGTACTGGTCGACCAGCCCGAAGCGGATGACCGCGACGCGCTGCTGTCCGGGCCGCTCGGCAAACTGATGGCTGCGATCGTCAGTGCGATCGGGATCGATCCTGCTGAAATCTACGTTGCCAGCGTGCTGCCGCGCCACATGCCGCACCCCGACTGGGCCGATCTCGCCAGCCTCGGCCTGCCCGAACTGACCCGCCACCACCTCGCGCTCGCCGCACCGCAGCGGCTGATCTGCTTCGGAAAGCACGTTTCATCGCTGCTCGGCCACGATCCGGCGAAAAGTGCCGAGCAATTAACCACTATTTCCCATAGCTGTGGCGCAATTCCGGCGCTGATGGCTCCGGGGCTGGAA
>JBJTLY010000051.1:0-10079 GCA_046063275.1 Novosphingobium sp. | reverse complement strand
CGGGCCTCGCCACCCAAGGGGGCAGCGGCACTTTCGAACATGTCGACGGGCTGCTCGATGCGCTGGCGCAAGAAAGCGATCCGCGTCCGCGCCTGGTCCACCGGCTCGACAAGGATACCAGCGGCGTCCTGCTGATCGCCCGCACGCCGGGCAGCGCGGCCTATTTCTCCAAGCATTTCTCCGGTCGCTCGGCGCGCAAGATCTATTGGGCGCTGGTGATCGGCGTGCCGACAATCGAGGACGGCCTGATCGAACTGCCGCTGGGCAAGCAGCCGGGCAGCGGCGGCGAGGAGATGATGGTCGACGAAAGCGAGCACGGCCAGACCGCGCGGACCCGATACCGCGTGATCGATCACGCCGGCAACCGCGCTTCGTGGGTCGAATTGCAGCCGCTGACAGGCCGCACGCACCAGCTGCGCGTCCACATGGCGGCAATCGGCCACCCGATCGTGGGTGATGGCAAGTACGGAGGGCCAGACGCGTTCCTCTCGGGCACGATCAGCCGCAAGATGCACCTCCATGCGCGGCGGCTGCTGATCCCGGCGCCGGGCGGCGACAGCATCGACGTGACCGCCGACCTGCCAGACCACTTCGCCGCGAGCATGGTCAGCCTCGGCTTCGATGAGGCCGACGGGGCGATCGAATTAAAGGCAAAGGCGCCGCCGAGCAAGGAAGTACAGAAGGCCGAGGCCAAGGCCCACGCCAAGCAATACCGCAAGGAACGCCGCGGTGAACGCCGCAGTCGCGCCACCGCCGCGACCACCCGCCCCGCCAAGAGCCGCGGCCCGACCAAGGGCAAGGGCTCGCCCAAACCGGGCAAGTCCGGTAAGCCGGTGGGGCGCTGATGCATCCTGCCTCCGCCTTCCGCAATTCCGACCGCGCGCTGCTCGAAACGATGGTCCAAGAGATCGGCTTCGGCATGGTCTTCGTGGCAACGCCTGACGGACCGCGCGTCGCCCATGTGCCGCTGCTGTTGACAGATGACGGGGCCCTGCAGTTCCACCTCTCGCGCGGCAACGCGATGACCAAGCATTTGAACGGCATGACCGTGCTGGCGGTGGTCAACGGGCCTGACGGCTATGTCAGCCCGCGCTGGTATGCCGATCCGGAGCAGGTTCCGACCTGGAACTACGTCGCGGTCGAGCTCGAAGGGCGGGTGCGGCGGTTGGATGGCGAAGGCCTGCTCGGCCAGATTACCGCGCTGTCCGACAAGCACGAGGCGCGGATCGCGGCGGGCAAGCCGTGGACGATGGACAAGCTGCCCGAAGCCAAGAGCCGCGCGCTGCAGGCCGGGATCGTCGGGTTCGAGCTTGAAGTGCTGGCCTGGCGCGAAACGATCAAGCTCAGCCAGAACAAGCCGGCCGAGGAACGCGAGCGCGTTGCCGCGGGGCTGGAGAGCGAAGGCGCCGCCGGAATTGCCGCGCTGATGCGCACGCTTGCCCCGTGAGCATTCGCCTAGCTCTGTTCGATTGCGACGGTACCCTCGTCGATGGTCAGGCCGGGGTGTGCAACGCGATGGACCTGGCCTTCGCTGACGCCGGCCTGCCCCTGCCCGACCGCCACCTGGTGCGCCGGATCGTCGGGCTGAGCCTGCCGCAAGCGATCCGCAGCCTCGCCCCCGATGCCAGCGAGGCGCAGCAGGCCGAGATCGACCTCGCTTATCGCAGCCGCTTCCGCGCTTCGCGCGAGAGCGGCGCGCTGGTCGAGCCGCTGTACGACGGGATGGCCGAACTGGTTGCCGACCTGGCGGGTGCAGGCTGGGTTCTGGGCGTCGCCACGGGCAAGAGCCAGCGAGGACTGGAGCATTGCCTCGCTACGCACGGGTTGACGCGCCATTTCAGCACCCTGCAGACCGCTGACCAGCATCCTTCGAAACCGCATCCCGCGATGGTCCATGCCGCGCTCGCCGAATGCGGAGCCGAGCCGGAGACCTGCGTGATGATCGGCGATACCGCGTTCGACATGGCCATGGCCTCGGCCGCAGGGGTGCGCGCGCTGGGGGTCGACTGGGGTTATCACACCCCCAGCGAACTGTTCGAAGCCGGGGCCGAGGCGGTGGCCACCAGCCCGGCTCACCTCAAGGAGCTGATCGGATGAACGACAACGAAGCCCTCGCCAAGCAGCGCTTCTTCATGCTCGGCATGATCCGCCTGGCCAGCACCGCGCTGCTGGTGGTCGGCCTGCTGATCGTAGCGGGCAAGATCGACATTCCCAAACCCGCCGGGGCAGCCTTTGCAATTTTCGGGCTGCTTGAACTGGTGTTCCTGCCGCGCTTCCTTGCCAGCAAGTGGAAGACGCCTGACGCATGAAGCGGTTCTGGAAAGAGGTTTCAGTCGCTGATGTCGCGAGTGGCTGGCAAGTCATGCTCGATGGCCGTGCGGTTAAGACGCAGGCCGGGAGCCAGCAGGTCGTGCCGAACGAGGCATTGGCCGAAGCGCTGGCGGGCGAATGGGCCGCGCAGGGCGATGAAATCGACCCGCAGAGCCTGCCACTGCGCGACCTCGTTGACCTCGCTATCGACGTGATTGCGCCCGACCGCGGCGGGGCAGTGGCCAAGCTGCTGAGTTACGGCGAGACCGACACCCTGTGCTACCGTGCCGATCCCGACGAGCCGCTCCACGCCCGCCAGCTCGAAGTGTGGGAACCGCTACTCAATGCCGCAGAGGCCCGCTGGGATGTCCACTTCGAACGCATCAGCGGGGTCATCCACCGCCTGCAAAGCGAGGCCACGCTGGCGCGGCTGGAAAAGGTGCTGGCGGCGCAGGATGATTTTACGCTCGCCGCATTGACCACGCTGACTTCGCTATCCGCCTCGCTGGTGATCGGCCTCGCCGCGATCGAACCTGGCGCCGACGCGCAGACGCTATGGGCTGCAGCCGAGCTCGAAGAAATCTGGCAGGCCGAACTATGGGGTGAAGATGCTGAAGCGGCCGATCGCCGCATGCGACGGTTCGCCGCGTTCCGCAGCGCCGCGCAGTTCGCAAACTTGGCACGGGTCTGAGATAGCGGGCAGGCAGAATTGAAACCCATGAATTTCATCTCGGCACATCAGTTCGAATACATCGACGGGCAACTGCGCCCTTCGCATCCCGCGTTGTTTGATCATTTCGAGGCGCAGAATGTTCGGGCGGTCGAAGAAGGCCAGCCGGCGCTCGATTTGGCCTACGGCCCCGATCCGAGGCAAACCTTTGATCTGTTCCGGACGGCCGGCAGGCGCAACGCGGTGGTAGCCTATTTTCACGCCGGTTACTGGCAATCGCGCGACAAGAGCGGATTTCGCTTCCTCGCGCCACCGCTCGCTGCCGATGGTTTTGATGTAGCGCTGATCAATTATCCGCTCAGCCCGCAAATGGGCGTCGGCGAGATTGTCGCGGCAGCATCCGCATCGCTCACCGCGATTTCTGCTCTCACCGATAATTCGCCGCTCGTTCTGGTCGGACATTCGGCAGGCGCCCATATTGCGGTCGAACTCGGGATGAAGGCGCGCAGCACCTGTAAGGTGGCCGGGATCCTGTCTATCAGCGGCGTGTTCGATCTGGCCCCGCTGATTCACACATCGGTCAACGAACGGCTTGCGCTGGATGCGGCGACTGCCCGCGCCGCCTCACCACTGCACCGCGTGGTCACGGGCGCGCCCCCGGCCTTGCTCGCGGTCGGAGAGAATGAAACGAAAGCGTTCCGCGATCAGACTGCGGACATGTCTGCGGCGTGGGCTGCGGCGGGAAACGCCAGTCGCCGACTCACCGTTGCGAATGCCGACCACTTCTCGATCTTGACCGAGCTATGCCACGAAGCCGGTACCCTGCGAACGGCAATGCGTGATTTCATCCGGCAGGATGAAACCGATTGAACTCAGGGAGGTTAAGCGTTCAGGAAGGCGGCCCAACCTGCCGCAGCGCTTCCCCCAGGACCAGCGCTGCCGCCGAGGCGAGGTTCATCGAGCGCACCTCCGTCCGGATCGGGATGCGCAGTTTTGCATGGCACAGTTCAGCGACCGAGCGCGGAACCCCGGCGCTTTCCTTGCCGAACAGCAGCACGTCGTCTTCGCGGAAAACAAAGTCATAAAGCGACTGGGTGGCCTTGGTGGTGAACAGCACCAGCCGGCTGCTCCCCAGCGTCTCGCGAAACGCGTCAAAGCTGGAATGCCGCGCCACTTCGACATGATCGATATAGTCCATCGCGGCGCGGCGGACGCGGCGGTCGTCCCATTCGAACCCCAACGGCTCGATCAGGTCGACCCCTGCGCCAAGACACGCGCCGAGCCGCAGCACTGCGCCGACGTTGCCGGCGATCTCAGGTTCGTAGAGTGCAATGTGCATGGGCGGACTAGTGCGGCAGTCAGCCCCCGGTCACCCAGCTCGCCACTTGGCCAGCAACGTCATTCGCCGCCTTGTTAAGCGCTGGACCGATCATTTCGGGCTTGGCCTCGGCCACGGGGACCACGCTTTCAAAGCGCTTGGTCGATACCACCACGTTTCCGGTGGTGCTGCGCAGCGCCTCGAACCGGACGACTACCGCACTGGTTCGCGCATCATAGCCCATATCGATCAGCCGGCCGTTGACCCGCATGCCGATGTTGGCCGCGGCCTGGTCGTCCTCAAGCACCAGAGCGCTGGTCTTGGTCCGCAGCGTTTCGGCGAGCAGAGCGCGGAACAGGCGCGAAGGGCGTTCGACCCAGGCAGCGTTCTTGACGTAGGCCACGTTGGTATCGTCGATCTGCACCGGCACGCGGTTGACCGCGAGGCGCTGGTCGGTTTCCGGCTCCATCACCATGATCGCCGACTTGGGATCGCCACTGGTGACGGTGCCAGCGGGAACGCTCGCCGCCGGGGTCAGGCTGAACAGCGTCGGCGGGACCTTGCCGCCAAGGCTGAGGCAGCCGCCAAGAGCGAGCGACAGCGCGAGCATCACCGGAAGGGTCTTCGTCATGCGCATCGCGAGTTTCCCTATCATTGCTTGTAATCGGGCAGCGCCGGCCCGCCGAGCAGTCCCTTGGCGCCCTGATCGTTGAGCTTTTCGGTCATGTTGCGCAGCGACTTGGTCGTGGCACGCAGATCGCGGATGGTCGCTTCGGCCTCGGGCAAGGTCTGCTCGCTAAAGCGCTTGGCCCCGGGGCGCATGTCGGCCAGCAGCCCATCCAGCTGATCGGAGGCTTTGTTGATCGACTTGAGCGAGCGATCGAACTGTCCGACCATCGGCTTGAAATCCTCGTTCATCATCTTGTCGGTCGATCCGGCGACCTGCTGGAAGCTCGCCAGCGCCCCCTGCGCCTCGGCCAGCGTGCCCTGCAGCTGGACCAGTGTTGCGCGCATTTCGGGCGAGGCATCGGCCAGCCCTTTGGTCAGGCGATCGCTATTGGCGAGGATGTTCTCGATCGAAGCCTGGTTCTTGTCCGAGAGCACCAGCGTCAGTCGCTCGGTCAGCGTCGCCAGCCGTTCGAGCAGGACCGGCGCGCTGTTGAGCAGTTCGCCCAGACCGCCCCGCTTGGTCGGGATCACCGGCTTGCCTTCGGGGCAGCTCGCGCGGGGGTTCTTCTCATCGCAGACGATCAGCGGCGCATCCTTGGTCGCGCCGACAAGCTGAATGTTCGAAACACCGGTAAAGCTGCCCTGCATCGTCGCGGTGGTGCCGATGCGGATTTCGACATCCTTATCGACGTTAATGCGCACCCGGACATAGCTCGGGTCCTTCTTCCACAGCTCGATCTCCTTGACCTGGCCGACCGGCACGCCCGAGAAGGTTACGCCCGAGCCTTTGGCGAGGCCGTCGACCGATTGCTTGAAGAAGATATCGTATTCGTGTTTGGAGCCCTCGCCCAGCCGCGCCATCCACACAATTGCCCCGGCCAGCAGCGCCAGCAATGCAAGCGACACTGCGCCCACCCAGACATTCTTGGCCCTGGTTTCCATAGCCGTTCTATGCCCCTGCTTTTCTGATTTTGTCCATGGCCTTGGCCTTGGCACGGCGCTGCGCCGCCTGTGCTGCACGTCCGCGCGGGCCGTTGAAATATTCCTGGATCCACGGATGATCGAGCGCGAGCAGTTCGGGGATCGTGCCCACCGCGATCACCCGCTTGTCGGCCAGCACCGCAACCCGGTCACAGATCTCGTACAGCGTGTCGAGATCGTGGGTGATCAGGAACACGGTGTGGCCCAGCGTTTCCTGGAGCTCGCGGGTCAGCTCATCGAAGGCGGCGGCGCCGATCGGATCGAGCCCGGCGGTCGGCTCGTCAAGGAACAGCAGTTCCGGATCGAGCGCCAGTGCGCGCGCGAGGCCCGCGCGTTTGCGCATCCCGCCCGACAGTTCGGACGGAAACTTGTCCGCCGCATCATCGGGCAAGCCGGCCAGCTTGATCTTGTAGAGCGCAATCTCGCGGCGCAGCTCGTCGCCAATCTCGGGATGGAATTCTTTGAGCGGCACTTCGACGTTCTCGGCCACGGTCAGCGTCGAGAACAGCGCGCCGCCCTGGAACAGCACGCCCCAGCGGCTGCGGATGTCGATCTCGTCGGGATCGCGTTCCTCGGCGACTTGCTCGCCCAGCACCTCGATGTGGCCTTCCTCGGGCAGCTGCAGCCCGATGATCGCGCGCAGCAGCACCGATTTGCCCGTGCCCGAACCGCCGACCACGCCAAGGATTTCGCCCCGGCGCACCACCAGATCCAGATTTTCGTGAACCACATGGCTGCCAAAGGCGTTCTTCAGCCCCTCGATCACGATCGCCGGTTCGTCGCTCTGTGCGGCCGCGTTCATCCCCACCCCACTTCGGTGAAGAACACCGCAAAGAAGGCATCGAGCACGATCACCGCAAAGATCGCCTGGACCACCGCGATGGTCGTCCTGAGGCCGACTTGCTCCGAATTGCCCTCAACCTGCATGCCTTGATAGCACCCTGCCAAGGCGACGATCAGCCCGAACAGCGGTGCCTTTATGAGCCCAACCCAGATATCGTGCATCGGGACCACTTCCTGGATGCGGCTGAGGAAGGTGAAGAACGGGATATCCAGCGCAAACATCGAAATGAATGCCCCGCCGATGATCGACAGCACCGCCGCATAGAACCCCAGCAGCGGCATGATAAGCACTGCGGCGACAATCCGCGGCACCACCAGCGCCTCCATCGGCGAAACCCCGATCGTGCGCATCGCGTCGATTTCTTCGGTCAGTTTCATCGTCCCGATCTGCGCGGCGAACGACGAGCCCGAACGGCCCGCAAACATGATCGCGGTCATCAGGATGCCCAGCTCGCGCATCGACAGCCGCCCGGTGAGGTTGACGGTATAGATCTCCGCGCCGAACTGCCGCAGCTGCACCGCGCCTTGCTGCGCGATCACGATCCCGATCAGGAAGCTCATCAGTCCGACGATCGGCAAGGCGCCCACCCCGCTGACTTCAAGCTGGCGGACCAGTGCGATATGGCGGAACCGTGAGGGATGCCTGATCAGCGAACCGATCGCGATGATCAATGCGCCGAGGAAGCCGATCAGCTTGACCATGCCCTCGATATAGGCGGTAACAAAACTGCCGAGCGCCAGCAGCACGCGACCCGGCAGGGACAGGCCTTTGTCGCCGCCATCGGCCAGGCCGGGGATGGTTTCGATCTCGTCTTCATCGATATGTTCGCCGCGTACCGCCGCGATCAGCCGCATTGCCTCGGCGCTACCGCCAGTGATCTTGGCGCCGCGTTCCTCAGCCAGGCGGGTAACGACCCAAGCGCCGACCGTATCAAATGCGCCGACCTGGGCCAGGTCGATCGCCTCGACATTGTCTTCGATCGCGCGCAGCCGTTCGTCGATCCGTCCGACCGACGAGACGCAGAGCGGCCCGCTCAGCGCGATGCTGATGCCCCCGTCCTTTCCGGTTTCGGTCGTGAAGTCAGCCCATTCGCGCATTCGGTTCCCTGTCTGTGATAAAAACGCACAGGCGGCAAGGCGGTTGCATGGGGCGGCAAGGCGGTTGCACCGCTGCTCCGCCGCTGGCAAAGGCCGCTGCGTTATGACCGAAGCCACACTCGACAAGACTTTCGACCCCGCCGCAATCGAGGCGAAGTGGTATGCGCATTGGGAGGCGAACGGCCTGTTCCGCCCGGAACGGCCGAACGCGCAGCCGTTCACCATCGTCAACCCGCCGCCCAACGTCA
The DNA here is from genome assembly GCA_046063275.1 of Novosphingobium sp. Classification (GTDB taxonomy): domain Bacteria; phylum Pseudomonadota; class Alphaproteobacteria; order Sphingomonadales; family Sphingomonadaceae; genus Novosphingobium. Next base: position 1,942 of record JBJTLY010000051.1, on the reverse strand, counting down.
CCGGCTCGCTCCACATCGGCCACGCGCTCGACAACACGCTGCAGGACGTAGTGGTCCGGTACGAGCGGCTGCGCGGCAAGGACGCGCTGTGGGTGGTCGGCACCGATCACGCCGGGATCGCGACCCAGATGGTGGTCGAACGCCAGCTGGAACTCGCCCAGGACAAGCGCACCAATTACACCCGCGAAGATTTCGTGAGCAAGGTGTGGGAGTGGAAGGCCGAAAGCGGCGGAACGATCACCCGCCAGCTGCGCCGGCTCGGCTGCTCGATGGATTGGTCCAGAGAGCAGTTCACCATGGACCCGCACTTCACCAAGGCGGTGGTCAAAGTCTTCGTCGACCTCCACCGCGAGGGGCTGATCTACCGGGATAAACGTCTGGTCAATTGGGACCCCAAGCTCAAGACCGCGATTTCGGACCTCGAGGTTGAGACCCGCGAAACCAAAGGCAGCTTCTGGCGCTTCCGCTATCCGTTCGCCGATGGCAACGGAGCAGTCGAGGTGGCGACCACCCGGCCCGAGACGATGCTCGCCGATATGTGCGTGGCGGTGAACCCCGAAGACGCGCGGTATAGGGACGTGATCGGCAAGGACATCCTCCAGCCGATCACCGGACGCACCTTCAAGGTGGTCGCCGACGAACACGCCGACCCGGAACTGGGCAGCGGCGTGGTCAAGATCACCCAGGGTCACGATTTCAACGACTTCGAAGTGGGCAAGCGCGCCGGGATCAAGCCCGGCGACATGCTCAACATGTTCGATGCCGAGGCCAAGGTGGTGCAGACCGCCGACAGACTGGTACCGGCGGAATTCATCGGGCTCGACCGCTTCGTCGCGCGCAAGCTCGTTGTAGAGCGGATGAAGGAACTCGGCTTCCTGATCCCGCACATCGACAAGGACGGCGCAGAACACGACGCCGAACCGCGCACGATCCAGACCCCGTTCGGCGATCGCGGCGGGGTGGAAATCGAACCGTGGCTGACCGACCAATGGTACGTCAACGCCGCCGAATTGGCGAAAGACCCGATCGCCGCAGTGCGCGACGGGCGGATCGAGATTGTGCCAAAGAGCTGGGAGAAGACCTGGTTCAACTGGATGGAGAACATCCAGCCGTGGTGCGTGTCACGGCAACTGTGGTGGGGGCACCGGATCCCGGCTTGGTATGGGCCGACAGCATTCTCACCTGAAGAAAAGCTGACTCAGCATTTCCCAGATTTGGCATTCGACATTCCCGAGGACTTCGCCCTCGCGAATTCGGTATCCGTTGGTGAGGAAGCATTTGTCTGCGAAACGGAGCAAGAGGCTTTTGCCGCAGCAACAGCATACTACGAGTCAAAGCTTGGTGAGGGCCGTGAAATCGTAGTCTGCGACGACCGCCTTGATGCATTGACTAAGTATATGGACGAGAGTTTCGATTCCAAACGTCAGATACCGATTTGGCGTGACGGTGACGTCCTCGACACCTGGTTCTCCTCCGCGCTGTGGCCCTTCGCCACGCTCGGCTGGCCGGAAGACAATCCAAACCAAACCCCGTTCGCATCGAGCGAAGTCGAGATGCCGCGCGCCGGTGTCTCGACTTCGCTCGACACGAACGGAGGTGGGGGACATGGGGCAAGCCTGCTGCAGCGCCACTACCCCAACGACCTGCTCATTTCCGGCTTCGACATCCTGTTCTTCTGGGATGCGCGGATGGCGATGCAGGGGATGCATTTCATGGGTGAGGTGCCGTGGAAGCGCCTTTACCTCCACGGCCTCGTCCGCGCGCCCGATGGGCAGAAAATGTCCAAATCGAAGGGCAACGTGGTCGATCCGCTCGGCCTGATCGACCAGTTCGGCGCCGACGCGCTGCGCTTCTTCATGGCGGCGATGGAAAGCCAGGGCCGCGACATCAAGATGGATGAGCGCCGGGTCGAAGGCTACCGCAACTTCGCCACCAAGCTGTG
>JBJTLY010000050.1:0-5536 GCA_046063275.1 Novosphingobium sp. | reverse complement strand
ACAGGAAGCCCGAAGCCGGATTCACCAGGTGCGGATAGGCCGCGAATGGGATCGGCCCCTTCCAGATCAAGCTTGAATCGGTGCCGCTTACCGCATGGCGCCAGTCCGGCCCCGCCTTCCGGTCCGGGATTGCGGCGTTGTACCAGTAGGCGATATTGCCGGCCTTGTCGGCGTAGATGAAGTTGGTCGCGGGCACGCCCTGCAGCGCCATCGCCGCCTGCCACTCGGCAAAGTTCTGCGCCTTGGTGATGCGGTAGTACTGCTCGAGGCTCTCGATGCTGTCGATCCCGGCATAGCGCACCGCGAAAGTGCCGCTGGGCGTGACCATCGCCGGGCCCTGCGCCGCGCGCCACACGGTGCGCGGGATTGGCAGGACCAGCGGGCCGAAGCGCACCGGCAGCCACACACGGTGCTGTTCGAGCGGCACCCATTTGCCGTCGAGCTTGTACTGGCTGGCGTCAGCATTCACCTCCAGCTTGTAGAGATCGATCAGGTCGGGCCGGTTGACCGTGTTGGTCCAACCGAGGTTCTCGTTGTGGCCGAGGAACGGATAGGGCGATCCTGGGAAGGTCGCCCCGGCGAAGTGCCAGCCACTGTCGCTGTCGATTTCCAGTTCGTACCACGCGACCCCGCCGCGGTAGGGCTGGTGACTGTTCGAAATGAGCCGCGTCACACCGTCTCCGCCGCGCTGCGGGGTCACGGCAAAGGCGTTGGAGCCAGAGCTTTCGGCGACCGAACCCATCGGCAGCGGGAGCGGCATCGCCGGCTCGGGGACCATCTGGTCACCGCCGCCCTTGGCCAGGTCGGTGGGGGCCGCGCCGGTCAGGCTGGGGCCATGTTCGGGGAGCTGCGGCTCGCCCTTGGCGAGCGGGCCGAGTACCCGGTCAAGCCCGAAGAAGAACGGCTGTCGTAGTGCAAAGCCCGCAGCGATGTCTTCGCCATTTACCGGAAACAACCGGGCAAGCTTGATCTCGCCGGCGTGCTGCTCCGCATAGCGGTTGAGCCCGCTGGCATAGGCATCGAGCACCGCACGGACATCGGCGGGAAGCTCGCCATAATGGCGGTGCGCAGTCTCGCGCGCGCCGACGAAATGATACGCAAAATCGATCCCCGCGCCCTCCTGTCCTGCAATCGCGCCATAGCGTCCGCGGGTCATCGCAACGACGTCCTGAAGCGTCGAGAAATCGTCCTCGGCATGAGCGTATGCCACCCCGAAGGCGACATCGGCATCGGTCTTGCCGTGGATGTGCGGCACGCCGTATTCGTCGCGCGAAATGTCAGCCAAGTATTTGTGCGGCGGGGGCGGTGGTCCGGGCTGTTCGGCGAAGAACGGTTCCCAGCTCGCCAGCGCGACCACTGCCACCAGGATCGTCACGAGCAGCGTCCAGCCTGCCCGTCGCCAAAATCTAGCCATGCTCAAGTCTCTCCCTGTGGTGCGACATTACGCACCGACCGGCACGGCGCGCAAGCACTCAGGGGCGGGGCGCCGGGGGCAGTTCGTTGGTCGGCACCGCGGCGGTCGGGGCCGTCAGTGGCGCGGCCGCTTGCGAGCGTCGCACCACGTGCGGAGTGACGATGATGTAAAGCTCGGTTCGCGACTTGGTCTTGCGGTCGGTGCGGAAGGCCTGGCCGAGTAGCGGTATATCGCCAAGGATCGGCACCTTCGACTGCGATTTGATCGTTGAATCCTGCGTCAGGCCGCCAATCACAAACGAATCCCCGTCACCCACCGTGGCCGAGGTTTCGGCCTCGCGCTGGCTGATCGTCGGATAGCCCTGGCTGAAGCCCGATACGCTGGAGACCACGCAGAAAACATGGCTGGTGACGTAGCCGTCCGAACTGATCCGCGGGGCGATCTGCAGCGTCACGCCGACGTTGACGTATTGCACCTGTTGCGAGACGCCATTGACCCCGGAGAGGGTGATCGCGGTGAGGATCGGCAGGGCATCGCCGGTGATGATCTTGGCGGTCGAACCGCTCTGTGCGGCGATCCGCGGCTTGGAAACGATCTTGCCTTCGCCCTTGGAGACTTGCGCATAGACTGCCGCCTGCAAGGAGACGCTGGTCAGGTTGCCGCCGACGAAATTACCTTGGTCGCCATTGATCCCTTGGGGTGGGTATTGAAAATGCCCACCGCCTGTCGGTTGTTCACCTGGCGGCAAATACTGCCCCGACTGGAAGGTGGCGACCGCGATCTGGCCGTTTGCATTGGCGAAATCGATCCCAACTGCCTTGGCCCCGCTTTCGGTCAGCTCGACGATCTCGGTTTCGAGGATCACGCTGTCGACCGGCTGGTCGATCAGCGCGATCTGGCGCTTGGTCCGCGCGATTTGTTCGGGCGTGCCCTTTATCCAGATCGCGTTGAGCCGGCGGTCGATCCCGATCCGGCTGTCGACCGACTGCCCCAGTGGCTGGCCGTCGTTGCCATTGAACTGGTTGGTCGGACCCGGGTTATAAGATGCGCCGGTCAGGCTGTTCGAGCCGAAGGCGGGCTCGCGCGGGATGAAGGTGTCGTTGCTCTTGACCGTCTGGCCATCGGTGAGCAGCCCGACCACTTCGGACACGTCAGCATATTTGAGCATGACTAGCTCGTAACCGTCCTCGCCCGGGATGGGATCGCTGGCCTGTGGCAAGGGGCCGCTCTTCAACTCGACTTCATTGCGGCGAGCCGCTTTGACGCCGGTCGAGACGGTCACCTCGATCGTGGTGTCACTGACTACGACGGCCTTGACCGTGGCCGGAGCTGCGGTGCTGAAATGGACGATCAGGACGCTTTCGACCTGTTCGAAGCTGATCTGCCGGACAAGGCCGGAGAGGCCCGGCGGGCTGACCGCGGCGACCCCGCGGGTGGTCAGCGCGAGCCCCAGCGACGGCGTCGCCAGATCGCTGCCGACCGGCGCGAAGGTGTTCGCCCTGGGCGCGAAGGCCAAGCGGAACTTGCTCTCGTTTGCATTCTCACTGACCAGCAGCACCTCGGTCAGCGAAGCCGGGACCGCGCGCGGGCGGGCCTGCTGCGCGCTCGCAGTCTGCGGCGCCACGGCCGGGATAGCCAGCAGGGCGAGAATCAGCGCGGCAAGACGGAGCAGGCGGTTCATTGAACGTTGCGGATAGGGTGACAGGCAGTGTCGGGCAAGCGCCAACGCAGCGCCGCGCCCGGATCAATTCCGGACGCGGCGCCTGTTGTCAGCTTGCCTTAGAGGCCGGCGGTGCCGATCGGCGTGCCGCGGCCGGTCGGGCCGTCATAGCCCACTGCGGTGGTGCAGAAGTACGTCCCGCCGCAAGAGCCATTGCTGCCCGAGGTCACGTCGTTGAAGTTCGACGCGGCCGACGCATAGATGCTCGATGCCGCATTGGCTGGGCCTGCGCCCTTGGCACCATACATCCCGCCGATGATCGGGGCCGAGGCACTGGTCCCGCCGAACACCAGCCACGATGAACCGCTGCCGCGGGTGTTGGGACCATAGACAGCCACGCCGGTTGCCGGATCGGCCACCGCCGAAATATCGGCTTCCATGCGGTTGGTGCAGAGCGGATCGGTCTGCCAGCCGGGCTTGGCATGAACCGAGCTGCAGCCGCTGCCGCCGCTGGTCCAGGCCACTTCGGCCCAACCGCGCGAGTTGGCCGCACGCTTCAGGTTGGTGCCGCCGACCGCAATCGCGCCCGGTGCAGTTGCCGGGAACTGCGCGCCGTAGCCGCTGTCACCAGTGCTGACCGTCACCGCGATACCGGGGTGATTGTACGCGCTGACATAGCTGGCCGAGCCGGCTTCCCCGCCGCCGTAGCTGTTCGAGATCGCGACGACGCCGGGCAGGTTCGCACCGGTGTTCACTGCGGCAGCCAAATTGGCGAGCGTGGCCGAATCCGATTCGATCAGCACGATCTTGCAGCTTGGGCACATCGCGCTGGCCATATCCAGATCGAGCGCCTGTTCCTGCGCCCAGCCGGTGTTGTTGCGGGGGTACGAAGTCCCTCCGCGCTGGTTGAGTTTCTGGAAGCAGCCGTTGGCGGTGGTGCAGGCACCGAGCCCGTACTGCGAACGATAGACGTTGAGATCGGCTTCGGCGTTGGCGTAGCCATAAGCGTCGACGATCACGATTGTCCGGGTCGATCCGGCCGGGGCAGCGCCGCCGTAATAGGCGCTCTGCAGGTCAGCCGGCGAAAGACCCGACGGGGTGATGTTCGGGGCAGCATCAATCGGCTTGCCCGCCATCTCGTTGCCGCGCGCGTCGGTCACCACATGGCTGTGGCACCGCGCTTCGCCCGGCGCATTGGTATGGGCGCAAACCGCCTTGTGGAAGGTGTTGCCGCTGCGTTCGATTGCGGTCTGCGATTGCGCCTGTACGCTGCCACTGGCCAATATCGCACCTCCAGCAGCAAAGGCCATCAGGCCCAGCTTTCCAAAGTTCATAGATGATCCCTCCCGGTCCGGCGGGCCAAGCCCCGCCGATGGCAAGGAGACTGCTCCGATTGTTGCCGAGTGCAACTGTAATTTTTTCCGTTCGGCGCAACTTATGCACCGTTTGGAGATGCAATTTGACCAAGGCGGCAAACGATTTAACCAAGGCGATTCAGCACCGCTGCAAAATGTCTCGCCAGACCCTCTTGTGTGGCATTACCGCAACACTATCTTCGGTGTGACAGGAGGCTGATACACCTATGAACCTCGAGAAATTCACCGACCGCGCCAAGGGATTCCTGCAAAGCGCGCAAACCGTCGCAATCCGCATGAACCACCAGCGGATCACCCCCGAACACATCCTCAAAGCCTTGCTTGAGGATAGCGAGGGCATGGCTGCGGGGCTGATCCAGCGCGCTGGCGGCAATGTCGGGCTTGCGCAAGCCAAGGTCGACGAAGCGCTGGCGAAGATCCCCGGCGTTTCAGGCAGTGGCGCGCAGGCCGCGCCCGGCTTCGAGAACGATGCGGTGCGGCTGCTCGACAGCGCGGAGCAGCTCGCCGCCAAGGCGGGCGACAGCTTCGTTTCGGTCCAACGGATGCTGCAGGCGCTCGCGCTCGGTACGACCAATCCGGCCGGGCAGGCGCTGAAAGCCGCCGGGGTCGATGCCAAGGCGCTTGAGGCCGCGATCCAGGAAGTAACCGGCGGGCGCACAGCGGACAGCGCCGGTGCCGAGAACGCCTATGAAGCGATGAAGAAGTACGCCCGCGACCTGACCCAGGCGGCGCGCGACGGCAAGCTCGATCCGGTGATCGGCCGCGACGAGGAAATCCGCCGCACCATCCAGATCCTCGCCCGCCGCACCAAGAATAATCCGGTGCTGATCGGCGAGCCCGGCGTCGGCAAGACCGCGATCGCCGAGGGGCTGGCGCTGCGCATCGTCAATGGCGACGTGCCCGATGGCATCAAGGACCGCACGCTGATGGCGCTCGACATGGGCAGCCTGATCGCCGGCGCAAATTATCGCGGCGAATTCGAGGAGCGACTGAAAGCGGTGCTCGACGAGGTCAAGGGTGCTGAGGGCGAGATCATCCTGTTCATCGACGAAATGCACACGCTGATCGGCGCGGGCGCGTCGGAAG
>JBJTLY010000049.1:0-2926 GCA_046063275.1 Novosphingobium sp. | reverse complement strand
CGCAAGGTCCTGCGCGCCCGCCGCGCCCGCGGCCGCGCCAAGCTGAGCGCCTAAAACATCGTATCGAAAATGTCCGTCCTTACCCGGCGGGCCGATTTTCTAGCCGCAAACCGGGGCCTGCGCGTGGCGCGCCCCGGTTTTGTGCTGTTGGTGAACCCCAATTCCGCAGACGAGATGCGCTATGGCATCACCGTCACCAAGAAGATCGGCAACGCGGTCGTCCGCAACCGGATGAAGCGCCGCTTCCGTGCGCTACTGCGCGAAATGCTCCCCACCGCAGGCCTGCCCGCGCACGATCACGTGCTGATCGGCCGCGAAGGCGGGGTCGAGCGTGACTTTGCCAAGCTGCGCGAGGAACTGGCCGCAGCGCTTGGCCGGGCCGCTGCTGGCAAGGGCGATCCTCCAAGGCGGCGCAAGTGAAACGCCTCCTCATCCTCATCGCCCGCGGCTGGCAGCTTGGCCCCTCGCGCATCCTCCCGCCGAGCTGCCGCTACGCCCCCTCCTGTTCGCAATATGCGATTGAAGCGGTGGAGAAGTACGGCGCGATTAAGGGTGGCTGGTTGGCTGCCAAGCGTATAGGGCGCTGCCATCCGTGGGGCGGCCATGGCTATGACCCGGTGCCTTGATAAGCGCCGCTGCCTTCCCATCTGACATTTGAATTAAAGCAGGGGCCCCGAGTGGACACGCAGAACTTTCGCAACATGGCTCTGGCCGGGGTCCTGATCGTGGTGATCCTGTTCGGTTGGGATTCGGCGATCCGCTATTTCTACCCGCAAGCCGCCAAGGCTCCGGTGCCTGTCGCCAACACGGCCGCACCAGCGCCGCAGGCCTCCTCAAGCGCCAAGCCGACCCGCGAGGGCGGGTTGACCGACGCCGCCGATCAGGCGCTTGAGGCCAAGGACCTGACCACCGCGCTCAATCCCGCCACCCGCGTGCCGATCGCCGCACCGGGGCTGTCGGGCTCGATCAACCTTGTCGGCGGCGTGGTCGATGACCTCTCGACCAATCGCCACACCGCCTCGGTCGAGAAGAACGCGGGTCCGCAGCGGGTGTTCTCGCCTGCCGGAACCCCGGCGCAGCAATACGCGCAGTTCGGCTGGGTCAGCGCCAGCGGCCAGCCCGATCCCAACTTGCCCGGCCCCGCCACGCAATGGGGCGCGCCCGCGGGTGCCAAGCTCACCCCGCAAAGCCCGGTCGCGCTGAGCTGGACCAATACCACCGGCCAGACCTTCACCCTTACCTATGTGATCGACACCGATTACCTGATCACGGTGACGCAGGGCGTGGCCAATGCCGCCCCGACACCGTTCGTGGCCAAGCCCTTTGCTCTTATCGCCCGCACCGACAAGACCGCCAGCGTCGACATCTGGAACCTGCACTCCGGCCCCTTCGGCACCTTTGACGACAAGGTTTCGTTCGGCCCCAACTACAAGGATGTGGTCGAGGCGACGCAGGTGGCTAATTCGGGCAAGACCGGCTGGGTTGGCTTCACCGACATCTACTGGATGAGCGCGCTGGTCCCCGACAAGAGCGGCGCAACCAGCGATTTCCGCAGCCTTGGGGGCGGCCTGTTCCGCGCCGATCTGGTCTATCCGCTCGCAACCGTTGCGCCCGGCCAGACCAGCGCGCTGACCACGCGGCTGTTCGCCGGGGCCAAGGAAAGCTCGGTGCTCGACAAGTACGAAGCAGCAGGCATTCCCAACTTCGGCCTCGCGATCGACTGGGGCTGGTTCCGCTGGTTCGAAAAGCCGATCTTCGGGCTGCTCAAGTTCCTGTTCGGCCTGACGCACAACTTCGGCGTGGCGATCATCCTGCTGACCCTGGTGGTGCGCGGGCTGATGTTCCCGGTGGCGCAGAAGCAGTTCGCCAGCATGGCGGCGATGCGCGCGATCCAGCCCAAGATGAAGGCGATCCAGGAACGCTACAAGGACGACAAGGCCAAGCAGCAGGAAGAGGTCATGGCGCTCTACAAGAAGGAAGGGGTCAACCCGCTTGCGGGCTGTCTGCCGATCTTCCTGCAGATCCCGGTGTTCTTCGCGCTGTACAAGGTGCTGACGCTTGCGGTCGAGATGCGCCACCAGCCGTTCGTGCTGTGGATCAAGGATCTGTCCGCGCCTGACCCGGCACATATCCTGAACCTGTTCGGCTACCTGCCGTTTAACCCGCCCGCGTTCCTTGCGATCGGCGTGCTGGCCTTGCTGTTGGGCGTTTCGATGTACTTCCAGTTCAAGCTCAACCCGGCGCAGATGGATCCCGCGCAGCAACAGGTCTTCGCCTTCATGCCGTGGATCATGATGTTCGTGATGGCACCGTTTGCGGCGGGCTTGCTGATCTACTGGATCACCTCGAACTTCCTGACCATCGCGCAGCAGGCGTTCCTCTATTCGCGCCATCCACAGCTGAAGGCGCAGAGTACCAAGGCCGGTGCCTGAGGTCCTGCCCGAAACCGACGACGGCCCCGACCTGACTGAAGCCGCGCGCAAGCTGTTTGCGGGGCGGGTCGAGTTCCTAAAGAGCGCGCCCTCGCTGCAGTATCTGCCCGAGGCGACCGTGCCCGAGCTCGCCTTTGCCGGACGCTCAAACGTCGGCAAGAGCTCGCTACTCAACGCGCTGACCGGGCGCAAATCGATCGCCCGTGCCTCGGTCACCCCGGGGCGGACGCAGGAACTCAACTTCTTCGAGGTTGGCGATCCCGCTGTGCTGCGGCTGGTCGATATGCCCGGTTACGGCTTTGCCAAGGCGCCCAAGTCGATCGTCAAGGAATGGCAGCGGGTGGTGCGCGATTACCTGCGCGGGCGCGCGGTGCTGAAGCGGACGCTGGTGCTGATCGATGCGCGCCACGGCCCCAAGGATGTCGACCGCGAGATGATGGCAATGCTCGATGAGGCCGCGGTCGGTTACCGGCTGGTGCTGACCAAGGCCGACA
>JBJTLY010000048.1:0-3984 GCA_046063275.1 Novosphingobium sp. | reverse complement strand
TGAACTGGCTGCCGAGCTTGGCCTGGAAGGTGCCGTTCAGACCGAGGCGCTTGAGACGCGATGATTCCGACCAGGTCTTCACACCGTTGAGACCGAAGGCGTTGGGGCCGTAGCCGCCGTAACCCCAGGCGTTCCAGTCGCGGGTCTGATAGGGTTCGTCCGAATAGGCCGCGGACAGCGCGATGCCCATTGTGTCGTCGGCGAAGGTGTCGACGTAGGTGCCGTAGACGCGATAGCCCTTGTCGGTGCTGGTCGGGATGACCTTCTGGTCGACGTAGGTGCCGCGCGCGCCGATTGCGACGACGCGCTTCTTCGCGTCTAGGGGGCGGATGGTGCGCAGGTTGATCGAACCGACCAGGCCGCCGGCGGTGTGATCGGCCTCGGCAGTCTTGTAGACATCCACGCCCGAGAGGATTTCCGACGGGAACTGGTCGAATTCGACCGCACGGCTGTCATTGGTCGTGGTCTGTTCACGCCCGTTGAGCGTGGTGGTCGAGAAATCCGGACCGAAGCCGCGGATCGAGATGATGTTGGCGCGGCCGTTGCTGCGCTGGGCGGCAAGGCCGGGAAGACGTGCGATAGATTCGCCGATCGAGTTGTCGGGGAGCTTGCCGATGTCTTCGGCGTTGACCGATTCGACGACCGTTTCGGTCTTCTTCTTGATCGCGGTTGCGCTGCGCAGCGAGGCGCGGAAGCCGGTGACGACGATCACATCACCGTTATCGGCGCTGTCGTCAGCGGCCGGCGCCGCAGCAGCCTGCGCGTGGACGGCGGTCGGCATGGCGAACATGGCCGCCGCAACGGCAAGAGCCGAAACGCCGGAAAGCTTGGTACGAATTGCCACTGAAATCCCTCCCCAATAGCGAGCCGATCACCTGGTGGCGTCGGCCTCTGAAGTCCCAGGCGTTGCTACCGAACCCGTGGATCCCGCAACGCTCAAGCTCTTGATACGGCGCGGAGTGCCCGGTCAGGAAGAAGGCATACGTATACCCATTTTATGCGCAGCGCGTTTGAGCTTGCCATTGTGGCCCGATTGTCACGCCCCGCTGCATAATATGCGAACCCGATTGCGGCGCAGTGGACTCGGGCCTAGCATCGTCAACGCCGGGCAACGGACCGGCGGGGAGAGACGATGGGCCGCAAGCGCTCGACCAAGCCGACCAGCTTCGACATCGCCTATCGCGCAGGCGTATCGCAGCCGACCGTCAGCCGCGCGCTCAGGGGCTCCAAATCGGTCAGCCTCGCAACCCGCCAGCGGATCGAGGAGATCGCGCGCGAGCTCAACTATTCGGTCGACAAGAACGCCTCGTCGCTGCGCTCGCAGCGCTCGAACACCATCGCCCTGCTGTTCTTCGAAGACCCCACGCCCGATGGGGCGAACATCAACCCGTTCTTCCTCGCGATGCTCGGCTCGATCACCCGTGCTGCCGCCAATCACGGGCTCGACCTCCTCATTTCGTTTCAGAAAATGGAGGATGATTGGCACACCCAGTATCAGGACAGCCACCGCGCCGACGGGCTGATCCTGCTCGGTTATGGCGATTACACGCTCTATGAAAGCCGCCTGCGCCAGCTGGTGGCGAGCGAGACGCAATTCGTGCGCTGGGGCTCGGTGAGTGAAAGCAACATCGGCGCCACCGTCGGCTCGGACAATTTCGGTGCGGGTCAGCTTGCGGGCGAGCATCTGCTGGCGCAAGGCCGCCGCCGGATCGCCTTTCTCGGCCAGGCCGATGACCACTATCCCGAGTTCGCCGATCGTTACCGCGGCCTCTGCGCGGCTATGGCTCAGGCAGGCCATCCTGCCGATAGCGCATTGCAATGCGCTGCGCTCAGCAGCGAGGGCGATGGGCACGCCGCGATGCAGGCGATGCTCGGCGCAGGGCTTGAATTTGATGCGATCTTTGCGGCGAGCGATCTCATCGCAATCGGCGCGATGCGCGCCCTTGCTGAAGCCGGACTGTTGGTCCCGCACGATGTCGCGGTGATCGGTTTCGACGACATCCCCGCCGCCAGCCTGACCAGCCCGCCGCTGACCACGATCATGCAGGACCTCAAGAGCGCGGGCGAGCTGCTGGTCGAAACCCTGCTGGCGGCAATCCAGGATCACCCTGTTGCCAATCGCTCGATCCCGGCCACGCTGGTCGTGCGCAAGAGCTGCGGAGCGGGCTAGCGCGGCTCCAACGTATTCGTATGCCTATTGCTGCGCGGCATGCTCCCATGCAACTTCTTGCCCAACGGGAGAGACAATAATGGAAAAACCGCGTCAGGGCTGGGCCGGGCTGTTCAATATCAGCTTCGGTTTCTTCGGCATCCAGATCGGCTTCGCGCTGCAGAATGCGAACATGAGCCGGATTTTCGAGACGTTGGGTTCGAGCCTGGAAAAGCTCCCGGCATTGTGGGTCGCCGCGCCGCTGACCGGGCTGCTGGTCCAGCCGGTGATCGGCCACATGAGCGATCGTACCTGGCTCGGCCGGCTGGGGCGGCGGCGGCCTTATTTCGTCGCCGGGGCCGTGCTGGCAACGCTTGCCTTGTTCCTGATGCCGATTGCCTCGGTGCTGCTCGCGGCGGCATTGCTGCTGTGGCTGCTCGATGCCAGCCTCAACGTATCGATGGAGCCGTTCCGCGCTTTCGTCGGCGATATGTTGCGCAAGGACCAGCACAGCGCCGGTTACGCCGTGCAGACCGCCTTCATTGGCACTGGCGCGGTGGTCGGTTCGCTGTTCCCGTGGCTGCTCGAGCATTCGGGCGTCGCCAACACTGCGGTGCCCGGGGTACTGCCCGATACGGTGCGCTATGCCTTCTGGTTCGGCGGCGCGATGCTGTTCCTCGCGGTGCTGTGGACGGTGGTTTCGACCAAGGAATATTCGCCTGAGGAGATGGCCGCATTTGATGGCGTGCATGAGGAAGCCGATGGCGAAACGATCCGCGCACTCGCCGCGCGCACCTACAACGCCTGCTTCGGCTGGATGGCCGCTGGCGTGGCGGTCGTCGCAGTTGTGGCAAGGTTCGGGCTGGAAAAGGAAGTTTATCTGCTTGGTGGCCTGCTGATTGCTTACGGCCTCGCTAGCGCGGTGGCGATTGCCGGGGCCAAGCGCGGCAGCCCGGCCAAGATGCTCGGTCACATTGTTGGTGATTTCTCGGGGATGCCGCCGCTGATGAAGCGGCTCGCGCTGGTCCAGTTCTTCAGCTGGTCGGCGCTGTTCATCATGTGGATCAACACCACCCCGATCGTCGCACGTGATTTCTTTAATGCCATGCCCGGAACGCCGGAATATCAGGCCGGAGGCAACTGGGTCGACGTGCTGTTCGCGGTCTACAACGGGGTCGCGGCCATCGCCGCACTGACCTTGCTGCCGTTCCTCTCAGCCCGCATCGGCAAGGCGCGCACCCACTTGGTCGGGCTGCTATGCGGCGCGGCGGGCTATGCCAGCTTCTTCGTGATCAAGGACAAGCAGATGCTGCTGTTGAGCGAAGTCGGGGTCGGCATCGCCTGGGCCTCGATCCTCGCCATGCCCTACGCGATCCTCGCGAGCAGCCTGCCGCAGCGCAAGCTGGGCATCTACATGGGGCTGTTCAACGTCTTCGTAGTGATCCCGCAGCTGCTGGTGGCGACGGTGATGGGCCAGATCATGAAGTGGCTGTTCCCCGGTCAGCCGATCTGGACCATGGCTTTTTCAGCCGGGACACTGGTCCTAGCCGCATTGGCGATGACCCGGGTCAAGGTGCCGGGCGAAGCCTAGAAATCGGCGATCACTTGCAGGATCAGCGAGCGCGGCGCGGTGTAGGTCCAGCCGCCGCTGGTTGAAACCTGCCAGCCGTAATTGTCGAACACGTTCTGCACCAGCGGGCGGAACAGCAGGTCGGTCTGGCAGGTTTCAACCAGCGGCGGCTGGACCTACACCGCGCCGCGCTCGCTGATCCTGCAAGTGATCGCCGATTTCTAGGCTTCGCCCGGCACCTTGACCCGGGTCATCGCCAATGCGG
>JBJTLY010000047.1:0-14282 GCA_046063275.1 Novosphingobium sp. | reverse complement strand
GGGTTCTTCCACATGCCCGATGGCGATTCCCGCTATGACGACAATCCGGTGCGCTGGGCGACGATCGCCACGATGTTCTGGGGCATGGCCGGGTTCCTGGCAGGGCTGGTGATCGCGCTGCAGCTCGCCTTTCCGGCGCAGCTCAACTTCGAGCCCTATCTCAACTTCGGCCGCCTGCGTCCGCTCCACACCAGCGCGGTGATCTTCGCCTTCGGCGGCAACGCGCTGATCGCGACGAGCTTCTACGTCGTCCAGCGCACCTGCCGCACCCGGCTGGCCTTCCCGGCGCTCGCCCGGTTCGTATTCTGGGGCTACCAGCTGTTCATCGTGCTCGCCGCGACCGGCTACCTGCTCGGGATCACCCAGAGCAAGGAATACGCCGAGCCCGAATGGTACGTCGACCTGTGGCTCACGGTGGTCTGGGTCAGCTACCTGATCGTCTTCGCCGGCACGCTGCTGCGCCGCCACGAACCGCACATCTACGTCGCCAACTGGTTCTACCTCGCGTTCATCGTCACCGTGGCGATGCTCCACCTGGTCAACAACATGGCGGTGCCGGTCAGCTGGCTCGGCTCGCGCAGCTACAGCCTGTTCGGCGGGGTGCAGGATGCGCTGACCCAGTGGTGGTACGGCCACAACGCGGTGGGCTTCTTCCTCACCGCCGGCTTCCTTGCGATGATGTACTACTTCGTGCCCAAGCAGGCCGAACGCCCGGTCTATTCCTACCGGTTGTCGATCATCCACTTCTGGTCGCTGATCTTCCTCTACATATGGGCCGGGCCGCACCACCTGCTTTACACCGCGCTGCCCGATTGGGCGCAGACGCTGGGCATGGTCTTCTCGATCATGCTGTGGATGCCGAGCTGGGGCGGGATGATCAACGGGCTGATGACGCTCGACGGGGCGTGGGACAAGGTCCGCACCGATCCGATCATCCGCATGATGGTCATGGCGCTGGCCTTCTACGGGATGAGCACCTTCGAAGGACCGATGCTGTCAATCAAGTTCTTCAACTCGCTGTCGCACTATACAGACTGGACCATCGGCCACGTTCATTCGGGCGCGCTCGGCTGGAACGGGATGATCACCTTCGCCTGCCTCTATTACCTGACCCCGCGGCTGTGGAAGCGTGAGCGGATGTACAGCCTGCGGATGATCAACTGGCACTTCTGGCTCGCCTCGCTGGGGATCGTTTTCTACGCCGGCTCGATGTGGGTGGCGGGGATCACCCAAGGCCTGATGTGGCGCGAATATGGCGCCAACGGCTACCTGGTGAACAGCTTTGCCGACACCGTCGCCGCGATCCGCCCGATGTACCTGATGCGCGCCTTCGGTGGCGTCCTCTACCTCGGCGGGGCCTGCGTGATGACCTTCAACTTCATCCAGACGCTGCGCGGCAAGCTGCGCGACGAGGCACCGATGACCGAGACCCCGTACGATCCCGCCAAGGATGTTCCGCTTACCGCCGTTCCGGCTGCATAAGGCTTAGACCGATGAGCACCACGCATATCGAAGAACCCGCCAAGGGCCACGCCCGGCTCGAACGCAACATCACCCTGCTCGGACTGTTCACGCTGATCGCCGTTTCGATCGGCGGGATCGTGGAAATCGCCCCGCTGTTCTGGATCGACAACACGATCGAGAAGGTCGACGGAATGCGGCCCTATACCCCGCTCGAGCTGGCCGGACGCGACATCTACATCCGCGAAGGCTGCTACACCTGCCACAGCCAGATGATCCGTCCGTTCCGTGACGAGGTCGAGCGCTATGGCCACTACAGCCTGGCCGCGGAAAGCATGTACGACCACCCGTTCCAGTGGGGTTCGAAGCGCACCGGGCCGGACCTCGCCCGCGTCGGCCTGCGCTATTCGGATGCGTGGCATGTCGAACACCTCAAGGACCCGCGCAAGCTGGTGCCTGAAAGCGTGATGCCGACCTATTCGTTCCTCGCCGATACTGACCTTCACGTCGCCGATCCTGCTGCCAACCTGACCGCAATGAAGGATGTCGGCGTGCCTTATACCAAGGCGGACATCGACAATGCGGCGAAGGACATGGCGGCGCAGGCCAACCCCGATCTCGACGCCGGCGATCTGATGAAGCGCTATCCCAAGGCGCAGATCCGCGATTTCGACGGCAACCCGCAGCGGCTGACCGAAATGGATGCGCTGGTGGCTTACCTGCAGATGCTCGGCACACTGGTCGATGTGAACAGCGCCGCCGCGCAGGAGAAGCTCGCAACCGAGAAGGGCCGGTGATGGACTACGAGACCCTGCGCCAGCTCGCTGACTCCGTAGGCCTTGCCGCCATGGCGGTGCTCTTCGTGGTGCTCTGCTTCTGGCCGTTCCGGCCCGGCTCCAAGAGCCTCAACCACAAGGTCGCCAACTCCATTTTCGAGGATACAGACGATGGCGAATAAGCGCATCGACCAGCCAACCGGCACCGAAACCGTCGGCCACGAATGGGACGGGATCGAGGAACTCAACACCCCGCTGCCGCGCTGGTGGCTGTGGCTGTTCTACATCTGCATCGCTTTCGCGATCGGTTACACCATCGCCTATCCGGCCTGGCCGATGCCGGGCGGGGGCAGTCAGGGCCTGTTCGGGTGGACCAGCCGCGGCCAACTCGCCAAGGATACTGCAGCGGCCGATGCGACGCAGAAGGCGGTACGTGACCAGATCGCGGCGATCCCGATCGAACTGCTCGCCAGCAATCCGGACCTGATGCAGAAGGCGATCGACGGCGGCAAGGCTGCCTTCAAGGTCAACTGCTCACAGTGCCACGGCAGCGGCGCGGCCGGCAGCCAGACGCTCGGCTATCCCAACCTTAATGATGACGACTGGCTGTGGGGCGGGGATATCAAGACGATCGAGATCACGATCACTCACGGCATCCGCTACGCGGCGGACAGCCAGACCCGGCAGAGCGCGATGCCGCCGTTCGACGGCGCGTTCCAGCCCGGCCAGATGGATGCCATCGCCGCGCATGTCCTGTCGCTCAGCGGCAAAGCCAAGGACAATCCCGAAGGCGCCAAACTGTTCGCTGACAACTGCGTGGTTTGCCATGGCGCCAACGGCGAGGGTAACCGCGCGGTCGGCGCGCCCAAGCTGCGCGATGCGATCTGGCTCTATGGCGGCACGGCAGCCGACGTGCAGCGTCAGGTTCGGGCTCCGCGCATGGGTGTGATGCCGGCCTGGGGCGGCAGGCTCGATCCGGTGACGATCAAAATGCTGGCGGCCTATGTCCATTCGCTGGGCGGTGGTGAGGCTTTTGCTCCGGCTCCCGCAGCAGCGACCACGCCTCCAACGGCACCGGCCAATGTCAGTAATTGACGACAGCGTATTCGGATCGAAGTTCTACGAGAGCCGCAAGACCGTCCACAACAAGCGGATCGACGGACCCTTCCGCCGCTTCAAGTGGGCGGTCATGGCGATCACCCTGACGATCTATTACGGCACACCCTGGCTGCGCTGGGATCGCGGTCCCTATGCCCCGAACCAGGCGGTGCTGATCGATCTGGCGCACCGCCGGTTCTACATGTTCTCGATCGAGATATGGCCGCAGGAATTCTACTTCGTCGCCGGTCTGCTGATCATGGCCGGGATCGGTTTGTTCCTGATCACCAGCGCGGTGGGCCGGGCATGGTGCGGCTATGCCTGCCCGCAGACAGTGTGGACCGACCTGTTCCAGCACGTTGACCGCTTCATTGACGGGGATCGCAATGCGCGGATCCGGCTCGATGCAGCGCCATGGACAGCGGGCAAGATTGCGCGCCGGGCGTTCAAGTGGTCGATCTACCTGGTCATCGGCTTCTGGACCGGTGGCGCGTGGATCATGTATTTCGCTGATGCGCCGACGCTGGTTCACGATTTCTGGCGGGGTGAGGCGGCGACGGTGGCCTACGTCACCGTCGCGGTGCTGACCTTGACCACGGTCGCGCTCGGCGGCTTCATGCGCGAGCAGGTGTGTATCTACATGTGCCCCTGGCCGCGGATCCAGACCGCGATGCTTGATGAGAAAAGCCTGATCGTCACCTACAAGGACTGGCGCGGGGAGAAGCGCGGCAGCCTCAAGAAGGCCGAGAAGGAGCCGGAAAAGTACGGTGACTGCATAGATTGCATGCAGTGCGTCGCGGTCTGCCCCACGGGCATCGACATCCGCGAAGGGCCGCAGATCGGTTGCATTACCTGCGCACTGTGCATCGATGCCTGCGACAAGGTGATGGCCGAGATCGGACGTCCGCGCGGGCTGATCGACTATGCCACGCTGGAGGATTGCCGGTCCGAGGCAGCAGGCAAGCCGCCCAAGCCGGTGTGGAAGACGCTGCTTCACCCGCGCACCATCGCCTATTTCCTGATCTGGTCGAGCATCGGCATGGCCATGCTGTTTGCGCTGGGTCACCGCGTGCGCACCACGCTGACCGTCGCGCCCGATCGCAATCCGCCATATATGCTGATGAGCGACGGTTCGGTGCGCAACGCCTTCACGCTGCGGTTGCGCAACATGGAAAGCCGGCCGCGCAAGATGGAGATCGCGCTCGAAGACTTGCCCGGCGCGAAGATGTGGGACGAATCGCTGCCGCGCGATCAGGCGGCGCCGAAGCTGACCTTTGCCGTTCCCGCTGATCAGCTGCTCCAGGTCCGCGCCTATGTTGTCGCCCCGGCGAATACCCGCAGCAAGGAATTCGAGTTCAAGATCACCTCACTCGACGAGGGCCACGAGAGTGGCGAGGCCAAGGCGAAATTCACCGCCCCCGAAAGCGAAGAGGACAACGACTGATGCAAAAGACCTTCACCGGGTGCCACATGCTGGCGATCTTCGTGGTCTTCTTCGGGATCGTGATGGCGGTCAATTTCTGGGTCGCGCGGATCGCGCTGCACAGTTTCAGCGGGGTGGTGGTCGAGAATTCGTACGTCGCCAGCCAGGAATTCAATGGCTGGCTCAAGGATGCCATGACCGAAAAGGCATTGGGCTGGAGCGCAGCGGTGAGCCGCGATGCGCAGGGACGTCTGGTGGTTGAAACGGCGGGCATACCGGAAGGCGCAAGAGTTACCGCACTGCTGCGCCGTCCGCTTGGTACGCCCGATGACCGGAGCGAAGCCCTCAGCCTGATCGCGCCGCACCGCTATCAGTCGAAGGAACTGGATCCCGGACGCTGGCTCGTGCGGATCGAGGCCGATGCGAATGGCCAGCACTGGGCGCGGGAACTGCCGCTCGGATGAATGCCATCGGTCGCCTTGACGTAGAACCTGAAGAACTGGTCGATACGCGGCTGATCGCCCCGGGAATCCGCTGTGCCGGATGCATCGGCAAGATCGAGCGGGAGCTTCCCAAGGTCAAGGGGGTGACCAGCGCGCGCGTCAATCTCTCGGCCAAGCGCGTGCTGGTGCGCCACGATGCACAGGTTAGTGAAGTTGATCTGGTCGAAGCGATGCGCGGGATTGGGTTCGAAGCGCAGCCAGTCGCAAGCGGCCTAACCAGCGACGATGCCGAGACCAAGGCACTGCTCCGCGCGCTCGCGGTGGCGGGCTTCGGCATGATGAACATCATGCTCTTGTCAGTCAGCGTCTGGTCGGGCGCGGGCGGGGCGACGCGCGAGATGTTCCACTGGCTTTCGGCGGTGATCGCGGTGCCGGTGATCGCCTACGCCGGGCGCCCGTTCTTCCGCTCGGCCTGGCGGGCACTGCGGGCAGGGCGGACCAACATGGACGTGCCGATCTCGATCGGGGTGTCGCTGGCGACTTGCCTCAGCCTCTACGAAACGCTGACCTGGGGGACACAGGCCTATTTTGACGGCGCGGTGATGCTGCTGTTCTTCCTGCTGGCGGGCCGCGCGCTTGACGCGGCGATGCGCGGACGCACGCGCGCGGAAATTGGCGCGCTCCTTTCACGAATGGGACGCAGCGCCAGCGTGCTCCAGCCCGACGGATCGGCCCACCGGGTCATGGCCGAGCACCTTGAGCCAGGCATGCTGATGCTGGTAGCCGCGGGCGAAGCGCTCGCGGCGGATGGTGTGGTCGAGCTGGGAACAGGGGCGATCGACAACGCCATGCTCACCGGGGAAAGCAATCCCGAGCGGGTCGGTCCGGGTGACGCAGTGCACGCAGGCGCAATCAACCTCACCGGTCCGCTCCAGGTCCGCGTCACCGCTGCGGCGGGGGACACCACGCTGGCGCATATCGCGCAGCTGATGGACGAGGCCGGCCTGTCGCGCAGCCGCTATGTGCGGGTCGCCGACCGGGTTTCGCGGCTTTACGCACCGGCAGTGCACAGCTTCGCGGCGCTGGCCTTCGCCGGGTGGATGATCGCCGGAGCGGGGTGGCACCAATCGCTGGTGATCGCCATCGCGGTGCTGATCATCACTTGCCCCTGCGCGATGGGACTTGCCGTGCCGGCGGCGCAGGTCGTGGCGGCGGGTGCGCTCGGCAAGCGCGGACTGCTGGTCAAGGATGGCGGCGCGCTGGAGCGCCTGGCCGAAGTGGACGTAGCCCTCTTCGACAAGACCGGTACGCTGACGCTGGGTGAGCCTCGGCCAGACCTTATGGGGCTTACCGCTGAGGCGAAGTCGGTGGCACTGGCGCTGGCCCAAATCAGCCGTCATCCGCTGAGCCGGGGGTTGGCTGGCGCGTTGCTCGGCGAAGGTGTTGTCCCTGCATTGCTTACCGATCTGGCCGAGAAATCAGGCGCAGGGATCGCCGGGTCGATGGGCGGTACTGCCGTTGCCCTAACCGCAGCGGACGAAGTGGGCAGTCGCCTGGCTTGCCAGTTGCTCATCGGCACCAAGCGCGCCACGATCGAGTTCCGCGACGAGCTTCGCCCCGACGTGACCGAGACTCTGGCAGCCTTTGCCGCTATGGGCATCGAGTGTCGCATCGTATCGGGCGACCGCGCCGATGCCGTGGCCGCTATGTCCGAGCGGCTCGGCATCCCGGGGCAGGGTGGTGTATCGCCCGAAGCGAAGCTGGCCCTGCTCGAGGCGCTCAAGGCAGAAGGCCGCCGCCCGCTGATGGTCGGCGACGGGCTCAATGATGGTCCCGCACTTGCCGCCGCCCATGCCTCGATCGCGCCGGGCTCGGCGAGCGATCTCAGCCAGCAGGCCGCCGATGCGGTCAGCGTGGGCGAGCGGTTGATGCCGGCGGCGCTCGCGGTGCGCGCCTCGCGGCGGACCATGGGCATCGTGCGCCAGAACTTTGCCATCGCGGTGGTCTACAACCTCTGCGCGGTGCCGCTGGCGATTGCCGGTGCGGTTACCCCCTTGATTGCGGCAGTGGCGATGTCGGCCAGCTCGCTGATCGTTATCGGCAACTCGCTGCGGCTTGCCGGGGCAGCGAAATGAGCGGGCTGACCTTCCTGATCCCGATCGCGCTGGCGATGGGCCTGATCGGACTCGCCGCATTCTTCTGGGCGATGCGCAGCGGGCAGTACGAAGACATGGACGGTGCGGCCAATCGCATCCTGATCGACGACGAGGACGAACGATGAAGCTGTCGCTGTTCGGGATTGTCGCGCTCGTTCCAATGATGCTTGGGAGCACTCCGGCCCTGTCGCGCAGCGGGCGCGACCTGGTTTCGCCGCTGTGCGGAGGCCGGGTGGTGGTGATCCACCTTGGCGGACGCGGCAAGACGCCAGAAATGCCTTGTACCATCAAAGGCTGTCACGCCGGCTGCACTCGCCGTTTCTTTGACGCAGAGCAATGACGCGCTGACCCGCGCCAGTAAAAACGCAAGCATGTGGACCTATCACCCTGATCTGCTCGCCGTTCCGGTGCCGCGCTATACCAGCTACCCGACCGCGGCCGAGTTCGGCGCGCTCGACAGTTCGCTTTATGCCAACGCTTTAGAAGGCGTGGAGGGCGAGATCTCGCTCTACGTCCACATCCCGTTCTGCGAGAAAATCTGCTTCTATTGCGGCTGCAATACTGCGGCGGCAGGGCGGCGCCAGCGGCTCGAGAGCTACCTTGATGCGCTTCATCAGGAAATCGAGCTGATCGCGGCGCGGTTGCCCCGCGCGGCTCGGGTGCGGCGCGTGGCCTTCGGCGGCGGGAGCCCCAATGCGCTGTCCCCGGTTGATTTCGTCCGCCTGGTCGATAGCCTGTTCGTGGCCTTTTCGCTCGCCGATCCGGTGATCTCGATCGAACTCGATCCGCGCTCGCTGACCGCAGAATGGGCGCAGACGATCGGCGCCATCGGGATCGAGCGCGCGAGCATGGGAGTGCAGACCTTCGCAGCGCATTGCCAGCAGGCGATCGGCCGGGTGCAGGGTGAGGATACGATTGTGCGCAGCTGCGACTGGCTGCGCGGCGCGGGGGTGGGCTCGCTCAACTTCGATCTGATGTACGGGTTGCCAGGGCAGACTTTGCACGACCTCGAAGACTCACTGCACCGCACCCGTGTGCTCGGTGCTGACCGCATCGCACTGTTCGGCTATGCCCATGTCCCGCACCTGGTGCCGCGGCAGAAGGCCATCCCCGATCACGACCTGCCGGATCAGGAACTGCGCTTCGAGATGGCCGAGCGGGGGTATTCCTACCTGCTGACTCACGGCTACACCCCGGTCGGCTTCGATCACTTTGCGCATCCCGGCGATCCGCTCGCCAGTGCAGCGCTCGCCGGAAAGGTCCACCGCAACTTCCAGGGCTTCACCGACGATGCCGCGCCGGTCCTGATCGGATTGGGCGCCTCGGCGATCAGCAGCTTCCCGCAGCTGCTCGCGCAGAACGTCAAGGAAGCGGGGCGCTACCGCATGATGACCTCGGGCGGCCTGTTGCCGGTTAATCGCGGCGTGGTGCGCAGCGCGGACGATCGCTATCGCGGCGCGGTGATCGAGCAGCTGCTGTGCAATGGCTCGGCCCGCGTCGGCGCGCGCTTGCTGGGTGAGGTGCAAGGCGGACTGCAGCCCTTCGTCGAGCGCGGTCTGGCCTCGATCGACGCGGATCACGTCGCGATCCAGCCCCTGGGCCTGCCCTATGCGCGTACTATCGCCGCGCTGTTCGATCCGTGGCGCCAGCAATCGGCCCGGCGCTTCAGCTCGGCGGTGTGATTGAAAATATGAGGAATGGTGGACGCACTAGGGCTCGAACCTAGGACCCGCTGATTAAGAGTCAGCTGCTCTACCAACTGAGCTATGCGTCCATTCCGGCGTGTCGCTGGAAGTCCCCGATTCGGCGGGGAGCGCTCCCTATAGCCATTGTTTCGGCGGATGGAAGGGCTTTTTGAGGCCGCATTCAGCTGCCCAGCGAGTGCCCGCGCTTGCTCCACCGGTCGACCGCCATGATCGTGCCGACGCAGATCATGTTGGTCATCATCGATGATCCACCGTGGCTGACCCAGGGCAGCGGAATGCCGACCACGGGGGCGAGGCCCATGACCATCATCATGTTGATCGCCATGTAGAAAAAGATCGTGAAGGTCATACCTGCGGCGAGCAGGCTGGAGAACCGGTCAGGCGCGCGGCGCGATACGCCCATGCCCCAGCGGAACAGCCAAAGGAACACCGCCAGCACGAACAGCCCGCCGACTATGCCCCATTCCTCGGCCATGGTGGCGAAAGCAAAGTCGGTCTGTGCCTCGGGCAGGTATTCGAGATGGCTCTGGCTGCCGTTGCCGAAGCCCTTGCCCCAGAACCCGCCCGAACCGATCGCGATCTTCGATTGGGTTATGTGATAGCCCTTGCCCAGCGGATCGCTTTCCGGGTCCATGAAGATCGTCACCCGCGCTTGTTGATAGGGCTTGAGCAGCAGCTTGAAGGCGATCGGACGGCGACCGCGCCCGCCGCGCCAACGCCGATGAACCACGAGAGCGGCAGGCCGGCGAGGAAGATTACCACTGCTGCGCCGATGGTGATGGCGAGCCCGGTGCCGAGATCCGGCTGCGCCATGACCAGCAGAGCAGGCACCCCGACCAGCGCCCCCGCCGGGATCAGGGCGCGCCAGCTCTTGGTCATGGCGGGGGGGAGATCGGCATAGAACTTGGCGAGCGCCAGAACGATCGCCGGCTTCATCAGTTCGCTCGGTTGCAACTGCATGAAACCGAGGTTCAGCCAGCGCTGGCTGCCGCCGCTGACCTTGCCGAGCACCTCAACCAGCACCAGCAGGATAACCAGTGCGCCATAAATCGGGAAAGCCGTCTGCTTGAAGAATTCGCGCGGGAAGCGCGAGATGACGAAGGCCATGACGAGGAACACCGCGAAGTGGATCTCGTGCAGCAGGGCCCAGGGCTGCAGATGCCCGCCCGCGGCCGAATAGAGGACCAGCGAACCGAAGGTGTTGAGCGCGAATAACGGAACGAGCACGTGCCACGGTTCGCGCGAGATCGCTTCGGGGATGATGCGATTGCTCATTGCGGGCTCGGCGCGGTGGCAGGTGCGGGTAATGGAGCCTCGATCGGCGGAGCGGCTGACGCGGCGACCTTGGGAGGAATTGATGCCGGCTCTTCCGGACGGGTTCCGGACTCCGCGCTGCCTTCCGGCGCGTCCGAGCTCTCGGCACGGCCGACCGCCTTGTTGACGCTTTCGTCCTCATCATCGCTGACTTCGGGGGCAGATGTGCCAACCTGCGAGACATAGCTCTTGTAACGGGTCGCCATCCGCTCGGTCGGCGTGCCGCCCCAGCCTTTTTCCAGTTCCAGCAATGTTGCCATCGCTTTGCCCGGATCGAACAGGAAGGTCATGACGTCCTTGGCGATCGGGGCTGCGGCGCGCGCACCGAAGGTCCCGTGCTCGACGACTACAGACATTGCATAGCGCGGCGCATCGGCCGGAGCGTAGCAGACGAACAGCGAGTGATCGCGGGTCTTCCACGCCCCGCCGCCGCCGCGCGTGGTCAATGCGCGGACTTGCGCGGTGCCGGTTTTGCCCGCCATCTTGATGTCACCAAGGTCGAGCCGGCTGGCCGCCCCGGTGCCCGATCCGTTGACCACGCGGAACATCCCGTCGTGCGCCACGGCAAGCTGCTCCGGGGTGAAGGGTAGCGGGCCTTGCGGTGCCTTTGCCTGGCCGAACAGCAGCGAAGGCATGAGGTTGCGGCCCGATGCGATGCGTGAGGTCATTACCGCAAGTTGCAGCGGCGATACCGAAACATAGCCCTGGCCGATCGAGGCATTGAGCGAATCCGCCGTGGTCCATTCCTGCTTGTAACGGCGCATCTTCCACGCTGCGTCGGGTATGGTACCATAACGCTGCGCCGATCCTGGCAGTTCGAACTCCTGCCCCAGACCAAGTCCCTTGGCGACCGGCGCGATCGCATCGTAACCAACCCGGTGCGCCATCGTCCAGAAATAGGTGTTGCAGCTGTGTTCGATCGCGCTGCGCATATCCATCGAGCCGTGCACCGCATCGCAGCGGAAGAAGCGGTTGCCGAGCTGGTAGCCGCCCGGGCAATTGATCCGTTCATCGGCCGAAACCCCGTGCTGCTGCAACGCCAGCGTCGCCATCGGCTTCATCGTCGATCCGGGAGGATAAAGCCCGCGCAGCGCCTTGTTGAGCAGCGGGATGTGGTCATCCTCGTTGAGCATCTTCCACTGCAGACGGCTGATCCCGCCAGCGAAGGTGTTGGGATCGAACGCCGGCATCGAGCATACGGCGAGAATTCCGCCGGTCATGCAATCGATCACCACCACCGAAGCGCTTTCCAGTCCGATGCGGCGCGAGGCGAAGTCCTGCAGCGCGGCGTCGATAGTCAGTTTGATCGGATGGCCGGGAATGTCGTCACGGTGCTCCAGATCGCGCACGAACTTGCCTGATGCGGTAACTTCAACCCGCTGCGCACCGGGGGTGCCGCGCAGCATCGGGTCGAAGAACTTTTCGAGGCCGTCCTTGCCGATCTTGAACCCTGGGGTGACCAGCAGCGGGTTCTTTTCCTTCTCGTAGTCCTTGGCCGAAGCGGGGCCGACATAGCCGATCAGGTGAGCAACCGACGGCCCGGTCGGATACCAGCGCGCAAAGCCTTGCTGGGCGACCACGCCGGGCAGATCGGGCAAACGGACCAGGACCTTGTCGTATGCTTGCGAATCGAGGCCGGAGAGGACTTCGATCGGCTGATAGCCGTGCGCCTTGTCGAGCTTGTCCTGCAGGTCCTGCACCTTAACCGCATCGAAGCCGAGCAGCCGCGCCAATGTTGCAACGGTCGCCTCGCGATCGATCAGCCGCTCCTTGATGATGTCGATGCGAAACTCTGAGCGGTTGGAGGCAAGCTGCTGATTGTTGCGATCAAGGATCGCCCCGCGCCGCGGCGGCACCAGGGTGAGGTTGACGCGGTTGCTCTCGGCCAGCGTTTCATACTTGGCGTTCTGGACCAGCCCGATGTAGCCCATCCGCGCGGCGAGCAGCACGCCGAGGCCCGTCTGCAGCCCGCCGATCAGCACCGAGCGGCGCTCGAAGCTGTTGCTCAGCGTGCCTGAACTGACGTGCTGCGGCGTCTTGGCCATGTCAGACTTTCCGGACTGGGATCAGCCTGAAGCGATCGGCCAGTCCGACCAGCCGGGCAGTGAGCGGATAGGCCAGGATCGCGACCGCGAGCTGCGGAAGCAGCACCACCGGACTGGCGCTCCCGCCGCCCAGGTTTGCGATCTGGAGAGCGAGAAACAGGTAAGCGGTGATGAAGGCGCTCGCCACCAGCCAGTTTAGCGCAAAACCGCGCCAGGGAAAGCGGTGGTCGATAAAGTCGAGCGCCACCATGGCGAGTGACCACAGCACCACCGCCGATCCGAACGGTTGCCCGCTAAACAGGTCATCGAACAGGCCAAGCGGAAAACCGGCCCAGACCGGGAAGAGGCCGGGGCGCAACTGTTGCCAGCCGACCAGCAACAGGAATCCGAACGGCGGGAGGACCGGCGCGGATGAAATGACCGGCCAGCTGGGAGACAGACTGCCCAGCATCACCAGCAACCACGGCGTGGTCAGCGCGAGGAAGGGTGAAGCCGCGCGGTTGATCCGCGGCTTGCCGAACTCGCGCAGGGCCGATGGCAAGGGGTTTGGCATCAGCGCTTTCCGCTGGCTTTGGGCGATGGCGCCGGAGCGGGTTCGGCGATCTCTTCGTATTGCGGTTCGACCGCGACGAATTCGGTCTGGCCGGGATCGCTCAGCGGACGCGCGATTGCACCATCGGGCGTCAGGCGCACTACGACTGCGACCGCCTCACCGGGGCGATAGAGCCCGCCCGAGCCAGAGGTGACGATGGCATCGCCGGGCTTGAGCGGGTTGACCCCTGTGGTGCTCAAGCGGATCTGCACTGTGCCGTCACCCAGACCATTGGCATAGCCTTGCAGCCCGTCGCTGGCACGGCGCACCGGGATTGAGCTGTCAGTATCGGTCACCAGCAGCAGCCGCGCGCTGTTTCTGCCAAGTTCGACCACACGGCCAACCAGCCCGAGCGGCGAGCGGACCGTCATGCCGACGCGCACGCCCTGATTCGAACCAGCTCCGATCGTGGCGAAGCGCCGGGTCGAGCTCGAGGTCGAGCCGATCAACCGGGTGACCACAACCGGGCGCTGATCACCTTGAGCCAGGGCCAGCATGGCCTTGAGGCGTCCGTTTTCCTCCTTGAGCGCTGCCTGCTCGGCAAGCTTGACGCGCGCCTCAGCCACTTCGCGTTCAAGCCGTGCGACGCGCAGGCCCGAAGTGAAATAGCCGCTGATCACCGACCAGGTGGTCTGGGTGCTGGTCCGTGCTCCGGCGGCAACCTTGGCCGCCGGGGCCGCGCCATCGCTCGCTGCGCTGCGCAGCCCGGAAAAGGCTCCGGAATTGCCCGTCGATACAATCAGCATGACCACGCCGACCAGCAGACCGGCGACCGCCAGGATATAGCCGAAGAAATTGCCGTATTGCGCCCGGCGGGAAAACCCCGAGCGGCGATTGTTCGGCGCCGCCATCGGGGTTTACTCCAGAATTGGACGAGCGCGGGACATCGGTCTGCGCTCAGGCGGTCATCAACACGCCGCGGAACATCGGCTCTTCCATCGCGCGGCCGGTGCCCAGCGCAACGCAGGACAGCGGATCTTCGGCAACGCTGACGGGCAGACCGGTTTCTTCGCGCAGGTATTCGTCGAGGCCCTGGATCAAGGCCCCGCCGCCGGTCAGCACGATGCCCTGGTCGACGATGTCAGCGGCGAGTTCGGGTGCAGTGTTTTCCAGCGCGATGCGCACGCCTTCGACGATTGCCCCGATCGGTTCGGCCAGCGCTTCGGCGATATTGGCCTGCGTAATGGTGATTTCCTTGGGCACGCCGTTGACAAGGTCGCGGCCCTTGACGTGGATGGGCAGGCCGACGCCGTCGAGCGGTGGCTTGG
>JBJTLY010000046.1:0-3394 GCA_046063275.1 Novosphingobium sp. | reverse complement strand
GATCGCATCACTGATCTCGCCATTTACGGCCTCGACCGCCTTGAGCACGCCCTTGCCGAGGTAGCGCGACTTGTCGCCATCGCGCAGTTCGACTGCCTCGTGCGCGCCGGTCGAAGCGCCCGAAGGCACTGCGGCGCGGCCGAAGCTGCCGTCATCGAGCAGCACGTCGACCTCGACCGTCGGGTTGCCCCGGCTGTCGAGAATTTCGCGGGCGTGGATGTCGATGATCGCGGTCATGGCAGGTTCCCGTAAGCCAGAGTTCGTTGCA
The DNA here is from genome assembly GCA_046063275.1 of Novosphingobium sp. Lineage (GTDB taxonomy): Bacteria > Pseudomonadota > Alphaproteobacteria > Sphingomonadales > Sphingomonadaceae > Novosphingobium. Next base: position 3,126 of record JBJTLY010000046.1, on the reverse strand, counting down.
GCGCGCCTTAGCAGCGCCGCGCCGCGTCGCAAGGTGCATTGCTATTCAGGGAACCTCTTGAAGGCTGCAGGATTGATATACACATTGTCCAGAGCGCCCGATCGTGCGGGCTCTTGCATCAGAAGGGTAAGAACATGGCAACCACCCCCGCCAAGAAGCCAGCCGCCAAGAAGCCGGCAGCCGTCAAGAAGGCGCCCGCCGCCAAGAAGACCGCAGCACCTGCCGCGACGACCGAGGCGAAGGCCAAGTTCTCGAAGGCGATCGACGAAGCCCGCGCAGGTGCCGCCGTGCTCGGCAAGGAAGCCCAGGCTAAGGCCGGCGCATACCGCGATCAGGCGGTCGCCAAGGGTGCCGACTGGATCGAAGAAGCCAAGGCCATGGCCGAACAGGCCCGCGGCAAGGCCGGTGACCTCGCCAAGGATGGCAAGGCCCGGACCAGCGATGCAATCGCAGGTCTCGGCAAGATCGTTTCCGACAATGCCGGGACGATCGATGAAAAGCTCGGCACGCGCTATGGCGACTACGCCCGGACTGCCGCGCGCTCGATGCAGGAAACCGCGGCCAAGATCGAATCGAAGGATCTGAACGAGCTGGGCGACGATGCCCGTCAGTTCGTCCGCAAGAGTCCCGGACTGGCGATCGGGATTGCGGCAGTGGCCGGCTTCTTTTTCGCCCGTCTGTTCCGCGGCGGCTCGTCCGACGATTAAGCCTGACCAATTGACACGGCGCGGCTCACCGCGCCATGTCGGCTGGCCATGGATGATGCGTCCCCACCCCTTGTGAAGCCGACAACCGACGCTGAGCGGTCGTTGGTTGACGATGTGAAGCAGCTTGCCAGCGACAGCCGGACGTTGCTGGAAGCGGAGTTCGCTTACCAGAAATCGCGCGCGGCGGTGGCCGGTGCGGGGATCAAGGGCATCACCGGTTGGGCCGCGCTGGCCTTGGCGCTGGTGTTCTTCGCGCTGATGGCTCTGGTTATGGGCGTGCTTCTGGGCTTGACCGCGTTGATCGGTGCCTGGGCAGCAACCGGAGCGACGGTGCTTGGCCTGCTGCTTGCCGCCGGTCTTTCCGCGCTTGCCGCCAGCCAGCGCTGGAAGCGGATGAGCGCGCTGCTCGCCGAAGAAAGCAAGGCTGACGAAGGGCCATGAAGGACAGCGAAACCCGCCTGCTCACCGATCGCGCCAACCGCGCAGCGGCGCGCGAATTGGTCGATGGCGGGATCGCTCAGGTCAAATCCGATCTCGCCGCGCGCGGTGTTGGCGGGCGGATCAAGGACAAGCTGACCGGCGAGGTTGAGGACGCGGTTGCAACCGGCATCGACGTGGCGCGGCAAAACAAACCGGTGATCGCGGGAACGATCGGGCTGTTGCTGGTTTGGTTCTTGCGAGGCCCGCTCGGCCGCATGGCGCGGCGAGCCTTCGCAAGCGAGTCAGACGAGATTCAGGACCTTGGCGATAGCGGCAATCACAACGAAGATCCCGACTGAGGAGTAATCCCAACGTGAGCAAGACCGATCCCCGCCGCGAACGAGTCGCCAGCCGCATCGCCGCTTCGCAGCAGCGCCTCAAGCGCGATAGCGACAGCTTGCCTGCTCGTCCGCGTTTGGAACCGCTGCCCGATCGCGACCCGCCCGAAAACTATCGCAGTCTGGCGCGTGAATATCCGTGGCTGACGGTCGCAGCCGGCCTTGGCATTGGTGTGCTCGTCGCCGCGCTGCTGCCGCGCAAATTTGCCAGCAAAACCGCAAAGCGCGCGCTGGGTGTGGCCACTGTCGCTGCCGAGCTCGGCCTCGCGTACAGCCGTCAGGCGCGTGATGCTGCCAGCGAAGCCGCGCACGACGGGTTTGCGAAGCTTGAAGAAGGCACAGCCCCGCTCCGCCAACGCGCCGTGACCGCGGGCAAGACCGCGCGAAATCGTGGCACGCGCTTTGCGGGCGAAATGATCAAGGCCGCCGCGCGTCTGCGAAAGTAAACGTGACGCTACGGACTCGCCCGCTTGCGCGCACCGCGCAGGCTGACTATGGGCGCGCTTTCTCTCCTCCCAGGGATCAGCGCGCATGTCCGACCAGAAACTGCACCTCGTATTCGGCGGCCGGGTTATCGACCCGCAGACGGTCGAATTCGAGGACCTCGATGCGATCGACTTCGTCGGGGTCTTTCCCGACTACGCCAGCGCCGAAGAAGCATGGCGCAGCGCCGCACGGCGCACCATCGACGATGCCGAGATGAAATACGTGGTGGTGCACCTGCACCGCCTGCTCCAGCCGGATATGCTCAAGCGGTAGGCGCGACGCCTAAACGAACTCGATCTTCTCGACCGCGTAGAACTTGTCGCCCGAGGGCACGGTCACTTCGATCTCTTCACCCGCCTTGCGCCCGATCAGCGCCTTGCCGAGCGGCGAATTGTAGCTGATCCGGCCGATCTTGGCGTCAGCCTCGTATGGCCCGACGATCTGATACTTCACCGGCTTGTCGTCATCGTCGAGCAGGCTGACGGTGGCGCCAAAGATCACCTTGTCACCCGACAGCGAGGTCGGATCGACGATCTGCGAACGGCTGACCTTGTCCTCAAGGTCCGAGATCATCATCTCGACCTGGCCCTGGCGTTCCTTGGCCGCGTGATATTCGGCGTTTTCGGAAAGATCGCCGTGCGCGCGCGCTTCCTCGATCGCATCGACGATCTTCGGGCGCTCTTCACGCAGCGCCTTCAGCTCCGCGATCAGGCGTTCATAGCCTTCCGCCAGCATCGGCAGCTTCTCGACACTTGCCATCTCTTCCTCCTGCAGTCGTCCCCTCCGCAGCGACTAGAACCCTCCCCCGCGCCGTGAGGCTGCGGGCGGAACCAGTCGCTGTTGGCGGAAAAACGCGATTGCTCAGCTGCTATAATAATCCTGCAACGAGCGGACTTCAAGCTTTGCGCCCTCAAGAGCGGCAATTGCCTGTGCGGCTGCAACCGAAGCAGCGGCGGTGGTGTAGTAGGGGACCTTGCCGGTCAGCGCCGATCCGCGGATCGATTGCGAGTCCTTGAGGCTCTGCCAGCCCTCGGTCGTATTGAAAATCAACGCGATCTGCCCGTCGATGATCTTGTCGACGATATGCGGGCGTCCTTCGGCAACCTTGTTGACCA
>JBJTLY010000045.1:0-4290 GCA_046063275.1 Novosphingobium sp. | reverse complement strand
GGCGGCCGGCGCGGGTGTGGCCGGGCTTTCGACCAGCCGCACCTTGCCCTCACGGCCCACTGCCACCGCGCCGCGTAGCAGCTTGCGCCGCATCGCGAGGTATGAACTGATGCGCCAGACCAGGAAGGCAATTGCCCCCGCCAGCCATATCGCCTCAAGCAAAGGGGCATAAGCCAAAGCGGATGACCAGACGGGAGCTTCCACCGCAGGGGACTGCATCGGGGAGGATGCGACTGCGGTGACCACGATTGTATCGGTGACCGGCTGTGCCGGCAGCACGATCGGCGGGAACGCAAGCCGCAGCAGCGGCAACGCCCACAGGGAATAGGCGAGGCCCGGCCCGAACATGCGCGCGACCGGGCGGCGTAGCACCAGCACCAAAGCGATCAGCAGCCCGGTGTAGAGCGCGGTATCGGTGAGCCAGCTCACTTGCCCGAATCCTCTTTGCGGATTTCCTTGAGGATAGCTTCGATCTGATCGAGGTCCGAAGGGGTCAGCGCCTCACTCTCCGCGAGGTGCGCGAAGAGCCCCGCTGCACTGCCGCCGAACAGGCGGTCAACCATGCGGCGGCTTTCCCCGCCAAGGTAGGCGTCGCGTGCCAAGGCTGGCGAATAGAGGAAGCGCTTGCCGTCAGGCTCGGTCGTCACCGCCTGCTTGGCGACCAGCCGCGAGAGCAGCGTCTTGACAGTGGCGAGGCTCCAGTCCCGGCCCTCGACCGCCTCGGCGACCTCGTTGGCGGTCAACGGTGCGCGGTCCCACAGTGCGGACATAACCGCATGCTCCGCCTCGCTGATCCGCTCGCCTGTATCCGGTTCGCCGCTCATTCCGTCGCCTTTCGTTTACATACGTAATCGGTTACGTCTGTAAACGTGAACGGCAGGTGAATGGTTTCGTGCTATGCCGGGGGTTACAGCACTCCGGGAATAAACCGCTTCACCCGCGCCGCGTAAGCGTCGTAGGCCGCGCCGAACTCAGCGCGGAGCAGCGCCTCCTCCCGGGTGGTGCGGATCAGCGTGCCGATCACGAACACCGGAACAGCCGCCCACAGCGCGCTTTCATGCGCGGTGGCAGTGGCCAGACTGAGCAGGAACAGCAGCATCGCGAGATAGATCGGATGGCGCACCAGCGCGAAGGGCCCGCTGGTCACCAGCACATGCCCTTGCCGCATCCGCGCCATGATCGACCAGTTTGCCCCCATGGTCCGCGCCGCCCAGAAAAACAGGCCAACCGCCCCGCCGATCGTCAGCGCCGTGATCCAGGTGCGCGGGTCAGCCACGCCATCGAGCAGGCTGCTGCCCACCCCCTTCGCAGGGCCGCCAACCAAGCCGATCCCCAAAGACTGGATCAACACCCCGCCCAGCGAAGTCCAATCACGCTGCGCCGGGGGCTCCTTGGCACCACTCTCGCCCCGCGCCTGCCCCACACGCTTGAGCAGCACCGCGCCAATGAACAGCGCCGAGCCGATCATGAAGGCCAGCATGGTGGCGGGTTTGACTTCGGTGTGGGTCCAGAATTGCATGACAATGCGCCCCATTTGCCTCGCAGATCTGCCTAGCATGGATTGCAAAGACAGCGAACCGCGCGGAAATCAGCTCGATGCGCGCGGTCTCTTGGGTTCAACTACCAGATAGATTCCGCAGCAGTTAGCGCAAGCGGCACAAGCACCGCGATGGTCGAGGGGGCGTCGGCGGCATATCGACCGATATGTCTATCTAAAACATATGGATGCTACACATACGCAGACGCTCTCAATTTTCTTGCAACCAAATCGATAATCGTGAACACCACTAAGTAGAATCGATTTAATTTGTGGGGGATTCGGCAATGTCTTTCAAATCGAAAGTATTTAATCGCTTGTTTGCAGCCAATCGCGTGTCGCTTGCCTCGATGACCGTAATTGGGCTTCTTGCCGCACCCGCATTGATTTCCGCACAAGACTTGCCGCCATCCTTCGCCCCGCTCACGACTGCTTCGAACAACACCCTTGCCTTTTCAGGGTGGTTTGTCGGCGGCAATCCGGGTGCGCTTAATGCGGCAGTGAAACCTGCTGACTCCGTAAACTTCTCGAATACGCCAAATCAGGATTTCTATCGCTGGTCGTACCAGATGTTCCTGTGGCTCACATCGCCCTCGAATTCGACCTACGGCGGGTCTGGTCGAGTATTTTCTTCGCCAGAATTCTACAGCGTATCTCCGCCCGATCCGGTCACTGGTGAAAGGACTTTGACGCGCAATCCGATTGGACCGTCAATTGGCGGCGGCGTCGGAATGAGCCAGGATAACGCGACGCTGCGCACCGCGCGCCCGGACCCTACCCCGCTGGGTCTGCGTGTCGCCAATCTTGGCCCCAACGGCTTTCCATTCATCAGGACCAAAGATGGCAAGTTCCGTGAAGTCGTGCCACTCGCAAAATCCAGCAACGGCCTGCCGATGGTGCGGGTCGCGACGGGGCGGTCATTCGAGCTTAGCAGGGCCCGGATCGTCGGCACCAAGGGCCATCGCATGCTCGATATTTCCGGCGTAGGCGGCAGGAGCTTGAAGAACGCGAAGTTTCAGCCTTCCGGTCGCTTCACCGCTCTGTTTGGTGCGCGCAAAAAAACCCCCAGCCGGCTAGCTCTGAAGAATTTTGTGTTGAAGCTCGATACCGCTGCGAGCGCTCGCCTCGGCTTGGGCAAACATCCGATCCTGCTGCTGCCAAACGGAACGATTATCGATTCCGAGGTTGCCCAGTCCGATGGCAGCGTGCAGCTCACGCAAAGTAAATCGCTGGTTTATTATGGAATCGCGGTAAATGACGTCTTCGCGTACTATCTGACCGGCCAGAAAAACGGGGACTTTTCATTCGGACACTTCCCGGTCAGTCAGGGGGAAATCGACACCGTCTCACAATATGCGTCGAGCCACGGCCACACGATTACGAACCCCAATGCCTTGGCGGTCGAAATCAAGACCTCGTGGGTCGATGTATCGGCTGTGAGCAACCCGGCCGAATACATTACCATGCAAGCCCGGGTGCCTAACTATGACACCTCCGATCCGGAACACTGGACGCGCAATCCAACAAATCCGACCAAGGTTATTACTGTCGCGATGGTCGGCATGCATGTGGTCGGGACAGCGGCGGGGCACCCCGAGATGATCTGGGCGACGTTCGAGCACGTCGGAAATGCGCCAAACGTCGGGTATACATACAAGCCAAGCTCGTTGAACCCGTCGCAAACACAACCAGCCGATCAAATTGGCCCGGGAACCAACTGGCTATTCGCTGGCAACACGATCGATTCTCTACCGTTCCAGGCCAAAGCGATTGACGGCGGTAGTGACGATATTGTTTCCGGAATTACGGGGCAGCCGATCAGTGGGGCCAGCGTTCAAAGGCTGGCGCCATGGGGTGCGCCCAACAACCACAGCCCAAACCCGCTCGTCACTTTGCCCGTTTCGAACTCCGAGATAATTTCCCTGATCGCCGACATTCGCTCGCAGATGAACCCTGCCGATGTACGCAGTTTCTATCTGTTCAACGGCGCGACCTGGACGATCGGTGGAGCCTCGCCAACCACCAATTTCAACACAAATTTTGGCCAGAATATCGTTGGAACCAATCATTTGGCTAACACGACCATGGAGACTTTCACCCAATCGGACGTCTTCGTCTCGGGACAATTCCCCGGACCGGGTTGCTTGTCTTGCCACGACACGAACGACGAATTCACGAGCCACGTGTTCGGAAGTTCAAAAAAGCTGTTCTGACCCTCAATAAACCCGCTTCTTCGGCTTGATGTAGCTCACATCATCAGTGAGCGTGTACTCATGCACCGGGCGGTAATCGATCTTCACCGCGCCGCCCTTGCCGCCCCAGCCGTCGAACCAGGTGGCGGTGTGCTTCATCCACTGCTTGTCGTCGCGATCGGGGAAATCCTCGTGCGCGTGGGCGCCGCGGCTTTCCTTGCGGTTGTGCGCGCTGTGGATGGTGACGCTGGCCTGGCTGATCAGGTTGTCGAGCTCGAGCGTTTCGATCAGGTCCGAGTTCCAGATCAGGCTGCGGTCCGAAACCTTGATATCCTGCATCCGCTCATAGGTCTTGGCGAGCTGCGCCTTGCCTTCGGCCATCAGGGCATCATCGCGGAACACCGCGCAGTGGACCTGCATGTTGCGCTGCATTTCGGTGCGCACTTCGGCGGTGGGCGAACCGCCGTTGGCGTTGCGGAAGTGATCGAGCCGGGTCAGCGCGAGATCGGCGCTGTCCTTGGGCAGTTCGGCATGGGCCGAACCGGGCTTGATCATTTCCTT
>JBJTLY010000044.1:0-3710 GCA_046063275.1 Novosphingobium sp. | reverse complement strand
CGGGGTCAAGCTCTATGCCGATGGCGCGCTGGGTTCGCGCGGGGCCAGCCTGAAGCTGCCCTACAGCGACATGCCGGGGGCGAAAGGCCTGCGCATCACTGGCGACACTGCGCTCAAGAACATGATGAGCCGCGCCGCGCTCGACCATTTCCAGGTCGCAGTTCACGCAATTGGTGACGAGGCCAACGCTGCCGTGCTCGGCGCGATCGAGGACCTCGCCCCGACCTATCCGGGCGACCGCCGCTGGCGGATCGAGCATGCCCAGATCGTCGATCCGGCGGATATCCCCCGGTTCGGCAAGAACGGGATCGTGGCCTCGATGCAGCCGGTGCATCAGACCTCTGATCGGCTGATGGCCGAAAAGCGGCTTGGGCCGGACCGGCTCAAGGGCGCCTATGCGTGGAAATCGATCCAGGCGACCGGAGCCAAGCTGGCCTTCGGTTCGGACGCACCGGTAGAATTGTCCGATCCGTTCGTTGGTATGGCCGCCGCGATCAGCCGGCAGGGCGCCGACGGCGAACCGCAGGGCGGCTGGCAGCCGCAGGAACGCGTCACCCGCGAAGAAGCGCTCGCCGGCTATACGGTGAACGGTGCTTACGCCGGCTTTGCCGAAGGGCGTTTCGGGCGCCTGGCACCGGGCGAACGCGCCGACTTCATCATGGTCGACCGCGACCCGCTGCTCTCCAGCCCGGCCGATCTGGCACAAACCAAGGTCAGCAAGGTTTACGTTGGCGGGGTGCAAGTGTGGGACGCGGCAACGGCGAAGAAGCCGGGGACTTAGGGCTAGACATCTATAGTCCCATACCACCGTTCGCCCCGAGCGAAGTCGAGGGGTTGGTTCGAGCGAAGCCGAGAACCTGAGACCCCGGTGTTAAGCGAGAGCTAGGACGCCTCGGCTGCGCTCGGCGGGTCCTTCGACTTCGCTCAGGACGAACGGTTCTGAAGTTAAGGTAAGACCTCAGGCAACGTTTGCGCCACCGCCTCTTTGGCTTCCCTGCGCTCGCCCAGCCACATGATCACCAATGAGCCTTCGAACAGCAGCAATAGCGGCACCAGCAGCATGATCTGGCTCATCAGGTCGGGCGGAGTGATGATCGCGGCAAACCCGGTGAGGATCACGATCACATAGCGCCGCAGCCCGATCAGCTTCTTGCGGCTGACGATCCCGGCGCGATTGAGCAGCAGGAGCAGTACCGGCAGCAGGAAGCTGATCCCGAAAGCCAGGATGAACTGCATGACGAGGCCGAGGTAGTCCCCCGCCGCCGGCAGCGCTTCGATATCGAGGCCGCCCTTCTGCCCCTGGAAGCTCAGCAGGTATTTGAACGCCTCGGGCATGACCAGGTAATAGGCCATTGCTGCGCCGGCGAAGAACAGCAGCGGGGTGAGGAACAGGAACGGCAGGAACGCCTTCTTTTCCTTGGCGTAAAGCCCCGGCGCGACGAAGGCCCAGATCTGGTTGGCGATGATCGGGAAGCTGAGGAAAAACGCCGCGAACAGCGCAATCTTGATCTCGACGAAAAAGGCTTCGTAGAGCTTGGTGTAGACGAGCTTGCCTTGCCCCGCAGGGAAGGCCTGAGTCAGCGGGCGGATCAGGAACCCGAAGATGTCGCTCGCGAAATAGAGGCACACCCCGAACGAGACTGCGATGGCTGCGATCGCCCGCAGCAACCGCGCGCGCAGCTCGACCAGGTGATCGAGCAGCGGTGCCTGCGTTTCATCGATGTCGCGGATTTCGAAGGCCATTTACTGGGCCGCCTTGGCGCGGGGCTTGGCCGGTGCCTTTTTCGCGGCAGGCTTCTTGGTCGAAGCTTTCTTCTTCGCAGCGGGAAGATCAGCCACGACCGGCGGCAGCGGTTCCATTAGCGTGCCGGGATCGACCCCGACCAGCGGCTCGGCAGCCTCGGCTGGCGGATGCGCCGCCATGATCGCCTCGTTCTGCTCACGCCACTGCTTTTCCATGTCTTCCATTTCGGCTTCACGGATCATCGTCTCGATGCCCGAACGGAAATGCCCCGAAACGCGGCGAACCTTGCCCATCCACTGCCCGGCGGTGCGCAGCGCGCGCGGCAGGTCCTTCGGCCCGATCACGATGATCGCGATCGCTGCCGTGAACAGCATTTCGTCCCAGCCGATGTCAAACATCGCTAGCTGTCCCTGCCAGTGAGCAGCGGATTACTGCGGCGGACGGCTGGTAGGGTCGATGACGGACTCGCCGTTGAGCGTGCCCTGATTCTGCGCGGCCGGCGGGATCTGCGGCGGCGGAGCAGGCGGCGTCGTTTCGTCAGCCATGCCTTGCTTGAAGCTTTTCACGCCCTTGCCGAAATCGCCCATGAATTCGGACACCTTGCCGCGCCCGAAAAGCACCAGAACGACCAGCGCAAACACCACGATGTGGATGGGCGATAAACCAAACATCAGACTACTCCTGCATCGGTAGACGGTCAGACAGCCGCCGCGTACCCTCGCTCAGGCCCACTTAGGCGCTTTCGTCTTCGCTTTCCAGTGCGCTGGACGGATTTTCGGGCTCATCGCTGTCGCCCACGATGTCCATCGCCGCAGCCAAAGCATCGTCGACCGGATCGAGCAAGCCAGCGGCGCGCAGTTCGTCGATCCCCGGCAGATCGCGGCGGCTTTCGAGCCCGAAGTGCGTGAGGAAATCGGGGGTGGTGGCGTAGATCACCGGGCGCCCCGGCACTTCGCGCCGCCCGACGATCCGCACCCAGCCCGCCTCCATCAACACGTCGAGCGTGCCCTTGGCGGTCTGCACCCCGCGGATCGATTCGATATCGGCGCGGCTGACCGGCTCGTGATAGGCGACGATCGCCAGCACTTCGGTGGCGGCGCGACTGAGGCGGCGGACTTCCTCGCGCTCGCGCCGGAGCAGGTGTGCGAGGTCGGGCGCGGTCTGGAAGTGCCAGCGCCCGCCGCGTTCGACCAGTTGCACGCCGCGCCCATCATAGTGCGCGGCCAGATCGGCCAGCGCGCCCTGCACCGCCGCGCCGCCCAGATGCACCGAGATTGCCTCGGCGCTCAACGGCACCTCGGCGGCAAACAATGTAGCCTCGACCGCGCGGACCAGATCGTCGGGCTGGCTCATGCCTTGATCCCCCGCAGCATCAGGGGTCCGAAGGTATGTTCCTGACTGAGTTCGGCCTTGCCCAGCCGGGCCAGTTCCAGCGCGGCGACGAAGCTCGACGCCAAGGCCGAGCGGCGCAGCTTGGGCTCGGCATGCGGCGGCAGGAAATCACGCAGTTCCATCCAGTCGAGATTGACCCCGAGCATCGCCGAAACGCGATTCAGTGCCGAATCGAGCGTCATCACCATGCGATCGCGGACCATGTGGACCACCGGCTGGGTCCGCGCCTTGACCTGCCCGTAAGCCTGGACCAGCGCGAACCAATCGCACTGCCACAGGTTCTTGCGGTCGACCCGCAGGCCCTCCGGCGCGCCGCGCAGCCAGGTATCGCGCCCCAGCCGGTCGCGCCCGAGCAGCCGCCCGGCGGCATCGCGCATCGCGGCGAGCCGCTGCAGACGAAGCTGCAGGCGCAACGCCAGTTCCTCAGGACTAGGATCGGCCTGCTCGATGTAGGTCAGGTACTGGTCAACCAGTTCAAGGATCGAGATCCGCCGCAGGTCAACCTTTTGCCGCCGCGCCAGATCGAGCAGCAGGTCAAGCGGCCCTTCCCACCCGTCAAGCTCGAGGTAGAGCG
>JBJTLY010000043.1:0-9377 GCA_046063275.1 Novosphingobium sp. | reverse complement strand
CAGGATGTCACCCAGCGCCGGGCGATAGAGCGCGGGGCCCGCCTGGCGCAGCCACACCGCGTCGAGGATCCCGAAGACCAGCGCCGTTGCGACGTAGGCCATGACAATTTTTGCGTACATAAAACTCCCCAATCGGCCCGTGCCGCAGTGGTCCCGTACTTGACCGCTGTCCGCTGCGGGGTCAATGCTCTTGGCGATGAGCGAGACCGATCCTGATATTGCCGCAATGAGCTTCGAAGACGCGCTGCGCGGCCTGGAAGAGGTCGTGCGCGGCCTCGAAAGCGGTGAAGTGCCGCTCGATGCGACGATCAGCCTGTATGAGCGCGGCGAGAAGCTGCGTGCGCATTGCCAGGCCCGCCTCGACGCGGCGCAGGCGCGAATCGAGCAGGTCGTCGCCAATTCCGCTGGGCAAGCGACCGGCACCACTCCCTTCGATCCGGGTAATTGAGGTGACGGGGGCGCCCGACCCGCAGCTTGCCGAGGCCCTTGCGGAAATCGCTGGTGATGTCGATGCGATGTTCGATGCGCTGCTCACCCCGCCGGGCGATAGCCGTGACGCGCTGATCGCGGCGATGCGGCACGCCACGATCGGCGGCGGCAAGCGACTGCGTCCGCTGCTGCTGGTCACCACCGCAGCAATGTTTCAGGTCGATCGAACCCAGGCGATGCGCGCGGCGATCGCGATCGAAGCGGTCCACGCCTACTCGCTCGCTCATGATGATCTGCCGTGCATGGACGATGATGCCATGCGTCACGGCAAACCCAGCCTGCACGTCGCTTTCGGTGAGGCCACTGCGGTGCTGGCTGGTGATGCGTTGCAGGCCTTTGCATTCGAGATTTTGGCCGATCCAGCGACCAGCGGCGATCCGTTCGTGCGGGCCGAATTGGTGCAGGTTCTCGCATCGGCCGCCGGGGCGGGAGGCATGGTCGGTGGGCAGGTGATGGACATTGCCGGGGAAGGGCAGTCGCTCGACCTGCACGCAATCACCCGGCTGCAGCAGCTCAAGACCGGCGCTCTGCTCGCCGCCGCGGTCGAAATGGGCGCGGTGCTGGGGAAAGTTCCGGCCGAGGGCCGCTCACACCTGCGCCGCTACGCCCGCGATATCGGTCTGGCCTTCCAGATCGCCGACGACCTGCTCGACCAAGAGGGCGACGAGACCAAGGCAGGCAAGGCGCTGCGCAAGGATGCTGCGGCAGGCAAGCAGACATTCGTTGGCCTGCTCGGTGCAGAGCGCGCGCGAGAACAGGCGCGGCTGCTTAGCGAACAGGCCATTGCGCATCTCGGCCAGCACGGGCAGGAAGCGGATGTCTTGCGCGGGCTCGCGCGCTATATCGTGGAGAGGGACCATTGAAGCCGAGCGCCATGTGGTGTTTCTTGGCGCTCGTGTTGGCATGCGCGGGAGGCGTGGTCTTTTGGGAGGGCGGCCGGGAGGATTTCGCGAGCGCCAATCGGCAGCGGGAGATTCTGGCCACATATATTCCTGGTGCCAAATGTGACGCAGCCCAGTTCGATCTGCTTGAACAAGAAGAAGCGCTTCAAGATTGGCGTTACGTGTTTCGCATTCATGGTTCTCCAGCCTGCATTGCGTCGATACGCTCGACACTGACGTCGCAAGGTGCAAAACCATTGCCACCGGAAAACGCCGAACAGGGGATCGCATTGCCGGGGCACACCGATCATGAGACTGAACTCGTGACATTCAATTTTACGGCCGAACCCGGTGCTGTGATCTGGACGAGGGACAAGACATGACCACCCGCATCGGCGTTTACCCCGGGACCTTCGATCCGATCACGCTCGGTCATATGGACATCATCTCGCGCGGGGTGAAGCTGGTCGACGAGCTGATCATCGGGGTCACCACCAACATCGCCAAGACGCCGATGTTCTCCGATGAAGAGCGCATCGCCATGGTCGAACGCGAAGTTGCCGGGATTGGCAATGCCAAGATCCGGGTGGTCGGGTTCGATTCGCTGCTGATGGATTTTGCCGAAGCGCACGGCGCGCAGACCGTGATCCGTGGCATCCGCGGGGTGACCGACTTCGAATACGAATACCAGCTGACCGGCATGAACCGCCAATTGAACGACCGGGTCGAGACGGTGTTCCTGATGGCCGACGTCTCGCTTCAACCGATCGCCTCGCGGCTGGTCAAGGAAATCGCGCTCTATGGCGGCGATATCTCGCGTTTTGTCAGCCCGGCGGTGCGCCAAGACGTGGTGGCGCGAATTGCCAAGAAATAGCCACCTGACAACATTACTTTTCCGTTCATTGCCATGACAGCCAAGCGGCGCTATCCCGCCGCCACGCTTTGCAACATGCGAGACAAAACCTTCATGAACCGCCGGACTTTCGCTGCCCTGATCACAGGTTTCCTTGCTGCCCTGTCGCTTGCGGCAACTCCGGCCATGGCCAAGCCCAAGGCGGCTGCACCTGCGCCCGCACCGGTCCCGCAGCTCAACATGTTCATCGATCCCGACCCCACTCATGATCCCGACAATGTGCTGGTGCTCGACCTATCAAACGGTGGCCGCGTTCTGATCCGCCTCAAGCCGGACTGGGCGCCGGGCCATGTCGAGCGGATCAAGACGCTGACCAAGCAGGGTTTCTACAACGGGGTGATCTTCCACCGCGTAATCGAAGGCTTCATGGCGCAGACCGGTGATCCGACCGGGACCGGGACCGGCGGTTCGTCGCTGCCCGACCTCAAGGCCGAATTCAACCGCGCCCCGCACGTGCGCGGCACCGTTTCGATGGCCCGCACCGAACAGCCGGATTCGGCCAACAGCCAGTTCTTCATCGTGTTCTACCCGCGCTTCGCGCTCGACAATCGCTACACCAATTTCGGCCGGGTGATTTCGGGCATGGACGCGGTCGATGCGATCGAGCGGGGCGAGCCGCCGACGAACCCAACCAAGGTTGTTCAGGCCTCGCTCCTGTCGGAGGGCAAGCCGCAGCCGGCCTATGTGCCGCCGGCGCCTCCCGCGCCGGTTCTCGCTCCTGCGCCAGTTGCGGCTCCCGTTGCAGCACCGGTCAAGCCCGCGCCGAAGAAGGTGCTCAAGCGCAAGCCCTGAGCTTGCCCTGCACGTAGCGCGCCGCTAGCGCGCCGCAATGCGCGTCCTTCGACAAGCTCAGGATGATCGGACAACTCGCGATGCGAGTTGACCTTTTCGATTTCGAGCTGCCGCCCGAGCGGATAGCCCTGCGTCCCGCGCGGCCGCGCGATGCAGCGCGGCTACTTTATGTAGCGGCTGAGGGTTCGTTCGGTGACCTGACGGTGCGCGATTTGCCTTCGCTGCTGCGGGCGGGCGACGTGCTGGTGTTCAACGATACGCGGGTAATCCCCGCCCAGCGTGAAGGCCGCCGCGGTGAGGCACGGATCGGCGCGACGCTGCACAAACGGATCGACCTCAGGCGCTGGCAAGCCTTCGTGCGCAATGCCAAACGGCTGCGGATCGGCGATGTGGTCGATTTTCCCGACGGGGTTCAGGCCCTGGTCGAAGCCCGCCACGAGGACGGCAGCCTCACGCTCGCCTTTCTGGGTGACGAGCCGGTCGAAGTGCTGCTCGAACGCGCCGGCCAGATGCCGCTGCCGCCCTACATCGCCGGGAAGCGCCCCACCGACGAGGCTGACCGCAGCGACTATCAGACGATGTTTGCGGACAAGGACGGAGCTGTTGCCGCTCCAACGGCTGCCTTGCACTTCACCCCGGAAGTGCTCGCCGCGCTGGCCGAGGCCGGGATCGGCCACGAAACACTCACCCTGCACGTCGGGGCTGGTACATTCCTGCCGGTCAAGGTCGACGATACCCAGGCGCACAAGATGCACGCCGAATGGGGCACCATCGATGCGGATACCGCCGAGCGCCTCAACACGGCACGCGCGGCAGGGGGCAGGGTGATCGCGGTCGGCACCACCAGCCTGCGCCTGCTCGAAAGCGCCGCAGACGAAGACGGAATGATCCAGCCGTTCTCGGGCGACACCGCGATTTTCATCACGCCGGGCTATCGCTTCAAGGCGATCGACGGGCTGATGACCAACTTCCACCTGCCCAAGTCGACCCTGTTCATGCTGGTCAGCGCCTTGATGGGGCTGGAGCGGATGCAGGCGGCCTATGCCCATGCCATCTCGCAGGAATACCGGTTCTACAGTTACGGGGATTCGTCGCTGCTCCTGCCGGACTGAGCCGGGAACAGCGTCTTGGTATCCAGCACCCGGTCGATCAGCGCGTCGTCGGGCGGCAACCTGCCATCGAGCATCAACATCGCCAGGCCATGCGCCACGGCCCATGCCTGCAAGGTTAACCTTTCGGCATCAGCTCCGCCGAATTGCTCGGCATAGCTGCGTAGCATTTGCGAAGCGGCGTCGCTGCTGTGGGTTGGAGCGGCGGCATAGTCGCCGTGCGTGAAAGTCAGGCGGAACAGCGCGGGGTGGGCGAGGGCGAAGCGCACATAGGCACGGCCGGTGGCGGCGAATCCGGCGGCACCTCCGCCTGCAGCCTCCGAAGCCTGCCGCTGCGCTTCGCCCAGCCAGGCGACTCCAGCCTCGGCCAGCGCGGCAAGCAGTGCATTCTTGTCGGGAAAGTGACGATAGACCGCTGTGGGTGAAACGCCGACCTGGCGGGCCAGTTCACGCAGCGAAACGTGCTGTTCATCGGCCTGCGCAAGCTGTGCTAGCCCCGCCTCGATCAGCGCCGAGCGCAGATCGCCGTGGTGATAGGTCCGCTCGGCAGATTTCGATGTTGACACTGTTATCATAGATCCTATGTTTACGGCAGAAACATTAAGCAAGGATTCGCGACCATGGCAAGCACAGTCGAGACCGTCATCCGTTCGGTGGTCACCAAGGGCATTCAGGGCGTCGCCGCGATCAACCGCGCGCGCATGAACAAGGCGGCGGACCATCCGTTCCTTACTGGCATCCATACCCCGATGACCGATGAACTGACTTTGACCGACCTCAAATTCACTGGCGAAATTCCGGCGCAGCTTGCCGGGCGCTACGTGCGGATCGGTCCTAACCCCTATCGGCCCGATCCGCGCGGGCACCACTGGTTCATCGGTGACGGCATGGTTCACGGCATTCGGCTGAACGACGGCAAGGCCGAATGGTACCGCAACCGCTACATCCGCAGCCAGGTGCTCGAAGCCGTCGGTGGCCCGAAGGCCGCACCCGGGCCGCGCCGCACCCAGCGTGATGGGGTCAATACCAACATCGTACAGATCGGCGGCAAGATCACCGCGATCGTCGAAGCAGGTTCAAGCCCCGCAATACTCGACGATAATCTGGAGACTGTGGCCTATACCGATTTCGGCGGCACGCTGACCGCGCCGTTCACCGCGCACCCGCATCTCGATCCCAAAACCGGCCAGTTCCACGCGATCACCTACGACGCGATGACCCCGGACAAGGTCTGGTACGTACGGCTTTCACCCGAGGGCAAAGTGCTGCGCGAGGTCGAGGTCCCGGTTTCGCATGGCCCTTCGATCCACGAATGCACGATCACCGATAACTACGTGCTGATCTTCGACCTGCCGGTGACCTTCTCGATGGCCTCGCTGGTCGCAGGGCAGGGCTTTCCGTACCGCTGGAACCCTGAGCACACGTCACGCGTCGGACTGTTGCCCAAGGACGGCAGCGCGGACGATGTGATCTGGTGCGATGTCGATCCGTGCTACGTCTTCCACGTCGCCAACTCGTATGAGGATGCGGCCGGCAACGTGATCTGCGACAGCGCGGTTTACGAAACGATGTTTTCCGAAGGCCCTGAAGGACCCAACGGCAAGCCGCTTGGGCTAGAACGTTGGTTGATCGATCCGGTCGCGCGTACTGTGGCGCGCAAGACGATCGATGCCACCGAGCAGGAATTCCCGCGTCCGGACGAACGTTTCTTCGGGCAAGACTATCGCTATGCCTGGGCGATCGGCTTGCCTGCAGGGGGCGATCCATCGTTCCTCGATGCGCAGCCGCTGTATAGGCATGACCTGAAGGCCGGCACGCGCCAAGTGCATGACTTCGGCCCTGACCGGGTGCCGGGAGAATTCGTGTTCGTGCCGCGCGCCGAGGATGCGCCCGAAGGCGATGGCTGGATGATGGGCTATGTGATCGATGCCGCCACTGAGACCACCGATCTGGTGATCCTCGATGCATCGGACATCGCCAAGCCCCCGGTCGCCAGCGTGCATATCCCGCACCGCATTCCGCCGGGCTTCCACGGCAATTGGCTGCCCGATTTGGGATAAGTTTCGCATCGCAACTTAAATGACTTGGCAAAGCGTCAGCGGGCGGCAATGGTCGCCCGCTGATGGAACCGATTCTCGAAATTTGTAGCCTGAGCAAGCACTACGCCAATGGCCCGATTGCGATCGACCATGTCGATCTGACCATCGGCAAGGGCGAGATTTTTGCTCTGCTTGGCCCTAACGGCGCAGGCAAAACCACGTTGATCGGCGCAGTTTGCGGGCTGGTCCGGCCAAGCAGCGGAACAATCCGCGCCTTCGGGCTCGACCTCGCGCACGATTGGCGCCGCGCCCGCGCGCGCATCGGCCTGGTCCCGCAGGAAATGGCCACCGACATGTTCACCAAGGTGATCGACGCGGTGAGCTATTCGCGCGGACTGTTCGGGCTGAAGCGCGATTCCGCAAGGATCGAGGAGGTGCTCCGATCGCTCACCCTGTGGGACAAGCGTGACAGCCAGATCCGCCACCTTTCGGGCGGAATGAAGCGCCGCGTGCTGATCGCCAAGGCACTGGCGCACGACCCCGAACTGCTGTTCCTCGATGAACCCACCGCCGGGGTCGATGTCGAACTACGCCGCGACATGTGGCGCCAGATCGGCGCGATGCGTGAGGCGGGAACGACGATTATCCTGACCACGCACTACATCGAAGAGGCTGAGGAAATGGCCGACCGGGTCGGGGTGATCGACAAGGGCAAGCTGCTGCTGGTCGAGGACAAGGCCAAGCTGATGGCCAAGATGGGCCGGGTCGAAGCCGATATCTCGCTCGCCGCGCCGCTCGCCGAAATTCCATCATCGCTCAGCCAGTTTCCGCTGCACCTGTCCGATGACAAGCGGACCCTGACCTATCGCGGTGCAGGCGAAAGCGCCGAAGCCAAGGCCGAACTGGCCCAGACGATCGAGGCGCTGGTCGGTGCTGGTATCGGATTCACCGCGCTCGACACGCACCAATCGAGCCTTGAAGACATCTTTGTCGATCTGGTGGAGCAGGGCAAATGAGTGGTCTCAACCTGCGCGGTGCCTATGCGATCTTCACCTTCGAGCTGATGCGGGCGTTCCGCACGTTCTTTCAGTCGATCTTCGCCCCCGTCATGACCACCTCGCTCTACTTCATCGTGTTCGGCGCGGCGATCGGGGGCAAGATGAGCCAGGTCGGCGGGGTGGCCTATGGTGCCTTCATCATACCGGGATTGCTGCTGCTGACCTTGCTTGGCGAAACCACCAGCAACGCCAGCTTCGGCATCTACATGCCGCGCTTCACCGGCACGATCTACGAGCTGCTCTCGGCCCCGGTCGGAGTAGCGGAAACGCTGCTCGGCTTCGTCGGTGCGGCGGCGGTCAAGTCGCTGATCCTTGCTGCGATCATCCTGATCACCGCGAGCTTTTTCGTTGATTACCACATTGCGCATCCGGTCCTCGCACTGGGCTATATCGTGATGGTCGCGGCGGCCTTTGCGCTATTCGGCTTCGCGCTCGGGGTCTGGGCCGACGGGTTTGAAAAGCTCGGGATCGTGCCGATGCTGATCCTCCAGCCGCTGACCTTCCTCGGCGGCACCTTCTATTCGATCTCGATGCTGCCCGAACCGTGGCGCAGCGTCGCGCTGTTCAATCCAATCGTTTACCTGGTCAACGGCCTCAGGTGGACCTTCACCGGCCAATCAGACGTGAACATCTGGATCAGCTTTGGCCTGACGCTGGGATTCCTCGTCATATGCGCCAGCGTGATTGCCTGGATGTTCAAGACCGGTTGGCGTTTGCGCAGCTAGCGGCGCTAACACTCGATTATTTTGACGTGGCCAGACTTGGCGTAGTCCAATATCTTTCTGTCCCGAGTCATAAGCGGAATGTTCATTGCTCGCGCAGTGGCGACGAGAAATCGATCTGCCGGGTCAGCGTGAAATTGGCCCGGCAAGGATGACGATGCTATCGCAATCTCATTTGTGAGCGGCGCCGGTTTGATGATGCTCTTCCCCATCAGGGTCGAAAACCAGGTCGCCGGGTCAGGTAGAAATTGGATTTGCTGACCGTTTGCTCGCGGTTTGGCAAGAAGGCCTATTTCCCAAGCGGATACCGGCGAAACATAAACCCCATCAGCCAGCCCGGCCGTTATGATCAGCGAGACAGCTGGCAGGACCAGGCTTCCTTCAACCAACCAGATCGCCGCATGCGTATCGAGCAGGATCGCACGATGCATCGCAGTCATAGATGAAGGACGCCCGCTTCGGCGACAATCTCGCCGTCAAAAACGGGCGCGGTCAGATCGACGTCATCTGGGATGATCGTCAATCCCGCCATAGACCCGAAAACGGCGCGTGCCTCATCTTCTGCAGCCAGTGGGCCCGAGACCACCGCGACTGGCTTGCCTCGGCGTGTGACTGTTATTTTGCCCAGCCGCTTGGCTTCAAGGCGATCAAAGAGTTGCAAGCATTTTGCCTTGAACTCGGTTACCGAAAGAGTTTCTTCCAACATGGTCATCTCCATTGACTGGTCATATAACATGGTCAGAAGCATTTTCAAGTGCCAAGAACTGATTGCTTGGTTATGTCGCCGCCATGCAGCCCCGCTTCCAGTTCGATATCTCCGCCACCGACGGCAAGGCCCGCACCGGCACGATCCGGATGCGCCGCGGCGAGATCCGCACGCCCGCTTTCATGCCGGTCGGCACCGCCGCGACGGTCAAGGCGATGAAGCCCGAAACTGTCCGCGCGACCGGCGCCGATATCCTGCTCGGCAATACCTATCACCTGATGCTCCGACCCGGCGCGGAGCGGGTGGCCAAGCTCGGCGGGTTGCACAAGTTCATGAACTGGGATCGCCCGATCCTGACCGACAGCGGCGGCTATCAGGTGATGAGCCTTTCGGAGCTGCGCAAGATCACCGAGGATGGCGTGACCTTCGCCAGCCACCTCGACGGCAGCAAGCACCTGATCACGCCCGAACGGAGCATGGAAATCCAGCGCCTGCTCGATAGCGATATCGTGATGGCCTTCGACGAATGCCCGCGCGCCGATGCTCCGCGCGAGGCCATCGAGAAGTCGATGCGGATGAGCATGCGCTGGGCCGCGCGCAGCCGCGCCGGATTCGACAGCGGCGAGGACCATGCCCAGCGCAGCGCCCTGTTCGGGATCCAGCAGGGG
>JBJTLY010000042.1:0-3884 GCA_046063275.1 Novosphingobium sp. | reverse complement strand
CCTCGGGCACACCGCGCAGTACGAGCTTTACAACGGCACCTACACCGGAATTCAGGTGTGGAACTTCCTGCTGCGGGAAAAGAACAACCCCGGCTCGGTCCTGGCCATGATCGAGGGGGCGCGCACCAACGCGCGCTCGGTGCGCACCGCGCTGACCCGCGAAGTTTGGGAAGCCGTCAATGAAAGCTGGATGGTGATCCGCGAGCTGCTCTCGCGCCCGGTGCGCGAGGCTGCGCTGGGCCAGGTGCTGGGCGTGATCCGCCGCCAGGCGATGCTGGTGCGCGGCGCGATCGAGGGATCGATGCTGCGCAGCGAAAACTTCAACTTCTTCCGCATCGGCACCTTCATCGAGCGCGCCGACAACACCGCGCGGATCCTTGATGTGAAGTATTACGTGCTGCTGCCCTCGCTGGCTTGGGTCGGCTCGCGGCTCGACAACGTGCAGTGGGAAAGCGTGCTGCGTTCGGTTTCGGGCGAGCGCGCCTATCGCTGGCTCAATGCGGGATCGATCGACCCCAAGGGCATCGCCGAATTCTTGCTGCTTGACCGGCGTTTCCCGCGCAGCCTGATGTTCTGTCTCGACAAGCTCCAATCGAATCTGCGCGGCCTCGCGCATCAGTACGGGCACGAGAGCAGCTCGCACGAGGTGTTGCGCGGAGTCAGCAGCCGGTTCCACGACATCACCATCGAACAGATTTTCGAAGGTGGCCTGCACCAGTTCATCCAGGACTTCATCGCCTGCAACCGCCAGGTCGCGCAGGCGATCGAGCGCGATTACAGGTTCTATGCATGAGGCTGCGGATCGAACACACCACCCGGTACGAATTCTCGAAGCCGGTGGCACACGGGCTGCAACGGCTGCGGCTGACTCCGAAAAACACCCAGGGTCAGAAGGTGGTGGGTTGGACCATGGACCTGACCGGGGCGCGGGTCGAGGTTGAGTATGACGATCACAATCACAACCGCACCGCGCTGATCTCGGTCGAACCGGGCGCGCGGGTGCTTGAGGTGCGGTGCAGCGGCACGGTCAATACCGCGGACAACGCCGGGGTGATCGGTCAGCATTCGGGGCATATGCCGCTGTGGTCGTTCCTGGCGCAGACCCCGCTGACCCGGCCCGGGCCAAAGCTGCGTGCGATAACTTCTGCCTTGACCACCCCGCGCAGCGAAACGCTGGCGCTGCTGCACGAACTGTCCGCCACCGTGCTTGAACAAGTGCCTTACACCATGGGCGAAACCGCTGTGCACACCACCGGTGAGGAAGCCGCCGCGCTCGGCATGGGTGTGTGCCAGGATCACGTTCACATCTTCCTCGGCGCGGCGCGTTCA
The DNA here is from genome assembly GCA_046063275.1 of Novosphingobium sp. GTDB lineage: Bacteria > Pseudomonadota > Alphaproteobacteria > Sphingomonadales > Sphingomonadaceae > Novosphingobium. The sequence continues at coordinate 2,555 of JBJTLY010000042.1, read as the reverse complement.
CTGGGAGTTCCCGCGCGCTATGTGTCGGGCTATCTGATGATGAATGACCGGGTCGAGCAGGAAGCCGGCCATGCCTGGGCCGAGGCGCACGTCGACATGCTCGGCTGGGTCGGGTTCGATGTGTCCAACCGGATCAGCCCGGACGAACGCTATGTCCGCGTCGCCACCGGCCGCGACTACAGCGAGGCCGCGCCGATCACCGGCCTCAGCTACGGAGCGGGGGAAACTGTGCTCGAAGTGCGGCTGGCGGTTGAACAGCAGCGGATCGAACAGTAGGCGATACGCCCAAGGGGATTCGCGGCGTGACCTATTGTGTTGGAATGATGCTCGATAAGGGCCTGGTGTTGATGAGCGACACCCGCACCAACTCGGGCGTCGACAACATCTCGATCTTTCGCAAGATGCAGTCGTGGTCGGTCCCGGGTGAGCGGATCATCACCGTGATGACCGCGGGCAACCTCGCCACCACGCAAGGCGTGATCAGCCAGCTGGAAGAACGCAACAAGGCGGTGGCCGAGCGGCACAATTCGCTGCTCGAAGCCGAATCGATGTTTCAGGTCGCCACCATCGTCGGCAAGCTGCTGCGCGAGACGATTGCTGCCTGCCGCAACGAAAACGCCGGTGAAGAGGCTTCGGCCCCCTCGTTCACCGCCTCGATGATCGTCGCCGGGCAGATCAAGGGCATGGAGCCGCGGCTGTTCCTGGTCTACCCCGAAGGCAACTTCATCGAAGCCGGGTTCGACACCCCGTTTTTCCAGATCGGCGAGACCAAGTATGGTCGCCCGATCATCCTGCGCGGCTATCACCGCGACATGAGTTTCGAGGACGCGGTCAAGCTGCTGATGGTCAGCTTCGATTCGACGATCAAGGCCAACTTGTCGGTGGGTTTGCCGCTCGACCTGATGGTGATCGAACGCGACAATTTCGAACCCGCGCACAAGCGCCGGATCGGCGTGGACGATCCCTATTACCGGGCGATCTCGGTGGGGTGGAGCGAGGCGCTCAAACTGGCGTTTGAATCGCTGCCCGATTACTCGTTCTATCAGGGCAAGGACGGCTGAGCGCTACCTGCAGTAGCTGCGCCCGCTCACTTCCAGATGCAGGTGATCGTAGTGCGCGGCGTTGTAGGCGGGGCTCAGCACGGTGCCGAAGCGCTTGCAGGCGCTGGTGTGGATGGTTGAGAAGAAGCGCTGCACTTGCGGGCTCTTGTCGGCCCAATTGCCCGCCACGGTGATCCGCCGACCGTCGGCAAGGACGAAGCCCGATACGTCAACGGCATTGCCCGTTGCATGGGCCGAGCGGCGCGGCGATCCGGCGATGTTGCGGCAATTGTAGCTGCCCATGGTCTCGATCTTGACCAGGGGTGAGCCGAGGATTTGCTGTGCGGCGCGGTCCACGCCGTAGCGCGCCCAGCCAGCGAGCGTATCGGCGAGCGGGCAGGTCATTGGGCCGAGACCCGCGAGCCGTAGATCGGCGCGATCGCTTTTCAATGAGGCGAGGCGGACCGTGCCGACGGTCGAACAGCCCGCGCCATAATATTGGTCAGGGATTGGCGTGAAGTTGGCGCTGCGAGCGCCGAGATCGGCGAAGCAGGCCAGCGCATCGGGGTTCGCCGTGACCACCGCGGTCGAACGCGCGGCGGCCGACTTGCGCGGCGCGGGGGCGGAGGGAACCGCCTCGCATCCGGCAAGCAATGCCATGGTCAGGCACAAGAGGTTAGCGCCGCGCATGGCGCAAATCTGCCATGACTATGGTTAACAAAAGGTCACCAGACTGCCCGACCTGTCGCATAATGCGCCGGTTTCGGCAGCACCGCGCTTGACTTGCTGCGGCGCAGCACTAGGAGCGGCGCCGGGCCACGCGGTCCCAACGCCGCGCGAGCTCTCTGCAAGGAGAGACTACATGACTGCACAACTGCCGGCGCGCAAACCCGCGCGTCCGTTCTTTTCTTCCGGTCCCTGCGCCAAGCCGCCCGGATACTCCCCCGCCAAACTGGCTACCAAATCGCTGGGCCGTTCGCATCGCGCCAAGATCGGCAAGTTGCGTCTGCAATACGCCATCGATCTGATGCGCGAAGTTCTGCAACTGCCCGATACCCACCGCATCGGCATCGTCCCGGGTTCGGACACCGGTGCCTTCGAAATGGCGATGTGGACGATGCTGGGGCAACGCGGCGTGACCGCGCTGGCCTGGGAGAGCTTCGGCGAGGGCTGGGTGACCGATGCGGTCAAGCAGCTCAAGATCGATCCCACCGTGATCCGCGCCGACTATGGCCAGCTTCCCGATCTGACCCAGGTCAACTGGGACGACGACGTGCTGTTCACCTGGAACGGCACCACCTCGGGCGTGCGCGTACCCAATGCCGACTGGATTGCCGCAGACCGCAAGGGCCTCAGCTTCGCCGACGCGACCAGCGCGGTGTTCGCCTACGATATCGATTGGGACAAGATCGACGTCGCGACCTTCAGCTGGCAGAAAGTACTCGGCGGCGAGGGCGGCCACGGCGTGCTGATCCTCGGGCCCCGCGCGGTTGAGCGGCTGGAGAGCTATACCCC
>JBJTLY010000041.1:0-4624 GCA_046063275.1 Novosphingobium sp. | reverse complement strand
CAGAGAGGTTTCGCACTTAAACAGCCGCCGTCATCCCCGCGAAAGCGGGGACATAGGATTGGCTAACTCCGGGTCCCCGCTTTTGCGGGGATGACGAATTTTTGGGATAGGCCCTCCGTCTTTGCGCCTCACCTACTTCTCTGCGCCTCTACGTGAACCCCTTTTCTTCCCGGCAGCAAAGCAATAGCCTCTCCCACAAACCCGGAGCAGCGCCCATGCCAATCCAGCACCCCGACGGTATCCACCACATCGCGATCATGTCCGCCAACATGAAGGAGCAGCTGACCTTCTTCACCCAGGTGCTCGGCTTCCCCTTGAAGGGCCTGTTCGAAATGCACGGGGTCCCCGGCGGCAAGCACGCCTTCCTCGAAATGGGCGAAGCAAGCTACTTCTCGATTGTCGAGCTCGAGGGCATCGCCGAGATTCCGGCCACGCTCGGCATCACCCACGCCGGCACCGGCGCGGGCAAGTGCGCGGCGGGCACCATGCAACACCTCGCCTTCCGCGCGCCCCACGAGGCCGGCCTGCTCGCGATCCGCGACCGCATCCGCAGCCACGGCGTTCCCGCCATCGGCCCGATCGGCCACGGGTTCTGCAAATCGATCTACTTCGCCGGGCCCGAGGGGCTGACGCTCGAAGTGAGCTATGCGGTGAGCGACTGCGATCCCGCGCGCTGGGTCGATCCCAAGGTTCTGGCAGCGTGCGGCATCTCGGGCGATGAGGCGCAGGCCATGCTCAACCCCGCGCCCTGCACCGCGAGCGAACCGGTCGCTCAGCCCGCCTACGATCCGGCAATGCCCAACATGGCCTACCCGCCCGAGGCGCTGAAACACATCCTCGCCACCCCCGACGAGGCGATCACCGCGCAAGGCAGCTACAACGAACCGCCGGTCCCGGCCTGAACCACCCGGTGCCCGAGATCCGCCACGACGGCTATGCGCTGCTTCCCGGCGCGATTCCGCCCGACCTGCTGCCACAGGCGCAGGCGGCGTTCGATGCTGGTTACCTCCCCTCGCCCGATTGGCCCACCCCGCGCGGTGCCGACTGGCAGCATGCGCAGGTCGATCTCGACCCGGCGGTGATAGCAATCACGCGGCTCCCGGCGGTGCTCGAAGCCGCAGGCGCCCTGATCGGGGCGCCGTTCTTCCTGATGCAGATCGAAGGGCGCGAGCCGCTGCAGGACAATCCCGCCCAGCCGCTGCACCGCGATGCCGAGGGTTCCGAGTATCCCTTCGCGGTCGCACTGATCTATCTCGATGACTACGGCCCGGACAACGGCGCGACGCAGCTGGTGCCGGGTTCGCACAGAGGCCCCGGCGATGCCGCCCCGCTCGTCCTATCAGGCCAAGCAGGCGACATCTGCGTGCTCGATGCCAACCTGCTCCACGGTGCGACGAGCAACATTTCGGGCTCGCGGCGGCGGATGCTGCTTGCCACCTATGCCGACATCATACTTCGCTCGGACCTCGTCGCAACCGAAGCGCTGCGCGGAGTGCGGATGGATACGAGCAAGGTTCTTCTTAAGCCAGATTCGGGTGCAGACTAATCGTCTCACCCAGCGCGAGCAGTGGCCGCCTGCAGCGCCACCCGCCAATGGCAATTGTCACCAAATTTCCTGAACTTCACCCGCCAGGTTCGGCTTAGGGTTTGATCCCCATCTTCTAGTAGGTCAGAGCTCCAGTGCGATCGACCTTCAGCGCATGCGCGATGTCTGCCTGCCCTTTCACGGTATGTCCAATGCGCATTCGGCAATGTCGCAGAGGTCCAATCCTCTCGATGCGCTGAAGCTCATTCTCGTCACGCCGGACGAAGCGATCACTTCCCGTGGCAGTTATGACCAGCCCAATATGGATCTTTCGAACAGGCTTCAAAAAATTTCAGGCAAACGGCCCGCTTCGGCTTCCTCCGCTACGCCCGTGCAGCCAATGCATATGTCTTAATGTCTCCAACACCCTTAAGCTGCTGAATGGTGGCAGGAAGGAAGCGGAAATCGTGCTTTGCGTCCTCGTAAGTTTGCTCTGTGACGAGAATAACATCAGGATCGGCTCTATTCTGGACGCGGCTTGCAATATTGACCGTGTCGCCCCAGTAATCGTATGTCTTTCGCGTCTGTCCGATGACAGCACCGATAGCTGAGCCGGTATGAATGCCGATTCTAAGGTTGAGCCTCTCAAGTCTCTGATCTATCCGAAACTTTTCGACCTCGGCGATTAGATTTAAGGCGAATTCAATTGCGTCCGTGGCGCAATTCTCACTTGATCCATGTGACCCGGCGACGGCCATGTAGGCATCGCCGATAGTCTTGATTTTCTCAATGCCGAGTCTTTCGGCACAACCATCTGCAGCACCGAAAAAACCACTAAGAATTTCAACAACGTTGCGTAGCTTACGACCTTTAGTCATTTCTGTAAAATCGACGATATCGGCGAAGATAACAGATACTTTCGGATGCGAATCCGCAACAATCTCACCTTTGTTTAATCTATCGGCAACGCCATTAGGTAAAACGTTCTCCAATAGTTCAGTGATTTTAGTCGCCTGCTCTTTGAGCATTTTGCGTCTTCCGTAAGAAATCCGGGAAATGATCTCTGCATAAAAGTTTACATAGAGAGCTGCTGCAATCATCGTAGCAAATGGCGCAGCTTGAGTGAGATGCCAAACATTACTAGCCGCAACAATTACAACAAAACCGACGGCAACAGAGTAGATTATTAATGTAATCAAAAAACTTCGGAATGATCCAACCATCACGATAGAACCGACTGAGATCAAAACTGCAGCATTGAATGCGATAATGTTAACAATTGACGTTCCAAATTGCGGCGCAGCAGAAATGAAACTAAAGTTTACACCAAATTGAGCAGCCCCGATGGCAAGAAATGGGATAACATCGATAAATTCATATTTGATATATTGATCAGAGCGAACAACAAATATGTAAATCACGAGCGCTAGAAACATTGCTAGAACTGAAATTACCAGCTTTGAAAGATCAATAACCGTCGGAAACAGTGCCCCAAATCCTAAATAGCCTATGAGACTCACAATTGCGATTAGTCCCATACCAAGCCCGGCATTGCGATTTTTCTCGCGGCGATTGGCAAGATAGTCTGGATCGGGTTTCAACAAAAGTCGACCAGGCCGCCAACTGTCATACGACTCCAAATTTTCGTCCAGCATCGGCTTCACCCCCACTTTCTGCCCCTTGAAAGTGATAGGAGTGTCGAGATGATTCAAATGAGCGTCAAGTTGAAACACTGTGATTTACAAAACCGGCAATCCAGTCTGCGGCCAGCGCAGCACCGACCTATCGCCTTCATGCAGCAATGGTACGTTCTTGCCTTCCATCCACCCGCCCTCTAGCGGCTCCACCATCTGCCCAGAAGGAGTCGAACATGGTCCCCCGCTATTCCCGCCCCGCGATGACCGCGATCTGGGAGCCTGAGGCGCGGTTCAAGATCTGGTTCGAAATCGAGGCGCACGCGACGCAAAAGCTCGCCGATCTCGGCGTGGTCCCGCAGAGCGCGGCCAAGGCGTTGTGGGACTGGTGGGCGACTTCCCCCGCAATCGATGTCGCCGCGATCGACGCGATCGAGGCGGTGACCAAGCACGATGTGATCGCCTTCCTCGATTGGGTCGCGCAGCAGGTCGGCCCCGAAGCGCGGTTCATGCACCAGGGGATGACCAGTTCCGACGTGCTCGACACGACCTTGTCGGTCCAGCTCGCGCGGGCGAGCGACCTGCTGCTCGAAGGCCTCGACGCCTTGCTCGCCGCGATCAAGCGGCGCGCGCTGGAGCACAAGTTCACGCCCACCATCGGCCGTAGCCACGGCATCCATGCCGAACCGACCACCTTCGGGCTCAAGCTCGCCCAAGCCTACGCCGAATTCGACCGCTGCAAGACGCGGCTGGTGGCGGCGCGGGCCGAGATCGCCACTTGTGCCATCTCAGGCGCGGTCGGGACTTTCGCCAATATCGACCCGGCGGTGGAAGAATACGTCGCCGAAAAGCTCGGCCTCGCGATCGAGCCGGTCAGCACCCAGGTGATCCCGCGCGATCGCCAAGCGATGTTCTTCGCGACGCTCGGCGTGATCGCCAGCTCGATCGAGCGGCTCGCGATCGAAGTCCGCCACCTGCAGCGCACCGAAGTGCTCGAGGCGGAGGAATACTTCTCGCCCGGGCAAAAGGGCTCTTCGGCTATGCCGCACAAGCGCAACCCGGTGCTGACCGAGAACCTCACCGGGCTTGCCCGGGTGGTGCGTTCGGCGGTGACCCCGGCGCTGGAGAATGTCGCGCTGTGGCATGAGCGCGATATCTCGCACAGCTCGGTCGAACGCTACATTGGCCCGGATGCGACGATCACGCTCGACTTCGCGCTGAGCCGCCTGACCGGGGTGATCGACAAGCTGCTGGTCTATCCTGAGCGGATGCAGAAAAACCTCGATAAGATGGGCGGCCTTGTCCACTCACAGCGGGTGCTGCTGGCGCTGACCCAGGCCGGGCTGGAACGCGATGCCAGCTACCGGCTGGTCCAGCGCAACGAGATGAAGGTGTGGGACAGCGACGGGCAGCTCAGCCTGCTGGACCTGCTCAAGGCCGATCCCGAAGTCAGCGCGGTGATGTC
>JBJTLY010000040.1:0-22587 GCA_046063275.1 Novosphingobium sp. | reverse complement strand
GTCTCGGCGCAGCACCGCGCGATGCTCGACCAGGTGCTGCAGGCCGCCGGCATCGTCCCCGACCACGATCTCGACCTGATGCGCCCCGACCAGCCGCTCGACGCGCTGACCGCGGCGCTGCTGACCGGGCTCGGCCGGGTGATCGACGCCGAGCGGCCCGACTGGTTCGTCGTCCAGGGCGACACCGCGACCGCGATGGCCGGGGCGCTGGCGGCCTATTACCGGAAGATTCCGGTCGATCACGTCGAGGCGGGGCTGCGTTCGGGCAACATCTACCACCCCTGGCCCGAAGAGGTGAACCGCAAGATCATCGGCCAGATCGCCGACATGCATTTCGCCCCGACCGATGTCTCGGCAGCCGCGTTGCTGGCCGAAAACATTCCCGCCGAGCAGGTCCACATCACCGGCAACACCGTGATCGATGCCCTGCTCTGGGTGCGCAAGCGGATCTTTGCCAAGCCTTCACTGGCCAATGCACTTGCCGACCTGCAGGTCATTTTCGAAGGACGGCGGATCATCGGGGTGACCAGCCACCGCCGCGAGAATTTCGGCGACGGCATGGAAAACATCGCCGAGGCGATCCGCCAGATCGCCGCCCGGCCCGACGTCGCAGTGATCTTTCCGGTCCATCTCAACCCCAACGTCCGCGCGATCATGAACAAGCGGCTGGGCAACTTGTCCAACGTCGCGCTGATCGAACCGCTCGACTACCCCAACTTCGTCCGTCTGCTCTCGATCGCCGAGATCATGCTGACCGACAGCGGCGGGGTGCAGGAAGAAGCGCCCGCGCTGGGCAAGCCGGTGCTGGTGATGCGCGAGACCACCGAGCGCCCGGAAGGCGTGACCGCCGGAACCGCCAAGCTGGTCGGCACACAGACCAAGACTATCGTTACCGAAATGTTCAATCTTCTTGACGATAAGGCCGCCTACGAAAAGATGGCGCGGGCGCACAATCCCTTCGGGGACGGGAAGTCCGCGTTCCGCATCGTGGAGCTGCTTGGGAATGAAATCGGACGTTAAGCCGACCGTTTGTGTTGTTGGACTGGGGTACATTGGGCTGCCGACCGCAGCGATCGTCGCGCGCTCGGGCTGCAAGGTCCATGGGGTCGATGTCTCGCAGCACGTGGTCGATACGATCAACCGCGGTGAAATCCATATCGAGGAAGTCGATCTCGACGGGCTGGTCCAGGGTGTCGTCCAGCGCGGACTTTTGAAGGCCTCGACTTCGGTCGCGCCTTGCGACGTCTTTGTCATCGCGGTGCCGACCCCGTTCGATGCCAATCACGCGCCCGATATCTCGTATGTCCTCGCCGCAGGCGAAGCGAGCGCCCCGTTGCGCAAGGCGGGCGACTGCGGGATCCGGGAATCGACATCGCCGGTCGGCACCACCGAGGCGCTGCGCGACCTGATCGCCAAAGCGCGGCCCGATCTCAAGTGCCCCGGCTTGACCAGCGAGACCCCCGACATCTCGATCTCCTATTGCCCCGAGCGGGTGCTGCCGGGGAAGATCCTCGAGGAACTGACCAACAACGACCGCTCGATCGGCGGGATCACGCCGCGCTGCGCGAGGAAGGCGCTGACCTTCTACAAGCAGTTCGTGCGCGGCACCTGCGTGGTGACCGACAGCCGCTCGGCCGAGATGACCAAGCTGGTCGAGAACGCTTACCGCGACGTCAACATCGCCTTTGCCAACGAACTCAGCATGGTCGCCGATCACATGGGGCTCGACGTGTGGGAAGTGATCCGCCTCGCCAACCGTCACCCGCGGGTCAACATCCTGACGCCCGGACCCGGCGTTGGCGGCCACTGCATCGCGGTCGACCCGTGGTTCATCGTCCACGGCGCGCCCGAGCAGACCCCGCTGATCCGCACCGCTCGCGGCGTCAACGACGGCAAGATCCACCACGTCATCGCAAGTTGCGAGGCGCTGATCGCCGCCAACCCGAACGCCACGGTCGCCTGCCTCGGCCTCGCCTTCAAGGCCAACATCGACGACTTCCGCGAGAGCCCGGCGCGGCTTGTGGCGGTGACGCTGGCGCGCAAGTTCGGCAGCCGCATCAAGGTGGTCGAACCCTACGCTGTCGAGCTTCCCAAGGAGTTCGCCGGGACCGAGGCCGAGCTGATCGACATCGACAGCGCGCTTGAGCAGACCCAGATCCTGATCGTGCTGGTCGATCATGACCAGTTCAAGGCCGTCCCACTCGCCGAGCGCGCGCACAAGCTGGTCTACGATACCCGCGGCATCTGGCTCGACCAGCCGCGTGCGGTCGCAGGCGAGGGTGAAGGCTTGCGTCTCGCAGGCTGACCAGCGTGGAAGCGTACTTCCTCTACGCCGGCATGGCATTGTGCCTGTTCAGCCTGTGGGTGCTGGCGCGCAAGGACTGGATCCGCCTGCGCAGCATCTCACGCACGGCCGACGCCGAGGTGATCGGCCACCGCGTTTCCCATGACAACGACGGCACCAGCTATGCCGCGATCTTCCGCTTCTCGGCCGAAGGCGCAACGCACGAAGTGAGCGACGCGGTGCTCAGCGCCCGCCCGCAGCCGCCGGTCGGCACCAAGGTCACGCTGCGCTATCCGTTCGGACGGCCCGATCTGGCACGCATCCCCCGCCCGTGGACCTGGCTGTTCGTCTATGGCGTGCTGCTGTTCCTCCTGGCGATCCTGATCGCGCGCGCCGCCGGGTGGCTCGGAGCGGGATCGGGCGACATGCCGGGCTGATCAGGCGGGAACGACTTGGCCGCCGCGCGGTTTGTGGGTTGGACCCTATACCGGAGACGACCCATGAACACGCCCCCGCGCAATCCGATCGCCGACAAGAACGCTCCGGACAACAACGAGCTTGCTCCCGAGGCGCACAACCAGTCGCAGGACGACGAAGGCGAGCAGGCGCAAACGCTGGCTGACGAGGCACTCGGTCGCGGCTCCGATTTCGGCGAAGGCGATACCGAAAAGGCCGACGACGACGGGATCAGCGACGGCGACGGCGATTCAACCCCCGATCTGGTCGATACGATGAACCAGATGGTCAGCTCAGGGCACATCGACATGGGCGCCTTCCGCGGCGAGCGGAACGACGATGACGAGGAAGACGGTCTGGGCGAACAGGGCCTTGAAGACGATGGCCCGCGCGGCGCTGAGTAGCGCCTACATGCCCTGGGTCAGGAACACCCGGTAATCCGCGCCGGCAAAGCGGTCCTTGCGGGCCGCTTGATACGCGTCCGACCGGTACCAGGCCCGGGCCTCATCCATCGTCGGGAATTCGATGATCACGCTGCCCAGCGCTTCGGGCCCTTCGAGCGTCTCGATCGCGCCGTAATAGGCCAGCGGCTTGGCATCATGTCCGGCGAGCGACCCGCCCGCCTTGCCCGCATAGTCCGCCATCTTGCCGGCATCGTGCTCGCGTTCCTTGATGAAGACCAGATAGGCAGACATGGCTCACTCCCGTTGAATTGCTGTGCGGGCCAACGTGACGCGGCAATGCTGCCGTGTCCAGCCAATTAACCGCTCGGTTAAACGCGACTGCCACCGTCCTTGCTTAAATCGCGCCCAGCGCCCATAGGCCGCCCATCGCGGGTCACGTGCCTTGTAAGCACCCGCGGCTGAGAGACCGTCGTCGCGCTCCCGCTTACCTGCCAGGAGCTCCGCCGATGACCCGCGCCATGAACATCAAGCTATCCGAACCCGAAGTCCGCGCGGTCTGCGCCAGCAATTCGCTGCGGATCAGCGCGATCGAAACCTTGCCTTCGGGCGGGACCCATCTGGTCTGCACCACGATCGAGGAAGCCGACGAAGCCCGGCGCAAGTTCAAGAAAAACCTGATCGAAGGCCGGGTCAAGCGCTTCGCCTTCTATTGGGCGCCGCAGAAATAAGCGCGGCTTGGCACCGGTAACCAATCGCTAACCATGATCGGCTAGAGTCCGCAATGGCGACCCGCGGGCAGTCCTGCCGGGGCCAAGGCGGAGGGCACTGACATGCCGGAACCGACTGACCAGACCAGCAGCGGCGAGCGCCGCAACGACGATCGCCGCGAGGCCGCAAGGACCCATGCCGGCGAGGATCGCCGCAAGGGCGAACGCCGCAGCGGCAATGACCGCCGCGGCGCCCCGCGCACCTGATCACTGGACCTAGTGGCGCACCATGCTGTGCTTGAGCGCCGACATTTCGTCATGCCCGGCCTTGACCGAGGCCCAAGCCTGCTTGACCGCCTCGCGCGGGCCGGGATCGAGCGTGTCTGAATCGAGCGCGGTTTCGAACTTGTCCTTGAGATAGTCCTCGCCGTGTTCGATCTCGGCGACGATCGCCCCATCGTCGCGGCTCGACACCGCCTCGCGCAGCGAGAGGAAGGCGCGGTGGATCGAACCGAGCAAGGTGCCGCGATCCTCGGCCTCGCCGCCCTGCGCCGCAACCGCATCGCGCAGGTGCTGCGCGGCGGCATCGCGCTCCTGCGCGCGGGCTGCAAACTTTTGCGCTAGTTCCGGACTGTCGACTTCCTTGGCAGACTTTTCATAGCCTTCCACGCTGTCGATCAGGGTGGCGATCAGCGTGTTGAGCGTCGCGGAATTCTCGGGATGGTTGGTAATTCGGGTGGGCATGGGTGCGATCCTGCGTTGTTGCTGTGTTGCCCTATCAACGCACCGCAAGTGGAGCCGGTTCCCTGTGCTTTGATGTGAAAGGAAAGGCGGCGCGTTCCTGAACGGATGAACACTGTGGACCCAGTCCAGATGGAAAGAGCCGGTGCCTGGACCGCGTGGACCACAGTCCAGGCGCAAAAAAGCTTGCCCCGGCCAAAGCCGCGCGGACGCCGCCGCGGCGGCGGGCGTGGAGGGTGGGGCAGGGCGGGGCAGGGTCATCGACCAGTCTATGCCTGAAGCCACGGCCTGTAGGAAAGCGCCAAGGCGGGCGTGACTCGCCGGACGCTGCGGGGCATGGTCCGCGGATGTATCGCACCGGTCAGATCGCGATCGCCGCTGCCGCCTATTGGGGCGTGGTCTTCGCCTTTGCCTTTGGGTTGGGGGTGGTCCGCACGCTGTGGCTTGCCCCGCAGATCGGCGCGCTGGCAGCGGTGCTGTGCGAGGTGCCGCTGGTGCTGGCGGCGAGCTGGTGGACGGCGCGGCGGCTGATCGCGCGTTTCCAGATCACGGGCCAAGGCGAGGCGCTTGCCATGGGGCTGATCGCCTTCATCCTGCTGATGGCGGCGGAGGCTGCGCTGGCAGGTGTGCTGGCGAGCCAGTCCCCCGCGGCGTGGCTGCATGGCCTGATCACGCCCGCCGGGGCGACCGGGCTGGCCGGGCAGCTGTTGTTCGCCGCGATGCCATGGTGGGTGGCCGGGCGCAGGCATTAGCCGGACCCGGCACCAACGCGGGCCAATCGCGGCGCTATTTCTTCGGTGCAGCCTCGCTCGCGGCAGGCGTGGCCGGGACATTGGTCATCACCGTCGTGGGCAGGTTCACCGGCACCGCGGGGTCGGTGGGATTCTGTGCCGTCCAGTCGGTTGAAGCAGCAGTGGGCTCGGCGGCGGCGTCGCTCGCGGCCGGCTTGGGATTTTTGCCGCTGCATCCGCCCAGCGCCAGCGCGGCACTGCCCAGCGTGAGGATCAGCAGGTTCGGGTACAATCTGGTCATGGCCTGTACTCCTGCGGCACCGCGATCGGTGTCAGAGATCGCAAGATGGGGTCGGACCGCGCGGGCTGCAATGACCTGGATCAATCGCGGGTGCCACCACCCGATCAGCGTTCGCCGGGCATCCGGGCCAGGTGTTCCGCCCGAGAAGACAATCCGGGTGGAAGCCGCGCTGCATCTGCGCCAATATGTGCGCGACATGGACAAGGAAGGAGACAGGCCATGGTAGAGGCACTTACCGCCCACCCGGAGATAGGCACCGCCGCGATCGCGGCCGGAGTGGCATTCTTTACATCGCTGATCGCCGCATATTTTTCGCATCGCTCGCTCAAGATGGAATACGCGCTCGAATTTGCCGCCGAGCGGCTGGTCAAGAAAATCCTGACGGTCGAGAACTGGGAATGGCGGACCTTCGATGCCATCAAGCGCGTGATCGGCGGCTTCGATGACGACGCGCTGCGCCAGATTCTGGTCCGCTCGGGCGCCTTCCGCGGCTACACCCGCGACGGCAAGGTCGAGATGTGGAGCCACATTTCGACCAACCCAAACGCCTTCCCGCCGGCGGGCGAGCCGGCCGGGCAGGTGGCGCACGCCACATCGAGCCGGAGCGAGGCAGCGGGATAGCGGCCGGCCGCTCAGCCCATCCCATCCACCAGCAGCACGCGGTAATCCGCGCCGGCGAAGCGGTGCTGGCGCGCGTCCTGGTAGGCGTCGGACTGATACCACGCCCGCGCCTCGTCCATGCTGGGAAACTCGACGATCACGCTGCCCGCTGCCTCAGGCCCTTCGAGCGTCTCGATTGCGCCGTAATAGGCGAGCGGCTTGCCCGCATGCCCCTGCAGCGAGGCCCCGGCCTTGGGCGCATAGTCCGCCATCGCCGCAGCATCGTGTTCGCGTTCCTTGATGAAGACGAGATAAGCGGACATGGCGGGGTTCCTTCTTTGATGAGGGGCGATGGTGACGGGCGCGGGGCGCGGTGTCTAGCCAGCTTTCGTCGGAACCCGCGTGCAGAGTCGCACGCTCCGAATAACCGAACTTCGGCAAGTGCTCGTAATCCCAGTCAGGGCGTCCGAATGCGTGGCCCGCCTCGTGCCGCCGTGACGATACCATCAGCAAACAGGAACCCCAAGATCGACTCCTCGAAATACCGTCGATTAAACTTGGCGAATGCCATCAGTGAGAATCCGTAAGCGTAGAATATAACGACATATTGGAGCAATCCAATAAAACTGAAATGGAGACCGAAGGTGACGGCATTGTAGACATTGGTGCCTAGCCAAAGCCACGCAACTCCCAAGATGATTACGCACATCATCCGAAGCACACCGTATATGATAAGATAGTTGTACATGCGCGAATAGGCGGACGGGCATTTGTTAGCTACATGGTGCTCAACCACCTTCTCCCAGCGACTACCATCCTTGATCGAAAGGTCGATCTCCAACGATGCAAACTTGTCACGAACAGCCGCCAATAGCCCCACCGGAATCTTCGGAGTGTAGAAGCCGAAGGGCCTAATCCAATAAAATATGAGCAACAGAGGAAACATGGGGAGTTGGCATATGAGCGTCATGACGAAGACGATATTGAACTGGACTTCATGCAATCGCTTCTTCCAGATGGGGCGCATTGCGCCCTGATCCGCGTCCTTGGCACCCTTCGCGCGCTCAAGTTCGAGCCAGATTTGTGAGGGATAGCCCAACGTGTTGTGGACGAAGCGCTCAACAACGTATGTTGAAATGAATGCGACAATGTGACCAGTCAGGTAGCTAGCTCCCAACCAGAATACGCCTTTGACAACTACGCCGACCGTGTCGCCGTCGAAATAAAGAGGGATGAGCGTGCTCGAATTAGGCACCCAAACGTGAAGCGCCGAAAGCGATAGTACGAGGGTAACCGCACCACCAAGCAAGTATACGGCGATATCGTAAGTCGCAAAGGGCAGCCGCTTGAACTCATCCATGGCTGCGTTTTAAACTTTCTAAAACCCTTTGCAATGTTGCAATTCCTTCGAAAAGCCTTCTGGCTTGCTGCGTCACAGAATGAAGGAATGCCCGCGGCGAAAAATCCCGGCTTGGTTGCACTTTGGCGGAAGCCAATATTTGGTCTTATTTTTGGGACTATAGGTTCAGAAAGGAATGTCGTCGTCGAGATCGTCTTGAAATGGGCTTCTGCGGGTTGACGAAGTCAGGACGCGATTTGCGGATTGCTCCATTTCCCTTTTCATTATTTCGCTGTACGATCGTAGAATATAATTTCTACCAAGAGTCGATAAAGTATAAGTATGGAAAGGTTGGCCTGAATCGTCGTCAGATCCTTGCTCGACCATAGATTCATCAATTAGGCTCATCAAAGCAAGTGAAACCATCCTCTCTGAAATACCAGAAGATGTAACTTCCTTTTGAACCTCCCAGAGCGAAGAACCCACTGGCGTACGCAAATTTTGGTCCAGTAATGCTATAAGGCACCTAGATTTAACTTCGTCGATTTGCTGCGATGTAGGCACCTCGCTAGAAGGTGCCTTGAGCTTCTGGCTCTCTGATTCAATCAATGCAGCTTCAATTGACGACTGAACGCTAGTTGCAATTTTTTCGTAGTCTGATTGAGCATTGGTTGTGTAAAAAGTAATCGGTCTGTGTGCGATATCAAATGGAATTGAATTCCGCTTTGATTTGTCACAAACAATAACAGTAGGAATTCTTAAAGTTAGGGCGATGCCAAGCTCAAGGAAGACGTTTGGATTGTCTTCAGATATTTCGGCAAAAGCAACGTCTGCCTGTTTTAATCCCTCTTCTATTTTATCTACTATCGGTTTCGTGCCTAAAACTTCATCAGCGCGAATTGGCTTTGCTCCGGCTCGCTCAATTGCAGGAGCGAAAGTCTCGCGATACCTTTTGTCATAAATGGCGCCATCAAAGCGTTGAATGACAAAGCACTTCTTGAAACCTGTGAGTTCCACTACTCCGCCGCCACCCCGCCAAACAGCTCCGGCTCATTCGCCGCCGCTGCCTCGGCATCGGCCACGTCGTTCGCGCCTTCGCTTGATCGCGCATTCCGCCGCGAGTCGAAGCTCGCCCAGACGTCCTGCCAGTTGCCCCGGGTCGCGCCCTTCGAATATTCGGTCGCGCGGGTTTCGAAGAAGTTGGCGTGTTCCACCCCGTTGAGCAGCGGGGCGAGCCACGGCAGCGGGTGATCCTCGACCATGTAGATCGCGGGCAGGCCGAGCTGGCTCAGCCGCCAATCGGCGATGTAGCGGATGTAGCGCTTGATTTCCTTGGGGCTCATCCCCGGGACCGGGCCCTGTTCGAAGGCGAGGTCGATGAACGCATCCTCCAGCCGCACGGTCTTCTGGCAGCAATCGATGATGTCTTCCTTGACCGCCTTGGTCAGGCAGCCGCGTTCCGCGACGAAGGCGTGGAACAGGCGGGTGATGCCTTCGCAGTGCAGGCTTTCGTCGCGCACCGACCAGCTGACGATCTGGCCCATGCCCTTCATCTTGTTGAAGCGCGGGAAGTTCATCAGCATGGCAAAGCTGGCGAACAGCTGCAGCCCTTCGGTGAACCCGCCGAACATGGCGAGCGTGCGGGCGATATCCTCGTCGTTGTCGACCCCGAACTGGGCGAGGTAATCGTGCTTGTTGCGCATCTCCTCGTACTCGAGGAACATGCCGTATTCGCTTTCGGGCATGCCGATCGTATCGAGCAGGTGCGAATAGGCGGCGATGTGCACGGTCTCCATGTTGGAGAAGGCGGCGAGCATCATCTTGATCTCGGTCGGCTTGAACACCCGGCCGTACTGCTCGTGATAGCAGTTCTGCACGTCAATATCGGCCTGGGTGAAGAAGCGGAAGATCTGGGTGAGCAGGTTGCGCTCATGGTCCGAGATCTTCTGCGCCCAATCGCGGCAGTCCTCGCCCAGCGGCACTTCCTCGGGCATCCAGTGGATCTGCTGCTGGCGCTTCCACATGTCATAAGCCCACGGATATTCGAACGGCTTGTAGGTCTTGCGGACTTCTAGCAGCGGCATGGGTCGGACTCCGATTGGCGAATGGTGAGTTTAGCAGAAGAGAGGGAATTTGGTTCACACGAAGACACGAAGGACACGAATAGGTTTCTCCCCGCCGCGAGGCGGCTTGCCGATCGATCGCAGCCGTCACGCGCAACGTTCACAAGGACAGAGCGGCTTCGCCGCCCGCGGAACATCTTCGTGATCTTTGTGTCTTCGTGTGAACCGGAAATCATTTCCAGAACCACCCGGGCTTGAGGTTTTTGGACGAACGGTTGCGCCACATCTGGATGTACATCCACAGCCCCGAAAAGCTGAAGAACGCCAAGGCGAGGCCGCCGAGGACCGATAGCGTGGTGCCGACTGGCCCGATCGCCTCGCCCGAGTGGAGGTGCATCAGCCATTCTGCCCAATCCTTCGCCCCGCCTTCGACCCGCTTGGGCCGGCAGGTCATGCCTTCGGGGCAGACGAACCCGGCCGGCGCGGCGGCGGCCGGGCGTGGCTCTGCGTCGGCCTTGATCTCGGCCAGCTGGATCATCACGCCCGTAACCGCGATCCACAACAGGATCACGCCGAACAGCACCGAGAGCCAGCGGTGGTACTTGCGCATCAGAACAACTCCAGCGAGCCGGCATCGGTCAGCCGGTTGAGCATCAGCCACAGCAGGGCCGGGGTGAGGATCGCGGCGGCGAGCGAGACCAGCACCGCGCTGATCTCGACGCTCGCCGGGCGGACCAGCAGCGCCGCCAGCGCCCGTCCGGCGACGAGCATGCTGGCCAGCGCAACCATGGCGGGGGCGAAGGTGCCGAGAGTCATGAGCCGGTAATCCCGCAAGCCCCAAGCGCCTACTGGCAGCTCAGGCATTCCTCGTAATCGGTCTGCTCGCCCGCGGTGAGCTCGATGCGTGGCGCGTCGGCGGTGTTGTCCGCCTCCACGCCGCCGGCAAAGCCAGCGCGCTGGACCGACTTCGAGCGGAGATAGTAGAGGCTCTTGATGCCCTTTTCCCACGCCTGAAGATGGAGGTGCATCAGGTCCCACTTCTCGACGTCCGCCGGGATGTAGAGGTTCAGCGACTGCGCCTGGTCGATATAGGGCGTGCGATCGGCGGCGAATTCGAGCAGCCAGCGCTGGTCGATCTCGAAGCTGGTCTTGTAGACGTCCTTTTCCTGCTGGGAGAGGAAATCGAGGTGCTGGACCGAGCCGCCGTGCTCGAGGATCGAATTCCACACATTGGTCGAATCCTTGCTCTTCGCAGCGAGCAGCTTTTCCAAATACGGGTTCTTGACCACGAAGCTGCCCGAGAGCGTCTTGTGGGTGTAGATGTTCGCCGGGATTGGCTCGATGCAGGCCGAGGTGCCGCCGCAGATGATCGAAATCGAGGCGGTCGGCGCGATCGCCATCTTGCACGAAAAGCGCTGCATCACGCCCATGTCGGCAGCATCGGGGCAGGCCCCACGTTCCTGCGCCAGCAGCAGGCTGGCCTCGTCGGCCTTGGCCGCGATGTGCTTGAACATCTTGAGGTTGAAGGCCTTGGCCATCGCGCTTTCGAAAGCCACGCCCTTCAGCTGGAGGAACGAGTGGTAACCCATCACCCCCATGCCGACCGAACGTTCGCGCATCGCCGAATACTTGGCGCGGGCCATCTCATCAGGCGCGCGGTCGATGTAGTCCTGCAGCACGTTGTCGAGGAAGCGCAGCACGTCTTCGACGAAGCGCTCGTCCTTGTTCCACTCGTCCCAGGTCTCAAGGTTGAGGCTCGAGAGGCAGCACACCGCAGTGCGGTCGTTACCAAGGTGATCCTTGCCGGTGGGGAGGGTGATTTCCGAGCACAGGTTCGAGGTCGAAACCTTGAGCCCCAGATCGCGGTGATGCTTGGGCATCATCCGGTTCACGGTGTCGGCGAAGACGATGTAGGGTTCGCCAGTCGCAAGGCGGGTTTCGACCAGCTTCTGGAACAACGCGCGGGCATCGACCGTGGCGCGGATCGAGCCGTCCTTGGGGCTGCGCAAGTGGAACTCGTCCCCGGCGCGGACCGCTTCCATGAAGTCGTCAGTCAGCAGCACGCCGTGGTGGAGGTTGAGCGCCTTGCGGTTGAAATCGCCCGAGGGCTTGCGAATTTCGAGGAACTCCTCGATTTCCGGGTGCGACACGTCGAGGTAGCAGGCGGCCGAACCGCGGCGCAGCGAGCCTTGCGAGATCGCCAAGGTCAGGCTGTCCATCACCCGGACGAACGGAATGATGCCCGAGGTTTTGCCGTTGAGGCCCACGGGTTCACCGATCCCGCGCACGTTGCCCCAGTAGGTCCCGATCCCGCCGCCGCGGCTGGCGAGCCAGACGTTCTCGTTCCAGGTGCCGACGATGCCTTCGAGGCTGTCCGAAACCGAATTCAAATAGCAGCTGATCGGCAGCCCGCGGTTGGTCCCGCCGTTCGACAGCACCGGGGTGGCCGGCATGAACCACAGGCGGCTGATATAGTCATAGAGCCGCTGGGCGTGTGCCTCATCGTCGGCATAGGCATCGGCAACCCGGGCGAACAGGTCCTGGTAGCGCTCACCGGGAAGCAGGTAACGATCGTCGAGCGTCTCGCGCCCGAAATCGGTCAACAGAGCGTCGCGGGCATGATCGACCTCGATTGCGAAGCGGCGATCGTGGATCGACTTCGAATCGTCGGCCTTCGGAGCCGCTGCCGCAGCCATCGCACCAGCGAGTGCGGCGGCGCCCAGTTCGCTGACGAGGGCTTCGCTGCCGGGATCGGTCTTGTCTTGCATGGGGAGCGCCATTCCTTCTGCCGCAGGAGCCGCGGTGGCCTTCTTCACGCGGGGCGGAGCCGCAGCACTGCTGCCGACCTGATTTCCCGCCACCATTGCATCCAGCTCAGCCATTTCCGGCTCGTCTCCGTTCCTGAATTCCACTTGTCGCCCCCGTCTTCCGTTACCTTCGCGCCGCAGCGCATGTTCCGCATTCGTTCGAATCGGCGGGCAGCTGCCCACCTTAGCAAATCAAGAGAACGAAACGAGAAAAACTTCTCCCCCGATTCATCCCCGGCACTGTCCCGCAACCCCCTGACCAGGCTCGAATCCGCCTGTGGCGCGCTTTGGCGCTGCCTCAAGCTGAATCTAGGTCTAGTAGGTCCCCCCCGAAGCAGGACCACCACCTATAGTGCCGCATCCTGAATCGGGCGCAAGTGGATAAATCGGGCATTAACCATCACGGCAGGCCAGCGAGGCCGATCGCGGTGATGATGCGCCGCAGCGACGCGCGGGAAATGCGCCACTGGACGCCAGCGCAAGAGTCAAAATCAAATTGAAAAAAAATTTTGCTCGGCAAAACGGCTTTTCGCGCGTTGACACGGAAAGAATCGAGCCGGGAAATCTTGTTGCGCAAATTGGCTTGCCGAGGCTCCACCACCGCGCCCACTTGATCCCGGCCACGCCTCCATTACCTTCACCGCAGCGAGCCTTCGCTCGCCTGGAGACCATTCACGATGTTCAACCTGATCGGCGCCATCTTCTCCGGCCTGTTCATCGGCGCGCTCGCCCGCTGGTTCTACCCGGGCGTGGTCGAAATGGGCTGGGGCATGACGATCCTGCTCGGCGTCGGCGGTTCGCTGGTCGCGGGCCTGATCACCAGCCGCGGCAGCGAAGGTTTCAACCGCGGCGGCTGCCTCGCCTCGATCCTGGGTGCTATGCTGCTGATCTTCGTCGGGCGGCACCTGGGCTGGCATTTTTAGGGGTGGCGGCAAGTCGGCAGACGCAATTCGATTGCGTGGGCTGTTAGCGGACTGCCTGCTTACGACCCGATTGCGGACTTATTTCAGCGATCCGAGGTAGGTCACCAGATCTTCCAGCTGAGCGGGGTTGTGCAGGCCCGGATACGGCATCTTGTTGCCATGGACCGTCCCAGCGGGATTGGCCAGATAGAGCTTCAGCTCGGCCGGGGTCCAGACAAGCCCGGATTTCTTCATTGCGATCGAATAGGTATAGCCGGGTTGGGTCCCGGCATGGCGGCCAACAACGCCAAACAACCTGGGTCCGACAGTGGGTCCGGCGTTTGCCGTCGAGCTGTGACAAACTGCACATTGCCCGCGAAAGACCTGCGCACCGTGGTTCGCGTCTCCGGCCAAGGCAACCGTTGCGAAGGACCCTACGATCAAAGCGACCGACGCCCCGATTACGGTATTCCTCAGAATGCTATCCATGTGAATATCCTCAGAGCGTTGTTGTCGGAAGCGTTTGCGCCGGCGCCGTCATAGTTCTGATGAGCGCCCTCAAATTTGCCATAGGCCGTGTACTGCACGCCGACACGCACATTAAAGCGCGGCCCCAGGGGCGACTTGCCATTGCCCCACGGCGTGTAGTCGACCTGCGCCATGATCCCATTGCTGTCCGGCTTGGCGTTTGGCCCACCATAGAGATCGGAATTGCTGGTTCCGGTTGTGGAGAAGCCGCCCAACGTTGCTCCGACCTTGCCCCGCCAGTTGTAGCTGAGATTGCCGCGCAACTGGTTTAAGCTGGTCTTCGCACATTCGATGTTGCTGCCATCCCCAACCAGAACCAGGGCACAGCTGGCTTCAAGGTTGCTATTTTCGTGGATGTAACGCGCATTCGCCGAGATGGTATCGCCTGAACTCAGCGACTTCTGCCACGACGCGTCCACCCCGACGTCCGAATAGTGGTCCGTAAAGCCGCTCGACCGGTCGCGCTCTGGATTGATCTTTGCCTTGAGGGCAAAGGCGCCAAGCTCAAGCGTGCCGCCGCCCAAATTGCCTTGCCAGGCCACACGACCATAAGGTGCGAGGCCCTTGATATCGCCAGGCGCGAACGGATCCGCACCAAGCCAGTTGAGCGTGCCGACCGAAGGGCTCGAATAGGCACCGGCTTCAAGATACCATTTTTGCCCGATCCAGCTGTAGGCACTTAACCCCAAGGTGTTCTGGGCCAACCCGCCGTCGATCAGCGGGGCCGCACCCGGCGTGCCCGAAACCGCGGTGTCTGTGTAGGGAAATCCCCAGGCTGGTGTGGTATTCCAGGCATCCTGAATGGTGGGACCGTTGTTGAGTGTCAGACCGAAGACTGCGTCTTGGCCAAACACCCGACCGGTGGTTACCGCGCGTAGATCGAGATTGTCCCAGGACCAGACCTTGGCCACCCCATCATAGGTAATCTGGGCAAAGCCGCCGAAGTGATGGCCAACTCCCCCCGCGATAAAGATGCTGCCTTGGTCGAAGGCCAGATTATCGTTCTCCGACAGACCGGCGGGGGCGGGAACCTGCGCTTTCTTTGTATGGGTGAGCGAAGCCACAGCCATCGCCGAAAGAGGCACGCTGAGCGATTTGCTGCGCATTGTGTAGCCGTTGAGTTTGAATCGCGTCCCAGCGGCGTCAGTTCGGGGCCGAAGCCGCCCACGTGACAGGCGGCGCAGGCGAGCCCTGTTTGATCGGCAAAGGCCGGGACGGCCTGAGCTGGATGAGAGATTATCAGAAACGGAAACGTCAAAGCGCCCAAGACGAGCAGCGAAACAGTCACCTGACGCGCGGGTGCGATGCGGATTTTCGCTGGTTGGGTGATTCGTTTGTGGAGCGAAACTGACATGCGGCTTCTCCAGACTAGAGGCTAAACCTGCGAGGCCCCATGGCCCCGCCATCGCGGAGAGAACTCGAAACCAGTCTGCCGATCTTCTCAGGGATCGCTGGCTCAATGGTTACACTACAGCTAACCGCCGATAAGACATTGATCTGCATCAAGTTAACGATTGGGGAGGATTAAATTGAAATCCGCACCACAAGGAACGGAGTTGCGTCAGTGAGCAATGTCCGCTTTCCACCCCAAGGCGGTCTTTCGGTTAGCCTCCCAAGCTGCTTGTGCAATTCCTACTTCGCGTGCCCCAAGCTCTGGATCTCGACAATTTCCGCGCCCGGAATCGCTGCCACATTATCGCTGCCGCCTTCGACCGGGATCAGCGGATCGTCCTCCCCGTGGATCAACAGAGTCGGGATGGTCACCCCGGCGAGGCGTTTGCAGCGGTCACAATCGCCGAAAACTCCCGACATCTGCCGCGCCGCGCCCTGCGGACAGTAACGGCCGAACCGGGTACGCATTCAAATCGTTTACACGGTTGTCTTTGGCCAAGGCCGTGGGCTAACAATCGATGCGGCGGTCGAGCAAAGCCGGGGGCGGCATCTCGAACCAGGGGCCAGGGGGAACAAGAAATGAAACGTTTGGCAATTCTCGCACTGGTCGCGAGCGCGCCCGCACTGATGGCGCAAACGACTGCCCCGCAAGCACCAAGCGCCACGACACCGGCCCCGACGACCATTGTCTTTTCGGAGAAGGGGGCGAGCGGATGGAGTGACCTGCCCATGGGAGTCCACCGGATTCCGGACAGTGATGTCGTTGTTTCGGGGCATCAGGGCGGCGGCGCAATCGGCATGCTATTCGGCGTGGTCGGCGTGCTGGTGCAGAGTTCGATCAACGCCGATGCCGGCACCGGCAAGGTCCGCAATGTCGAGGATGACCTGCGCTTCGACGTCCGGGCAAAGGCGATCGAAATGACCAATGCGGCCATAGCCGGTGACAAGTTCCGGACGGCCTTCACGCTTGCGCCGGCGCAGCCGGGTGGCAGCACGATGACGGTGACACCCTATGTCGTGCTCACCTTCGTCAAGAAGACCGAGGATGTCCGGCCCTATATCGTCCTGAAGACCAAGGTCGCGACCGGCAGCGATTCAGGCAAGACGATCAAGTATTTTTGTTGCGAAGGAAAGGCGGTTCCGCTGGCAAGCCTCACCGAAAACAACGGGGCCGGTCTGAAGGAACTCCTTACGACCGAGCTCGACACCGCCGTCAACGTAATGCTGCTCGATCGCTCGCAACCCTTCCCGCGGAGCGATGACGCGAAGGTCGTCTCGAACGGCATGCTGCCCTTCCTGGGCAAGCCCCTGAAGTGGAAGGGCTGGGATCTGGGCCACTACAAGGATTACAGTCTGGTCGAATTCCGCGGAGGGTTGTTCGTCTTTTCCGGCGTGAACATCGTCGAGCCGGGCGGACTGGAAATTACCCCCGTGGTCAAGAAATGAAGGCCGATCCCGCGATTGTCTGAAGCCTGATTGTCCGGGCGGGCCGACCCCGCCCGGCACCTCCTACTTCGCGTGCGCCGCAATCGCGTCGGCAATCTGATCGACCAGTTCCAGCGGCAAATCATGACCCATGCCTTGGATCTCGATCAGTTCGGCATTCGGGATCGCTGCGGCGGTATCGCGGCCGCCTTCGACCGGGACCAGCGGATCATCGGCGCCGTGGATCACCAGCGTTGGCGTGGTTACCCTGGCGAGGCGCTTGCGCCGGTCACCATCGTCGACGATCGCCGAGATCTGCCGCGCCGCGCCTTGCGGATAGAAGCTGCGGGTGAAATCGCGGGTGATGTTGGCGCGCAGGCGTTCTTCCTTGGCGGGGTAGCCGGGTGAGCCGATTGCGCGGCTGACGTGGAGGCCGATCGGCATGACCTGTTCGAGCGTCGCACCCTCAGGCGCACGGTTGAGCAGCGCGTTCATCGCTTCTTTCTGCGGCGGAGGGAGCTTGCGGTTGCCGGTGGTCGACATGATCGAGGTCATGGTCAGGACCTTTTCGGGATGTTCGATCGCCATGAGTTGGACGATCATTCCGCCCATCGAGGCGCCTACGACATGCGCCTTCGCGATCCCAAGCGCATCAAGCAGCCCGGCGGCGTCGGCAGCCATGTCCGAAAGGCGGTACGGTAGCTTCGAGCGGATCCCGAACAGGCGCTTCAAGGCCACGCGGCGGAAGTTGGGAATGCCGTGCTCGCCAAACTTCTGGCTGAGGCCGATGTCGCGGTTGTCATAGCGGATCACGTAGTAGCCACGCGCCACCAGCGCCTCGACCAGCTCGATCGGCCACAGCGTCAGCTGCGCGCCGAGGCCCATGACCAGCAGCAAGGGCGGGTTGGCCTTGTCGCCATAGGTCTCGTATTCAAGTCGGATTCCATTGGCGGTGATCTGCGGCATTCCGGCTTCCCCTGAAGTTATGGTTTCAGGGTGAAACCTAACTGTAACGCGCCGCGACGCAAGTGCCGGGCTTACGCCTTCTCCCCGCGTTCGTGGATCACACTGGCCGGACCGACGATCCGCGCGTCGACCGCGCCGATCCGTTCCGGGTCCTTGTCGCTGTAAGGCAGCGATTGCAGGACGAAGCGCATCGCGTTCAAACGCGCGCGCTTCTTGTCGTCGCTCTTGATCACCGTCCACGGGCTTTCGGGGGTGTCAGTCGCGGCGAACATCGCTTCCTTGGCCGCGGTATATTCATCCCACTTGTCGAGGCTGGCGAGGTCGATCGAGCTGAGCTTCCACTGCTTGAGCGGATGGACCCGGCGTTCGGTGAAGCGGCGGCGCTGCTCCTCGCGGCTGACCGAGAACCAGAACTTGAACAGGTGGATCCCGCTGCGCACCAGATTGCGCTCGAACTCGGGCGCCTGGTGGAGGAATTCGGCATACTCTTCGTCGCTGCAGAACCCCATCACGCGTTCGACCCCGGCGCGGTTGTACCACGAACGGTCGAACAGCACGATCTCACCGCGAGTAGGGAGGTGCTCGGTATAGCGCTGGAAGTACCACTGTCCGCGCTCGACCTCGCTGGGCTTTTCGAGCGCGACCACGCGCGCGCCGCGCGGGTTGAGGTGTTCCATGAAGCGCTTGATCGCCCCGCCCTTGCCCGCGGCATCGCGGCCTTCGAACAGGATGATCACCCGCTGGCCTTCTTCCTTGACCCACGACTGCAGCTTGAGGAGTTCGGTCTGGAGCTGGAACTTCTGCCGCTCGTAATCCTTGCGCAGCATGCGGTACTTGTAAGGATAGCCGCCGCTCTGCCAGTCATCGGCCAGCTCGTCGGTGGTCTGCCGCGGGGGGCGGGCAAGCTTGGGCAGGCCAAGGTGCGAGCGGATTCGATCGGCATCGTCAGGTGCGGCGACCGCGAGCAAGGCAGCAATTCCAGCGCGCGCCTCTTCACCGCCCTGGCCGACAAGATCGTCGAGCGCGGCGTCCTGATGCGCTGCGGCGGCGGCATGGCGCTCCTCGGCGAGCGCCCGCCCGACCGCATCGGGCACGCCCGCTGCGGCATTCAGCTTGGCATCGTCCGGGCTTTCCCCGTCCGCAGGCGCGTTCATTGCAAAATCCTTTCGGCCCCGTTTTACGCCCTTTTCTGGCGCGCGGCGAATCGCCACTTTAAGGCCCAATTGTTCCCGATCGCTTAGCGCCTGACTAGGTTACCGTGACACGGCTGTGACAGCGCCGCTGGATGAACGGCCTCAAATCCTGTTGCAGGCAAATCCACTTTGATGGCATCTGAGATCAGCTGCGTTTTTTGGGGGCATTTATGAGCAAGCGGGGACTGCTGACAGCCATTTGTGCTGTCGCGATAGGTTTCACAGCAAATCAGGCAAACGCACAAGCGGCCGCTATTGGGAATGCAATATATAACGCGACAAATAACGCTCAATTTTCAGCGTGCCAATCGGGATTGACGGGGCTCTCGGCTGAACAAGTCAATCGGATAGGCGCAATGGCGACCAACAATATGATTGGCTATTATCAGCGTGTAAGTGTTGAGAAGGATGCAAATCTCTCATCAGTTTTTGACGGATCGAAGAAATCGCGCTGGGTAAATGGTGGTGTTGAATTTCTGATACGAAATCAGACTGTAACCGATCCATTTGCTTACAACAGCGGAAATCTTCTGGTCAAGATTCCAATCGTTCTGATGGTGGGTGGGTTTGGCGCGAATGCGCGGGGTGCGTGGGAAGTCACTGATGCAGCCGGAAAGCACATCGGATATTATCTCGTAGACTTTAAGCAAACCTCCGATTGGAAGCCAATAAGCATCGAACTTATTCCAGCTGGAGCCTCTGCCCCCGTTGTTAAGCCATATTGCGTAGTACCCGGCGATGTTGAAGCTAACCTTAAGGCGGCGAAAAACATTCCTGACAAGGAAATCGCCAAAATTGCGAAAAAAGCAAAACCGATTGCCTCATGCATGCAAGGAGCCGATTGCGATGACAAATGGGCCAGGGTGCGCAAGTGGGTTCAGGAAAAAAGCGCTTTTCCGTTGATCCGTGACACTGACACACTGCTGCTCACTGATGGGCCGGTATCTGCCAATGTCAGCCTGGCATATGTCGTAACGCTTGATGCCCCATCAGCTGACGGAAAGCGTGCGATTCGTTTCCGCGCGTGGTGCGGCAACATGTTCATTTGCTTTCCATCGCCTGGGAAAACTGGTGATGAATTCAAGCAACTTTTGAATTAGCGCGCAAACTTGGTTGTCGCCCCTCAGGGAACCAGCACGGTGTCCTTGGCCACGGTGAGCATCTTGGGGTAGTCGAGCGTGTAATGCAGGCCCCGGCTTTCGTGCCGGGCGAGTGCCGAGCGCACAATCAGGTCGGCGCATTGCAACAGGTTGCGCAGTTCGATCAGGTCGGTCGAGACGCGGAAATGGCCGTAGTAGTCCTCGACCTCGCCGAACATCATCGCGATGCGGTGCGCCGCGCGTTCGAGCCGTTTGGTGGTGCGCACGATGCCGACGTAGTTCCACATGAAGCGTCGGATTTCGGTCCAGTTCTGCTTGATGATCACCTCCTCATCCGAATCGGTGACGCGGCTGGCATCCCACGGACGCACCGGCGGTGGCATGTCGAAGCTGTCCCACCGGGCCAGGATATCCGCCGCCGCTGCTTCGCCGAAGACGAAGCATTCGAGCAGCGAGTTGGAGGCAAGGCGGTTGGCCCCGTGCAGACCGCTTTCGGTGCATTCGCCCGCGGCATAGAGCCCGGGAAGGTCGGTTCGGCCCGCCAGATCGATCATGATCCCGCCGCAGGTGTAATGCTGCGCCGGGACCACCGGGATCGGCTGCTTGGTCATGTCGATGCCGAGGCCGATCAGCTTTTCGTAGATGTTGGGGAAGTGTTCGCGGACGAATTCGGGCTGCTGGTGGCTGATGTCGAGGTGAACGTAATCGAGCCCGTCGCGCTTGATCTCGGCGTCGTTGGCGCGCGCCACGATATCGCGCGGGGCGAGTTCGGCGCGCTCGTCGTAATCGGGCATGTAGCGGTGGCCGGTCTTGGGGTTGATCAGCCGCCCGCCTTCACCGCGCACCGCCTCGGTGATCAGGAAGTTCTTGACCTCAAGGTTGTAGAGGCAGGTCGGGTGGAACTGCATCATTTCCATGTTGCCCACCCTCGCCCCGGCGCGCCAGGCCATCGCGATGCCGTCGCCGGTGGCTCCCCTGGGGGCGGTCGAGAATTGGTAGACCCGGCCCGCGCCGCCGGTGGCGAGAATGGTCGCTCGCGCGGTGTGCGCCTCGACTTTCCCTGTCTGCTCGTTGAGAGCGTAGACCCCCCAGACCCGGCCCGAGCCCGAATAGCGCTCCTCGTGCTTGCCGGTGATCAGATCGATGCAGGCCTGATGCGGCAGCATGGTGATGTTGGGATTGGCCTCGGCCGCCCGCAGCAGCGCTTCCTGCACCGCCCACCCGGTTGCATCGGCAACGTGAACGATGCGGCGGTGCGAATGCCCACCCTCGCGGGTCAGGTGCAGCGCCTCACCTTCATGATTGAACGGCACACCCAGATCGATCAGCCGCTGGATCGCGTGCGGCGCGCGCTCGATCACAAATTCGACCGTCTCGAGCCGGTTGAGACCGGCGCCTGCAACCATGGTGTCGCGGATGTGGTTCTCGAAAGTATCTCCAGCATCGAGCACCGCAGCGATCCCGCCCTGCGCCCAGGCAGTCGACCCGCCGGTCAGCTCACCCTTGGCGAGGATCAGCACCTTGCACTTCTCGGCCAGTGCGAGCGCCGCAGTGAGGCCGGCGGCACCCGAGCCGACGATGATGACGTCGTGGTTCAACTTCCCCCCTCCCGCTTGCGGGAGGGGTCGGGGGTGGGCCCTTCTAGCAAGGTGCGCTGAATTTCGAAAATCACGCCTTCGACATTGCCGAGGACCTCGGCATTTGTGAAGCGTAATACGCGGTATCCGGCCTCGTTCAGATATCTATCGCGGTAAATGTCCTTCTCGGGCGCGATGTCGTGCGAAAAGCCGTCCAGCTCGATTATCAGCATCTGTTCGCGACACAGGAAATCGGCAAAGAATGGCCCGACTGGCATTTGCCGACTGAACTTCGCGCCAAGCTGTGACCGCGAGAGGTATTGCCAGAGCAGGCGTTCGGCTGGTGTAGCCGCATTGCGCAACTGCTGGGCGCGGACAGTGTTGCGATCACGGAACTTGCCCTGACCTCTCACTGGCCCACCCCTAACCCCTCCCGCAAGCGGGAGGGGGATTTCCTTGTTGCATCACGCCGCTTCTTTGGCCGCCGAGGTCAGCGTGACGAACACGTCCTCAAGATCAGCCTCGCGCGTGGTCACGTCGACGATGGACAATCCCTGCTTCTGCACCTCGCCGAGCACTTCGCCGGCGTTGGTCTTGTCCTTGTCGTAAGTGATCTCGATCGTGCGCTCGCCCGCCGATACGCACTTCACGAAAGCGGGGCTGGTGGGGAGCTTGGCAACGTCCTGGTCGAGCGTCAGCACCACGATCTTTTCGCGCGCCATTTCAACCAGTTCGCGGGTCGGTTTGTTGGCGATCAGCTTGCCGTGGTTGATGATCGCGATGCGGTCGCACAGCTCTTCCGCCTCTTCGAGGTAATGCGTGGTGAGCACCACGGTAACCCCGCCCGCGTTGAGTTCGCTGACCAGTTCCCACAGCTGGCGGCGCAGTTCGACATCGACCCCGGCCGTCGGCTCGTCGAGCACGATCACCGGCGGGGTGTGGACCAGGGCCTTGGCGATCAGCAGGCGGCGCTTCATCCCGCCCGAGAGCGTGCGGGCATAGGCGTTGTGCTTGTCGGCCAGATGGACCTGGCGCAGCAGTTCCATCGATTTGCGCAAGGGTTTCGCCACG